>JABGSU010000156.1 GCA_018647605.1 Flavobacteriaceae bacterium | reverse complement strand
TAGCGCTTATACTGAGTCCTGCCTGATCGTTGTCTAGGTTTCTAAAAATCAAATCCGCCACATCAAATTCGTCCAATGCATCATAAACTACATCCAAAGAGGTGGGGTCTGAAGTTTCTAATACTAAAAAAATATCCCCATCAATCAAGGCGTCGTCAAGACCAGTAATGATCACTTCATTATTAAACGGCTTGTTCCAATTGGCATTGAGAATGGTCATACTGGTGGTCGATAATGATGCCTCACCAGGGTCTCCCAAAAGATCCAGTCCAAAATGTACATCCCCCCCTCCAAAAGGTTGAGAAAGCAAATTAAATTGGACGGCAAATGAAGCTCCATCTTCGTCAGTTACTCCTGTTCCACCCACTACAGTCAATACAATTGCGGGACCTGAATTGTCTTGATTGATCAAATTGACATCGGTGACTGTACTTCCATCCAAAGCATTGTAATCGGCATCGGTCGAGCTCACATTTCCTGTAATAATCTGATAGGTTATATTTCCATCCTTAAAAGGAATTGGATCAGGTAATCCTGAAACCACAACAGTCTGAGGCATATTCCAATTCGTTGGACTAAATTGAACATTACTAATACTCAGCTGTCCTTCGCTAAGATCACTAGAGGACAAATCGAGAGTGACCGTTCCCGAGGGTTTTGATAAAAGCTGAATCGAGAAGGAAGCTTCTCCTCCATTTTCATCAGATAAATTATCTATGGTAATGATTTCAAATCCTGGAGCATCAATATCCAAAACGGTAAGGGTAATGGTCTTAGTTTCGCTAAAAGTATAGCAGTTTTGAGTCAAAGTACGATTGACCGAAACATTTGGATAAATGATTTGATCCCCATCCAAAAGATCATCCTTTTGAGGATAAATATCGATGGATTGTGGTACACTCCAATTGGCAGGGGTAAAGCTAACTTGGGTGGGAGAAACTATGGCCTCAGTAATGTCAGGGTTAGCAATGTCTAAAACAACGTTGGAGACAGGAGCCTGGTTCAAGCTAATCGAAAATGAAGTGGGAGAATCAGTTTCGCTAAGATTGAAAACGGCAGGATTCAAATCAAAAGAATTTGGAAGGGCCATGGTAAGGATCGCTGTATTTGAAAAAACAGGGCTACAGAGATATCCTCCTTTGGCTACTGCGACTCGATATTGGGTATTGTCCAGACTATTATCGGCAGGGCTAATGCTCAAATTTGGGGAACTGGTATTACTATAGACGGCATCATCATTTAGGTCAACCCATAGTGTACCGTTAAATATTTGCCATTGAAACTGTGGTTGTGGTAAATCGGTTTGAACATCGAAGCTCGCACTTACTCCCAAACACAAGCTTTGTGAATTAGGATGTTCGGTAATATTGGAGGGCAAAGCAGTAATTCCCACTTCTTGAAAATCGTAGGTTCCTGTAAAATCTCCATCTCTGGGAACTACATACCCATCATAACTGGCCACCAAGCCCAATGAACTTACGGTCACAGGCGAAGTGCCCAAAATGCCATCCGGAATCGCATCGCTGTCTGTAAATCCTGCTTCTATAACATCCAAACAGCCATCGGCATCACTGTCAAGGTCATAGGCATCGGGGGTACCGTCGCCATCTGTGTCCAAATCATTTTGATGCAAGGAAAAGTCCCATTTAAAAAGCGCCGTTTGGGATAGGTTGTCATTGATATGGGTCAATTTTATGCTTTGCATATTCTCTCCCAAAAAGGTAAACGTAGGGGAAGTCATGCTTGAAGGATTATACTTAAACCTTATTTCATTGGCAGAATAAAGTACTAAACCGGACTCATAGGTATTGTCGTAGTTGGTATCCACCAAAAGATTATTGTTGGGATCCAAAAGGGATATACTTTCGGAAGGGTCATTGGTGGAAAGAACAAAAAATTCTCCCTCAATGTAGGGCCGGGTGCTTCCTACTGTTTGGATCAATTTAAAATTGATTTCACTATTAAAGTTCCATTCTATTTCATTTTGTCTCCCATTGCCATCCAAGGAGGAAGTCATTTCACCTGTGGCTGTTTGAGCGATTGAGCTATTGGAAGCTACCACACTGGAAACGGTATAGGCTCCCGCCGTAGTAATTGTTGCAGTCTGGATGATCAGTGGATTACTAAAGTCAGCCATATCGAGTTGAAAATCCGATAGGGTTTCGTAAATATTATAAATTCCGTCATTGTCCAAGTCTAAATCAATATTGTCATTGATCCCGTCTCCGTCAAAATCGGGAGGACATTGGCTTACCACTGCAGGTTGAGAATAGGCAATACTGGTTACTCCTTTACAAGTGATTTGGGCTTCGATCTTATAAGAACCTGGACTGATAGGAGCATAGGGATTATCACTAACTCCCAGATCTACATAACCCGTCCCATCATCATATAACCATTTAAAACTATCATACACTCCCACCCCCGACGCCAGCAATTCTACATTGGGCAAACACTTTTCTCCCTGTAAATTAGGAGCTCTGATTACCGTTTCGGGCTGAGCAACAAATCCAGAATAAAAACCCCCCGAAGTAGCTGCACCATTTTGATTAAAATAGGAACAATAGAGTTCTTCTGAAGAGTTGATCGATACGTTTCCTGAAAGGTTTTGAAGAATATAAGCTTTGTAGTCTGCTCCTTGAACCGATTCTGGACCCACCACCGACACTGAACCTGAAAATGACGAGTCATCCATGGATTTATTAGAATTGCTCCCATCAGAAAAGGTAATTGATGCCGTTTGATTGGTGACGACAGTCACATAACCTGAAAATAAGGAAGAACCGATATAGTCAATCATGGGGATGTTGTTTACCTCACCCTGACTTTGACAAGAAAGCGGTGGGACAAAAAACATCCCTTGGTTGGCTTCACTGCCCGTACCTGTTCCTTGCCATGCAAAAACATTTTTGGAGGTTCTTACAAAAAGGGTTCTGTTGGAACCTGCAGACCCAAAAGCATTTCCTTCAATCAAATAATAATCTCCTGCTAGGGCCAAATTGACGGTTGCGGTCGAGCTTCCATCTAAAAAAATTTCGGTATTGTCTTCGTGGGCTACAATTAAAATATTCTCCCAGTCGTCACCACCAACGCCCTTTACAAAAATATAATCTTTCCCAATTTTATCGGCTCCTACTAATTGGTCAATACCGTAATCCCTGCCTCCTCCATTGTGAAAACTCCCATTGGCCGAACCACTATTTACCACGATGGGTTTGGTGGACTCAACCGAAACGCCTATCAATCCGTCGCGATTGGCCACAGCATTTTCCGCTTCGGCGGCAATCAAATAGGTTTCTCCAGTATCTAAACTAAACGTCAACGAAAAAGTACCACCCCCTACTGGCGCGGAAATCCCTTCTAAATCGAGTCCTGTATCAAGATTATCAAAAATTACTTGAGTACCATCTTCTGTGGCCATCACAGAAATAAAGTTCAAGTAATTCGCGTTGTTGTCGTCCGTCCCAGGGCTTTTGCTGGTAAAAGTTCCTGTTCTGAATGAAGTACCCAATGCAGATAATCCTTTACTGACCAATGCTCCTGCTTGGGGATAATTTTCTCCAGTTCGGCTAGAAGCTCTCAATCGAACAGCAACAAAAATAGGGGCATCGGCCGTGATTATATAGCCCTTATTATCAATGACCCTTCCAGCATAAAATTGTGTATCGGTGATGGCAAAAAAAGTTTCTCCAGAGCCAATACTTTGAACATCGGGAAAAGAATTGGATACCACTCCCGAAATATAATTGGCTGGGACTTCTCCCATAGGAGCAATGGTGTAGTTTACATTGTCTGTCGACGGTGTAGAAATATAAATGTATTGGTCACGAGGAAAAGCATTGGAATTGGCTGCCCCATGGGCAGCTATGGGAGGAATATAATGCACTTTGCTGAGCTGGGCCGTCAGGTCTTGTATTGCCAAAAGCATCAAAACAGAAATTAAATTCCTAAGAAATAAAACCCTCATTTTATTGTTTTATAGGTTTCCAACAATATTGGTGCTAGTGTTAAAATTACTGATTTATATACAATTAAAAAGTAAGGCTTATAAACAAATTTCAAATAGTAATACTTTATACTTATTTACTATATTTATTAATGTGAAAATACATTTATTTTACTGGATTTCACTTGGGATTGTCATGTGTTTACCTGTCACTCTAGAAGGGCAACAGGAGGTCACTTTTTCTCAATACATGTTCAATCACCAAAGTTTGAACCCCGCATATGCAGGCTCAAAAGATTATACGCATTTTGCCATAATCCAGAGAACACAGTGGTCGAATTTCCCTGGAGCGCCAGAATCTCAAGCTTTTACTTTTAATAACAAAATGAGCCAAAAAAAATTCGGCTTTGGACTGGCGGGAGTGAACGATAAAATTGGTCCTATGAGCAGTAGCCGAGTTGCCCTAGACTTGGCCTATCACCTTCCCATCAAAGATGCTTTTCTAGCCATTGGTATCAAAGCAGGTATAAGCAATTTTGATTTTGATGAAAGTATTATCCAGACAACCACTCCCGACGATATGTCTTTTACTTTTGATGAAGGGGGAAAATTCACCCCCAATATCGGTTTTGGAATTTACTACCATCGCCCGCGCTGGTATGCAGGATTCTCAATACCATGGTTCATTGAAAATGAAAGCCTTACTATTCAAAAGCACTATTATGGTATTGTGGGAGGATTGGTCAGGATCACTGACGATTTTCAAGCCAAACCCAGTATGTTGGTCAAACATACCAAGGGTTCTGCTTTTGGTTACGATTTAAGTGTACTTTTACTATATCGAGAATTGTTTTGGATTGGCCCTCAGACAAGATCCTCCTTTAATCAAGATGTCCCCGGTACTAAATTTGGTGGGGGATTTGGAATGATTGCTGGTGTTCATCTCGGCAAAAGTATATCTGTAGGCTATTCCTATAACACTTCTTCTTTGGGGAAACTAATCAATGTGAATCATGCCACTCACGAATTTATGTTGCGTTTTGATCTCATTCCAGTTGCAAAAAGCATGCTTCGTTCACCCAGGATATTTTAATAATGAAAAGTTCATGATTAAACGTCAATAGAGATGAAAATTAAAGTAGCGCTTTTAGGATTGTTCTTTGGTCAAGTGATGTTGGCACAAAAAGCTGCTGATGATCTTCGTACATTAGAATGGGCATCATACCATTATATGAATCAGGACTATGACAAAGCACTATCCTTCTTCCTCAAAGTAGGAGATACCATTCCCTTAGCCTATAGAAGAAATTTCTCCAAAGTCTATGCCGAACTCGGGGAAATCAAAAAGGCTGCCCAAACCCTTCGCCCCCTTGTAGATTCTGATTCTGCAGAAGTAAAAGATTATTATTACTTTGCTTCTTATCTGACTGACAATAAAAAACTAAGTGATGAATACCGACAAAAAGCCATACGATTGCCAATAGAAACAAAGTTCCAAAAGGATACTCCTACTGAATCTTCCTATCAATTGGTTCCGTTGACCCTGAACACCGAAGGTCCTGAATTTGGAGCACACCTTATGGATTATAATAGTAATAAAGTATTGGTATACAGTCAAAAGCAATCTAATAAATACACTAAAGGTCTAAATAGAAAGATTGGCTCAGATCACAATATTTTCAATCTTTACCAAGCCCAATGGGACTCGAAAAATTTTAAGGTTACTGAATCAAAACCTCTTCCTTTGGGCATCAATTCGGTTTTTCAAGATGGCCCATCAAGTTGGGATCCCAAGGAGGAAATACTTTATTTGACCCGCAGTGCCCAAATCACAAAAAAGCAAAAAAGCATACCGCTTTATATCTATGCTTGGTCTTCGGACGAGCGTAAAAAACAAGTTGCCGTTCCACTATCAATCAATAGTGAAGGGCATTCTACGCTCCACCCCGCCGTGAGTATCAAAGACCGAAAGCTGTATTTTGCGAGCGATCGACCAGGGGGTTTTGGTGGAATGGACTTGTATTATGTCACTATTTTAGGGAATGGGAATTACAGTTCGGTAGTAAACTTGGGACCCGATATTAATACCGCATCAGATGAAATTTTCCCCTTTTTACACCAAGAAAAATTCCTTTTTTACAGCGCCAAAGGTAACAATGGAAAATTGTCACCAAAACTAGCAGTTAATAGCGTTGATGTGCGATGGCACGTAATGGATTTGCCACCTCCCTTCGCTAGTGATCAAGACGATTTTTCTCTTTCAGTAGATGAAAATCTGGACTATGGCCTTCTCAGTTCCAACAGGGAAACTGGAAATGGAGACGATGATCTCTATGCCTTTAAATTTAAACCACAGATGGCAGGTCTGGAAGATGAATATTCCTATAATCCTATCGACACTTTGGTTATTTCTCAAGAGGGGGTACTCAAAAATGACGAGGCTTCAATGCTTTCCCAAGATCCTCTCACAATCTTATTTAGAAAAGAAGCTGTACTGGTGGAAAATACACTTAATGGTGCCTTACAATTGAATGCCAACGGTTCTTTTTTATATAAAAACAATGCCCCAATGCAGAAAAAAGACTCTTTTGCCTATGTTCTAAAAAGTAAATATGGAAAGTCAAAAGCAATTAAGGTGCTTTTGCAACGCTCGGAAGTGGCCATAGAAAAATTACCTGACTTCCTTAAAGAAACCTTTCTACCAATTTTTTACGCCTACGACAAATCCAATCTGCTGGTTGATTATAAGGATCGAGTGGATGCGGTGGTCTCGGCCATGAACGCAAGACCTGAAATGATTGTGGAGCTGAGTTCTTTTTCTGATTGCCGGGGGCGTAAAGAGTATAACCTTAAACTCTCTCAAGAAAGGACCCAAACTATTATTGACTATGTTAGGGAACGCATTGATAACCAGGATAGGGTTTTTGGAAAGGGCTATGGTGAAGCTACCGTGTCGGGCAACACCACTTTGGATTATCTGATATTGGGAGGTTCTTATGTCATCTATGACAACGCTCTCCTTAAACAAAAAACATTTAATGATTTGGGGTATAAAGCTGAAATCGAAAAAACAAATAAAGGGCTTTACCGCGTCATTGTGGAGCAGACCAATAGCTATGCCGAAGCCCAAGATAGGGTCCAAGCTCTCAAAGAACAGCAGCAGAAGGTCTGGATCAAAAGCTGTGAATGTTGCTCCCTTACTGACGCGGAACATTTGCAAAACAGAAGGACTGATTTTAAAATTATACGTTATTAGTAGGGTTTTCATTTTTTAAAACGGTATTTTATAAGAACAAATCAAACCATGAATAAATTATTTTTATTTTTCGCAACCCTTCTTTTTATATCCTGCAGTAAATCGGAGGGAGAAACCGAACCAACGGATACTTCCTCATCTTTGGAACCGCCAGAGGTTTACAGTAAAATTTATGGAGCCTCTCAAATCTCTATCGAAGGTGATTTCGTGGTAATAGAGGTTGACGGTACTCCCGACCATGGTAGCCCCTACTTCAATACTTCCAGTTCTCTCTATGAAAATTACAATGGAGACAATCCAAATTTTAGTTTAAATCCGAACCAAATCAATGCCTTTAATTTGACTTATAAAATTCCCCTTAATCCAAAAGAGGCGAGTAATAAAAGTAGTACCAGACTGGGATCCATGGGAGTAGCCCTAAATGGTGTTGCCCTTTTTAACCAATACGCTGGGCCCAATCAGCCTTTGACCAACGAAATCAATTCTTTTGATCAATACAACGGACATCCAGAAAGGTTGGGTACCTATCACTACCATATCGAACCCCTCTACCTGACACAAGAGAATGGGAAAGACGCGCTGATGGGTTTTCTTTTAGATGGGTTTCCAGTCTATGGTCCAGAAGAAAATGGCAGTAAGGTTACCAACAGCGATCTCGATGCCTACCATGGTCACCAGCACGCTACCTCCGATTTTCCTGAAGGTATTTATCACTACCATATAACAGACAATGACCCCTACATCAATGGCAATCAATATTTTGGCACACCCGGGACAGTCACTCAGTAGTGTATTCGTTTTTTTATGCCTATTGATCTCCTGTAGGCCTCCCCAATCCACCTCCGAAAAGATCGCCCATGCCGATAAGTTAAAGCTCACCCAAAAAGGGAAAATCAAATACTACAAAGACAAGCCCTATACTGGTGGAGTGTTTAAATTGGATTCGCTTTCG
>JABGSU010000155.1 GCA_018647605.1 Flavobacteriaceae bacterium | reverse complement strand
TCAGAGGTACGTACTTCACGATCCCAATCAAATGAAAACCCCATACGATCCAACTGCTGGCGATATCTATTGATGTTGGTGGTGGTGGTTTTAGAGGGATGTTGCCCAGTCTGGATGGCATATTGCTCGGCAGGAAGTCCAAAGGAATCATAGCCCTGAGGATGAAGGACATTAAAACCCAAGTGTCTTTTGTATCGCGCAACGATATCACTGGCAATATATCCTAAAGGATGACCCACATGAAGTCCCGAACCAGAGGGGTAAGGAAACATATCCAACACATAGTATTTGGGTCGATCGCTCTGATTGTCTGCCTTAAAAGTTT
The DNA here is from genome assembly GCA_018647605.1 of Flavobacteriaceae bacterium. Lineage (GTDB taxonomy): Bacteria > Bacteroidota > Bacteroidia > Flavobacteriales > Flavobacteriaceae > UBA8316. Next base: position 16,491 of record JABGSU010000155.1, on the reverse strand, counting down.
TTTGGCTTGCCCAAAAGTCTTGCCATTTTTTTTCAATTTTACAAAAATCGTAATCCATTTAAGGCCTTTTTTTTTGAATGTGTAAAAATACGCTTATTGAAGGAAAGGAAAAAGTTTCCAGCTCTCAAGGTTCTTTTTATTGAAGGTTTTTTAATTTTACTGAAACATTTCATCCCCTTGAGACAATTACCAGAAGAAAAGTTTAACAAAAGAAGATTAATCTCCACGTATTTTTCGGTGGTATTAAGCATTTCGTTAGTCCTGTTTTTAACAGGAATACTTGGGATTTTGTTGCTCAATTCCAAAAAAGTTGCGGATCATTTTAAGGAGCAAATTGTCATGACAATATATGTCAAAGATTCTTCCAAAGAAATTGAACTAAAACAATTACAAAAAACATTACGCTTAAATGTTGCGACCAAAAAGGTAAGTTATGTTTCCAAAGAAGAAGCTTCTCAAAGGCATGCTCACGAGATTGGAGAGGATTTTATTGAGTTTTTGGGTTATAATCCCCTGCTCAATTCTATAGATGTCTATTTTAAAGCTGCTTTTTTGAACCCCGCAATGGTATCAAAATTGAGTAAAGACATCGAACTCTACAGCTATGTAAGTGAAGTGGTTTACGATAAACCTCTTTTGGAGCTCTTAGATCAAAACATCAAAAAAATAACTTTTTGGATGTTTTTGGCCAGTGGGGTGTTTATTTTTGTAGCCGTATTGTTGATCAACAGCTCCATACGCTTGTCCATCTACTCCAAAAGGCTGATCATCAAAACCATGCAATTGGTCGGGGCCACCAAGAGATTTATTCGAAGCCCTTTCATCAAAACCCATTTATTGATGAGCACTTTTGGATCTATAATTGCAATGGCAGGAATGGCTGCGGTGATCTATGAAATGCAAAAAAGATTTCCTGAATTACAAATCTTTAACAACCTGTATGAGTTGGGTTTAATTTTCGCAGGAGTATTTGTCCTCGGTTTGGGGATCACACTTGTAAGTACTTTCTTTGCTACACAACGTTATTTGAATCTTAAATCTGATGCCGTAAACTAAAACCTTATCCATGAGTGAAGAAAATCAGAAAAAACAATTCCTTTTCGGAAAAAGAAATTATCGTTTATTGCTCCTCTCCATGACAGTGATAGCTTTCGGATTCATTATCATGTCGGGTGGAGGAAGTGATGATCCTGATGTTTTCAATCCTGAAATTTTCAATTTTAGGAGAATCAGACTGGCGCCAACTATTGTGCTTTTGGGTTTTGGCCTGGCCATATACTCGATTTTTGCGCCTTCAAACAAAGGTAAATAATGAGTGCCCTAGAAACCCTGATCCTTGGAATTATCCAAGGGCTTACAGAGTTTTTGCCGGTTTCATCTAGTGGTCATTTGGAGTTGGTCAAAGCTATTTTTGGCAGTGATTACGAACAACAACAGGGGCTATTACTGACCATTACATTGCACGCAGCTACTGCCTTCAGTACAATCTTTGTATTCAGAAAAGACATTGCTGAAACTCTTTCCGATTTACTCCGGTTTAGAAAAGGGGAACATTTAAATTTTAGTTTGAAAATTATCCTCTCCATGATTCCTGCGGTTATCATTGGGCTTTTTTTTGAAGATTTTATCGCCTCGCTTTTTGATGGTAAAATTGCCCTTGTGGGTGGACTATTGATCCTTACCGCCTTGTTGCTGTTTCTGGCAGATCGTGTCAATGAAAACAATAATAGACTGAACTATGTCAATGCGTTGTCCATTGGAGTGATTCAGGCCATTGCTATTTTGCCAGGGATTTCCAGAAGTGGCGCTACTATTGCATTGGCTGTTTTGCTTAAGATTGATCGCAACCAAGCGGCACGCTTTTCTTTCTTGATGGTCATCCCTTTGATTTTGGGTAGTATGGCTAAAAGTATTATTGACGGAGATTTATCTGACGACAGAGCAACACTATTTCCTCTAGTAATCGGTTTCGTCAGCGCATTTATTACGGGAGTTTTTGCTTGTCGGTGGATGGTGACCCTGGTCAAAAAAAGTCAGCTCAAGTACTTCAGTATTTATTGTGTCTTGGTAGGTGTTTTGGCCATCATAATGAGTCTCTGATATGGACTTATCCCTTGAATCCATCTTGGAAGGTCAACTGATGTTGGTAGACAAACCCTTGGAATGGACTTCTTTTCAAGTGGTCAATAAGTTGAGATGGGCGCTAAGAAAAAAATTCAAGCTCAAAAAGCTGAAAGTAGGTCATGCTGGAACTTTAGATCCGTTGGCTACAGGGCTATTGTTGATTTGCACGGGAAAAATGACGAAAAAAATTAGTGAAATTCAGGCCCTTGAAAAAGTATATACTGGAACCATAACCCTAGGAGCCACTACCCCTTCGTTTGATCTAGAAACCCCTTTTGATAACCATTTCCCCATTGATCATATTACAAATAAACAGCTCCATCAAACTACAAAACGATTTACAGGAGTTATTGAACAATACCCTCCTCTATTTTCTGCCATCAAGAAAGAAGGGAAACGTTTATATGAATATGCCCGAAAAGGAGAAAGTATAAAAATTGAGTCAAGAAAAATAATCATCAATCGGTTTGATTTGACCCAAATCAAACTTCCTAAAGTAAGCTTTTATGTGAGTTGCTCAAAAGGGACTTATATAAGGTCTTTGGCCAACGATTATGGTAAAGCGCTGCAATCTGGATCGCACCTGAGTGAACTGAGAAGAACAGGAATTGGTCAATATAATGTAGATAATGCTCTTACCCCCAAACAAATAATCAAGCGAGTAAACGGAATATCGCCCTAGGATGAACTGAGAATCCTTGATTTTTAATAATTTTACAGTAAATCAGTTGGATATGGAACTCACCTCTGCTGAGGTAATGAAGCGATTGGATCAAAAGGGTTTCCTAGATTTGGAAATCCCAGAGGGACTTGATCTGGTGGCAGAGATTAAGCGACTCAAAAAAGAAAAAAAGGCCGTGTTGTTGGCGCATTACTACCAAGAAGCTGAAATTCAAGAATTGGCTGATTACTTGGGAGACAGTCTTTATTTGGCACAAGCGGCAGAAAAGGTAGCGGCTGAAATGATTGTCTTCGCCGGAGTTCACTTTATGGCCGAAACTGCAAAAATCATTAATCCAAGTAAAAAAGTAATCCTACCTGATCTTAATGCAGGGTGCTCTCTGGCCGATTCCTGTCCCCCCAATGAATTTAAAAAATTTATCGATCAATATCCTGGAGCTCATGTGGTGACCTATATTAATTGCTCTGCCGAGATCAAAGCACTTAGCAGTATTGTTTGTACTTCGAGTAATGCCGTCAGAATCATTGAGTCCATCCCAGAAGGGGAGACTATTATTTTTGCACCTGACAAAAATCTTGGAAGATATCTTATTAAAGAAACAGGCAGAGACATGATCCTTTGGGACGGATCTTGTATCGTTCACGAAGCTTTTTCATTTGAAAGGATCGTATCGCTGGCCAAAGAATACCCCAAGGCGAAGTTCATCGCCCATCCCGAAAGCGAATCTCAAGTACTCGATATTGCAGATTATATTGGCAGTACCTCAGGTTTGTTAAATTATGTTGAAAAAAACGCTTCTAATACGTTTATCGTGGCTACGGAAGCTGGAATTCTCCATGAAATGAAAAAACGTTGCCCCAACAAAACTTTTATCCCCGCCCCTGTAGAAGATGAAACTTGTGCTTGCAGCGAATGTGCTTTTATGAAACTTAATACGCTGGAAAAACTATACCTGTGTTTGGAACATGAAAATCCTGAAGTCATTCTGTCCGAAAGCCTTATCGCAAAAGCCAAGCTTCCTATCACCAAAATGCTAAAGTTGGGCTAAAGAATGGACACCAATATTCTCGTTATTGGAAGTGGTATTTCTGGATTGACTTATGCCATTAAGGTTGCTGAGCAAAATCCGAGTCTTGAAATCGTAATGATTTCAAAGAACAATCTCCTTGAAAGCAATACAAGATATGCACAAGGGGGAATTGCAGTTGTTTCGAATTTTGAAAAGGACTCCTTCGATAAACACATTGAAGATACTTTGATTGCTGGAGCTGGGGGATGTGATGAGGAGGTGGTTAGGTTTGTTGTAAAAGAAGGGCGTAAACGGGTTAAAGAATTAATCCAATGGGGTGCCCATTTCGACACCCAAAGCAATGAATTACACCTCACCAAAGAAGGGGGACATTCTGAAAAGAGAATTGTTCACCATAAGGATAAAACGGGACTTGAAATTCAGCAATCTCTGATTAAAAAAATTAAAACCTTCTCCAACATTTCTCTATTGGAAAATCACACTCTTGTGGATTTAATTACTGACCACCACAGTGGAAGCAATTATAAAAGATGCTATGGGGCTTATGTGATTTCTAATTTGGAACAAGAAATCATCAAAATCTCTGCACAAATTACAGTCTTGAGTACAGGTGGGGCTGGGCAGCTTTTTTCTCATACGACAAATCCCAAAAACGCAACAGGAGACGGACTGGGGGCTGCCTACCGGGCTAAAGTATTTATGGAAAAAATTCCCTTTGTTCAGTTTCACCCCACTGCACTGTTTCCAAAAATAAAAGGAAATACTTTTCTGATTTCAGAAGCAGTAAGAGGTGAAGGTGCTTTATTAAAAAGTCTTTCTGGTAAAAGATTCATGACGGAATACCACGAAAAGGCAGAACTGGCCCCAAGAGATATTGTTGCCCGTGCAATCGCCGAAATGGTCAATCAATCCAGAGCAGACTGTGTTCAATTAGATTGCCAGGCCATCAGCGAAAAAGATTTTGAAAATCAATTCCCTACTATCAAAGAAAATTGTCAGAAAATCGGGATCAACCCTCCAAAAGATCCCATTCCTGTCATTCCTGCCGCCCACTATTTCTGTGGAGGGATCAGCGTAAATCACTATGGCGAAACCCAACTCAAAGGCTTGTATGCGATTGGAGAATGTAGTTATACTGGCTTGCACGGCGCCAACCGCTTGGCCTCTAATTCACTGTTAGAATCATTGGTTTTTTCACATAGAGCAGCGCTAAACTCCATAGCACAAATGAGGAAAACACTTCCACCACAAGATTTTTACGATCATCTTCCCGAATGGAAAGAAGAACATTATATTTCCAATGAAAAAATCAGTGCCATTGGAAAAATGAAAAAACAGTTACAAAAACTTATGACAGCTAAAGTGGGGATTTTTAAAACCTCACAAGGGCTGATCGAAGCTGAAATGGAGCTGAAAAATATCTTTAAAGAAACACAAGATATTTACCGACAAAATAAATTAACACTGGGTATCTGTGAGTTGAGAAATATGGTCAGTGTGGCCTATTTGATGATCAAACAGTCTCAGGATTTGAAAAAAAATATGGGAGTGTTTTACAATCAAGATTATGTTGAATAATTTTTACGAACAATACAAAACCGCCATTGATCGTTTTATAGATCAAGCCCTGCAAGAGGACCTTGAAACAGGAGATCATAGTAGTGATGCTTGTTTTGACGAGACCCTAGAGAGAGAAGTAATCCTAAAAGTCAAGGGAGATTGTGTGATTGCAGGCATTTCGCTGGCACAAAATATTTTCCATCATTACGATAATTCATTGATTGTAACCCCTCATACAAAAGATGGAGACCTGCTTGATTTGGGATCGATTGCTTTTGGGGTCAAAGGAAAGGCACAGTCTCTTTTGGCCACAGAAAGACTGGTATTGAATTGCATGCAAAGAATGAGTGGCATTGCAACATTGGTTCGCCATCTGACAAAAAAGATACAGCATACCTCATGTAAAATTCTCGATACACGCAAGACCACTCCAGGTTTTCGATATCCTGAAAAATGGGCAGTTGCTATTGGTGGAGGATACAACCACAGAATGGGTTTATTTGATGCCATCATGATCAAGGACAATCATATCGACTTTTGTGGTGGCGTGAGACAAACATTGGAAAAAACCAAAATCTATCTGGAGCAAAATACACTTGATTTGCCTGTGATCGTGGAAGTTAGAAATGCCACGGAAATAGACCAGGTAATGGATTTTCCTTGGGTTAAAAGGATACTTTTGGACAATATACCTCCCAAGGTTCTTATGAAAAACATTGAAGAAATCAACGGGGATTTTGAGACCGAAGCCTCAGGAAATATTACAGATCAAAATTTGGTTACCTATGCAGAAACTGGGGTTGATTATGTGTCAATGGGAGCACTGACCTACGGAGCAGTTCCTGTAGATTTGAGTTTAAAAGCCATATAATGATTCCCTCTATATTTGCTATATTTGTGTAATTACCAAAGGGTAGACCTCTGGGTTCATTATTAAAGTATAATAAATTCTGCAAAAAAAATAATGCTATATCAATCCTTTAACTTGAATTTAAATCTGTGAAATACAAAAGAATTCTTCTAAAACTAAGTGGTGAAGCACTGATGGGAAATCAGAACCATGGGATCGATCCCGTTAGACTCAATGGGTATGCCACAGAAATCAAAGAAATTCAAAAAACAGGTACAGAAATTGCCATCGTGATTGGTGGGGGAAATATTTTTAGAGGAGTTTCTGGTGCCAGTAAAGGAATGGATCGTGTGCAAGCCGATTATATGGGAATGTTGGCCACCGTAATCAATGGTCTGGCGCTTCAATCTGCTCTGGAAAATAATGATGTACCCACAAGATTACAAACGGCTATAAAGATCGAAGCCATCGCAGAACCTTTTATCAAAAGAAAGGCCACCCGACACCTAGAAAAAGGAAGGGTTGTCATTTTTGGATCAGGGACAGGCAATCCCTATTTTACCACCGATTCTGCTGCTGTTCTCAGGGCCATTGAACTAAATGCTGACGTGATTTTAAAAGGAACTAGAGTAGATGGCATTTATAATGAGGATCCAGAAAAAAATAAAGCCGCCGTCAAATTTGATAATCTTTCTTTTGATGAAGTACTAAAAAAAGGACTAAAAATAATGGACACTACCGCTTTTACTTTGAGTCAGGAGAATAAGTTGCCCATTATTGTTTTTGATATGAATACCAAAGGAAACCTCAGCCGCATTATCAAAGGTGAAAATATTGGAACCCGAGTTGATCTTTAAATTTTTTTCGAAATGAATGAAGAAATAGATATCATTACTGAAACGGCCAAGGAAAGCATGGAGTTGTCTGTGCAACACTTGGAAAAAGAACTGCTCAACATCAGGGCAGGAAAAGCAAATCCCATCATGTTGAATAGCGTTTTCGTGGAGTATTATGGTACCCCCACCCCACTGAGTCAAGTTGCCAATATCAACACTCCCGATGGAAGAACTCTGAGTATTCAACCTTGGGAAAAATCTTTATTAGCCGAAATAGAGAAAGGAATTTTTCAAGCCAATCTGGGTTTCAATCCCATGAACAATGGAGAATCTTTAATTATTAATATTCCTCCTCTGACAGAAGAACGAAGAAAGGATCTGGTCAAATTGGCTAAAGTAGAAACCGAAAATGCAAAAGTCAGTATTCGAAATTCGCGTAAAGAGGCCAACAATGATATTAAGAAAACCGACAGTTCCACAGACCTACAAAAAAATGCTGAAATTGATATTCAAGAGCTCACCAACCAATTCATTAAAAAGGTAGATGATATTTTCGATGTCAAAGAAAAAGAAATTTTAACTGTATAGTTCCATCTCCTAGTGGTGCCTGACGACAATGAATCGTAAAGAAAACTTTTGGGGCGCCGTAGCTAACCTCATTCTCAGAAATCGTTTTTTGATATTAGGGAGTCTCCTATTGGTTACCCTCTGTTTGGCGACACAATGGCAATACATGCGTTTCACTTTTTCGGAAGCCAATCTTTTACCCAATAAGCATTGCGAAAACTTACAATACGATGCTTTTGTTGACACCTTTGGAGAAGAGGGGAATTTAATTGTTATAGCTGTCAAAGACGAACGTTTTTTCGAAAAACAAATTTTTGATCAATGGATTACACTCAATGATAAAATCGAAACCTATCCTGAAGTAGATTTTACTCTATCTACTAATAATGTTCAGGAATTGGTCAAAGACGAAAAGCTCAAAAAGTTTGTCTTACAATCGGTTTTTAACCCCCAAGACTCCGGTCTCTCTGCCATTAAAAAATTCAAACAAAAGCTGTTCTATGAGTTGCCTTTCTACAGCAATATTCTTTATGATGAGGAAAGACAAACCATCAGAACTGCCATTTATCTAGACAAAACAATTGTCAATACGGCGCAGCGTAGAGACTTTATTTTTAAAACCTTCATTCCCTTGATTAATGGTTTTGAAAAAGACTCGGGTATGGATGTCAAAATATCTGGTATGCCATATATCAGAACACTGAATGCCAAAAATATAGTTGACGAAATAGGAGTTTTTGTGCTTTCAGCCATGTTGCTCACCAGCCTGATTTTCTTCTTATTTTTCAGGTCGTTCAGGGCTACTTTCATCTCCATGTTTGTCGTGATCATTGGGGTAATGTGGGCCTTTGGGATTTTAGGGTGGTTGGGGTATGAAATTACAGTTTTGACAGCTCTTATCCCCCCTTTAATTATTGTCATTGGAGTACCCAACTGTATTTTTCTGATCAACAAATACCAGCAAGAGGTTGCCAAACACGGTAACATGATCAAATCTTTACAACGGGTGATCATGAAAATAGGGAATGCTACCTTGATGACCAATCTGACGACCGCTTCGGGTTTTGCAACTTTTATTTTAACCGACAGTAAAATCCTGAAAGAGTTTGGCATTGTAGCCTCCATCAATATCATTGCTATTTTCCTACTTTCTCTATTAATCATCCCCATCGTCTATAGTTTCATGGGCCAACCCAGAAAAAAGCATTTAAAGCATCTTAACAGACATTACCTCAAAGTTTTTGTTAGGTGGATGGAAAATAAAGTCAGAAACAAAAGAATCAATGTCTTTATTATATCCATTATCAGTTTATTACTTGGTATTATCGGTGTCTATCAGATCGATATATCGGGAAGTATTATTGAGGATATGCCCAAAAAATCTGGTTTCTTTAAGGATATTCTTTTTTTTGATGATGAATTTAACGGTATCGTACCCCTTGAAATCATAGTAGACACCAAACGTAAAGGAGGAGCTACAAGATTATCTACCCTCAAAAGGATTGATCAACTGGAACAGTTTATCAAGGAAATTCCAGAGCTATCCTCCCCCATCTCATCCGTGAGTGGTTTTAAATTCATTAAACAAGCCTATTATAATGGTAATCCCAATTATTACAAGCTACCCACTTCCCAAGAGAATTCTTTTATCGCCCGCTATCTGAAAAACGTAAAAGAATCGAAAAATTTGATGCAAAACTATATTGATAGTACAGCCCAATTCAATAGAGTTACCACCTTTATGAGAGACATCCCAACAGAACGAATTGAGGAAATTGAAAAGGACTTAGTCAAAGAAATTGATAAAATATTTCCTCCTGATCGGTACCAGGTCAAATTGACTGGAAAAGCATTATTGTATCTCAAAGGGACTCATTATCTGATCCGAAATCTTATTATTTCTTTGTCGTTGGCCATACTGCTCATTGCACTTTTTATGGCTTATATGTTCCGTTCCTTTAAGATGATTGTCATCTCGCTTATACCCAATCTTCTTCCTCTCATCATTACAGCTGGGGTAATGGGCTTTTCGGGCATTCCCCTTAAACCCTCTACGATATTGGTTTTTAGCATTGCTTTTGGAATTTCTGTGGACGATACTATCCATTTTTTGGCCAAATACAGACAGGAATTGATCGCCAGCAAATGGAAAATCAAAACGGCTGTTTACAATGCCTTAAGAGAAACTGCAGTGAGTATGTTTTACACCTCAATTGTGCTTTTCTTTGGTTTTACTGTATTTATGAGTTCCAATTTTGGTGGAACCGTGGCCTTGGGAGGGCTGGTTTCTGTCACCTTACTATTTGCAATGTTGGCGAATTTAATTCTATTGCCCTCTCTGTTGATTTCACTAGAGGATAGTGTGAGTAATGAGAAGGTAATCAAAGAACCTAAGATCAATATTATTTCTGATGACCATAGCAAAAATTCCTAAACCTATTTTGTAAATAAGCCTATCTTTGCGCTGAAAATAAATGGCCATGAAGCACCCTCGAATAGCTGAATTACTCCAACAACCCGAAAAATACAATACTGTAACGGTCAGAGGTTGGGTAAGAACCTTTCGCGCCAACCGATTTATAGCACTTAATGACGGTTCTACCCAAGAAAACCTTCAATGTGTTGTCGATTTTGAAAATACGGAGGAACGAATTCTCAAAAAAATAAATACAGGCGCAGCCGTTGAGATATCTGGAGCATTGGTCGAAAGTATGGGACAAGGACAATCGATAGAGGTAGTGGTCAACTCTATAGAGATTGTTGGTGAGGCCGATCCAGACCTCTATCCCATTCAACCTAAAAAACACAGCTTTGAATTCTTGAGAGAAAAAGCCCACCTTAGGGTAAGAACCGCAACTTTCAGTGCCGTTATGCGAATTCGATCTGTACTTTCGTTTGCCATTCATCAATTTTTTCAAAATAAAGGTTTTTGCTATGTCCATACACCAATCATAACAGGCAGTGATGCCGAGGGGGCTGGAGAAATGTTTCGTGTATCAGTTTTGGATCCCAAAGCCCCTCATGTAGATTCGAATGGAGAGGTTGACTACAAACAGGACTTTTTTGGAAAAGAAACTCATTTAACAGTTTCTGGTCAGTTGGAAGCAGAAACATATGCACAAGGCTTGGGTAATGTTTACACCTTTGGTCCTACCTTCAGAGCAGAAAATTCAAATACTTCCCGTCATCTGGCCGAATTTTGGATGATTGAACCCGAAATGGCATTTTATGATTTGACAGACAACATGGATTTGGCTGAGGAATTCATCAAATATACCCTCAAATATATTTTAGAAAAATGTGAAAAGGATCTTGCCTTTCTGGATCAACGATTATTCAATGAGGAAAAAACCAAACCTCAAAATCAAAGAAGTCCAATGGGGCTTATTGAAAAAATAAAATTTGTGGCGGAGAATGAATTCAAAAAGGTTTCGTACACAGAAGCCATTGATGTTCTCAAGAACTCCAAACCCAATAAAAAGAAAAAGTTTGACTATTTAATAGAGGAATGGGGGACTGACTTACAAAGTGAACACGAGCGATACTTGGTCGAAAAGCATTTTAATGCTCCTGTTATACTATTTGATTATCCTGCCAAAATAAAAGCTTTTTATATGAGAATGAATGAGGATCAAAAAACAGTTCGGGCGATGGACATCCTATTTCCAGGTATCGGAGAAATTGTTGGTGGGTCTCAAAGAGAAGAACGTTTGGACGTTTTGGAAAAGCGAATTGTAGCTATGGGAATTGACGCGGAAGAACTATGGTGGTACTTAGATTTAAGACGATTTGGAAGCACACCACACAGCGGATTTGGACTTGGATTTGAACGGTTGGTTCTTTTCGCCACAGGGATGTCCAATATCAGAGACGTAATTCCTTTTCCTCGTACTCCACAAAACGCTTCATTTTAATTCCTACTGCTCTTGACTTTTTTTATCTTTATGAAAGCTATTTCACAAAATGTTAAAACAACAGCTCCAAATAAAGCTTTCCCAAAAACTGTCTCCCCAACAGATTCAGTTGATGAAGCTTATTCAACTGTCAACTTTGGATTTGGAACAGCGCATTCAATCTGAGATTGGCGAAAATCCTGCTCTTGAAAAAGGGAAGGAAATTGATGAAAATGATTTACAAGCTAACGATCCTTATGATGATTATCAGAACGATCAAAAAATAGATGCAGAAGACATCGACATTGACGCTTACTTGAGTGATGATGAAGTCACTAACTACAGAGTTCAAGCCAACAATCAATCCTCAGACGATGAGAAAGGAGAAATTCCATTTTCAGGAGGTACTAGTTTTCATGAATATTTGGAGAGCCAATTACAAAATTTAATACTGACCGAAGAGGAGCGACCTATCGCTGAATTTTTGATCGGTAGTATTGACAACAGCGGCTACCTCCGCAGGTCTGAGGATGATATCATCGATGATTTGGCTTTTACCCAAAATATTGTTGTAGAAAATACGGAATTGAAAAGAATTCTGAGAAAAATACAGTCTATGGATCCTCCAGGGGTGGGAGCCAGAACCCTTCAGGAATGTCTGTCGATCCAATTGGAAAGGAAAGAAAAAGCTCGCCCCGAGGTGGCCTTGGCTCGTAAAATAATCGATAAAGCATTCGATGAGTTTTCTAGAAAGCACTATCAAAAACTACAAGATCGTTTTCATTTATCGGAGGACGAATTGCGATCGGTTTTTGAGGAGATCGGTAAACTGAATCCCAAACCAGGGGGAGCTCTTTCAGAGAGTAGTCAAAATAATCATATTGTTCCCGATTTTATACTGACCATTGAAAATGGAAAATTAAAAGTTACACTGAATAGAAGAAATGCCCCAGAATTGAGAATTTCCAATAATTATAAAGAAATGCTTTCGGGATATGCTGAGGCTCCAAAAAAGAATAAGTCGCAACAAGAGGCTGTTCTTTTTATCAAACAAAAATTGGATGCTGCTAAATGGTTTATCGACGCCATCGAACAGCGGTATCAAACCCTATTCCTGACCATCAACGCAATCGTAGATTACCAGAGTGACTATTTTTTGACTGGAGATGAGCAAAAGCTAAAACCCATGATCTTAAAAGATATTGCCGATAAAATTGAAATGGATATTTCGACTGTCTCCAGAGTCGCCAACAGTAAATACATCGATAGTCCTTATGGCGTAAGACTTTTGAAAAGTTTTTTTTCTGAGGGTATGAAGAACGATGTTGGAGAAGATGTCTCAACCATCGAAATAAAAAATATCTTGGAAGAGCTTATTTCAAAGGAAGATAAAAAGAATCCCCTTGCCGATCAAGCATTGTCTGCATTGCTCAAAGAAAAAGGATACAAGGTAGCCCGGAGAACTGTTGCCAAATATCGAGAACAATTAGACCTTCCGGTTGCACGTCTCAGAAAATCAATTTGATTAAAGGATGTAAAAAATTAACCCCACTTTTAAAGATTGGAGTTTGGGGTAATTGCCAGAGGAAAGTTGCGTATTGGGTTTATAAATAGGATTGAGATCATACTCCAAAAATATGTTCCATGTATTGAATCCCATCGATAAAAAAGCAGCCGCATTGTTTTCTCGGATGTAATAGTTTTGAAAAGAACTTCCATAAAAAGGATTGAATTTGGCTCCAAAGTTTAACTTGTATTTTAACCCACCATAAACTCTCCAGAAATCTGTTCTGACTTGGGTAGCAGTACGGAAACGAAAAGAAAGAGGAAAAACAAGTGAAGAAAAAGTTTGAACATTTTTTTGATTATCGCGTAATGTAAAAAAGGTGTTGTTTCCCTCGGTTTCTATACTGAGGTTTGAAATCAACCGATTGTATTCATATCCAAGTCCCAAACCCAAAGCAAGAGTTCCATGGGTGTTAATTGGAATATCTCTCACGAAACCTACCTGAAAATTATTTGAAAAGCCATTCTGCTTGAATCCATCAATTTTTTCCTGCTGAAGCTGGAGTGCAAAACTGAGATAGAATTGATCTTCACGGAATTTTGTTGATAATGAATCTACTTGCGCCAGGGCAAACCAACCCATCAATAAACACAATCCAAAAAATAAATATCGAACTGTCATCTAAATAAAATATTCTTACTAAAGTACTCTACTCAGAGTTTGGAGTAAAAAAAAAGTGCCATTAATGGCACTTTTTTTTATAATAAGTAGAATTTAATCAATATTTTGAGAGTAATCTCCTACACGGGTAGTGTAATTAAGCTTTAGTGCATTTACTTTTCTAAGCTCTTGCTTGATATCGGTAATCAAACCCATCTTGGTGTCACCATCTACCTTTAGTGAAGTGGTCAATACATTTTGTAATTCCTGACGCTTGGAAGCTCGCTCTGACAATACGAAGGCACCTACCTCAGATACAGTAGCAAACTTATCATTTAGCTGAATACGGGCTTGTGTTCCGTATTTGTCGGTATAGCGACTGGAGGGTTCTCCAGCATATATGTACATTACACGATCTTTTTTATCCAGTTTTTGAATTTGATCTGCTGCAGGCAATTGATTTTTTACCATCAATGTACTGTCTCTCATTACCGTAGCTACCATGAAAAAGAACAACAACATAAATACAATATCAGGTAAAGATGCAGTAGAAATTGCGGGTAACTCTCCTCCTTTTTTCTTTTTAAACTTTGACATTATTGTTTTTTTTTAATTTGTTTTACTGGGTTCTGCTTCAGAGAGCTTTTGTGGATACATCAATTTGATCTCCCCTAATTTAGGTTTAAGTCTTGATTTCTCATCAGGAGAAGTTCTTGGATCAGAATATTTCTTGTTCGCTTCCACAAAACTCATTGATTCGTTGGGAAACAATCTGGTAAATTCTCGGTCTCTCAGGTCATTGTAGGCTGCCACCAATTCATTTTGAACAGCGATGTAAACTTTATAAGAGGTTTCTCTATCGTTTTTCAAGGAAACAATAGCTTTGTCGGGATTGTCAGAAGATTTGGAATCACGAGCGCCCTGACAATAATCGCAGGCTTCTTCTCCTGTTCCTCCTCCGTTATCAAGAAATTCAACTGCTAAGGAACGCAAGTCAGAAATATCTGTCAATTCTTCCTCAACCAAAAGTTGGTTGTTCTTGTTAACCACCACCGTAAAGATATTTTTCTGTTTGATAATAATATCTTCTTCTTGCTCTTCCATCGGAGGCAACTTACGATTTATTCCACTATCGGTTTCGATTGTGGTTGTTACCAAGAAGAATATCAATAGCAAAAAGGCAATATCTGCCATTGATCCTGCATTAACTTCTGGTGCTGATCTTTTGGCCATAGCTATTTATTTTTTAATAATTTTTCTAGCCCCAGACAAAGCCATCAAACTGATGGCCACCACGGAAAGAATATAAAATGTTCTGATTCCAGTACCTACCCATTTGGATGCACTAGCAGAAAGTACTTCTCCGTCCTTTAAGGGGGTCTCTACTCCCTCGGAAAGTGCATAGGAAATGAATATAACGACTAAAAATAATCCGATAGCGATACCTGCTTTTTTGAGCTTGGCGGCGTCGGAGAATAAGCCCCTCAAAGTAAAGATCAAGGTTACAGCAATGGTAATGATCAATACGATTCTGGAGAGTTCTACTAGGGGAGAGACGGTACCAAAATCACCCATACTCGCGGCCATTTTAATATCATCGTCACCAGTACCTATAATTCTGAGTAGGAAGAAGGCTCCAAGTACGCCAATAATAGCGCTGACAATTTTAACTATATTTTGAATTTTCATATTCCAAATTATTTTTTCTGAGCAACCAAAATATCTATCAAGTTGATAGAAGCATCTTCCATATCGTTTACAATACTGTCAATTTTAGCGATGATGTAGTTGTAAAATACTTGGAGAATGATGGCAACGATCAAACCAAATACTGTAGTCAAAAGGGCTACTTTAATCCCACCTGCAACAAGAGAAGGTTGCATATCTCCGGCAGCTTCGATCTTATCAAAGGCCTGAATCATTCCGATTACAGTACCCATAAACCCAAGCATAGGCGCCAAAGCGATGAACAATGAAATCCAAGAAACATTTTTTTCTAATTGCCCCATCTGAACTCCACCATAGGCAACAACAGCTTTCTCAGCACTTTCAACTCCCTCATCAGCACGATCTAAACCTTGATAAAAGATGGAAGCAACAGGTCCTTTTGTGTTTCTGCAAAGTTCTTTAGCTGCTTCAACACCACCTGATGATAAAGCTTCTTCAACACCAGCAGTTAGTTTTTGTGAATTGGTAGTTGCGAGGTTGAGGTAAATAATACGCTCGATGGCAATGGCAAGTCCTAAAATAAGACATATCAAAACGATTCCCATAAACCCAGGACCTCCCTCGATGAATCTTTTCTTTAGTTCTTGGGTAAAAGAAGCTTCGACAGGCGCTGCCTCTTCTTCCATTACAGAGGCTTCTTCCTCCACCACAGGAGCTACCTCCTCCATGGTTTCTTCGGCCATAGCATCCTCAACAACAGCATCTTCCTGTTGCTCGGCTTCTTGTATGGTTAATAAATTGGTTGTAGCGAAAGACAATGTTTGGGTCATTAACATCCCAACAAGGCTCAGGGCAAAAAATAATTTTTTCATTTTGATTGAGTTTTGTTCTATTCTATAATTTTTTAAAGATAAAAAAAAATACATACTAAAGCATTTTTTTTGCAGAGAGGAAGGGATTCGAACCCTCGATTCCGCGATAACGGAATACACACTTTCCAGGCGTGCGCCTTCGACCACTCGGCCACCTCTCTATTGTTTCTAAAATAGACGCTAATAAACAAAAAAAAAAAATGCTATTAAATTTTTTTACCAATAAAGATATTCAGCCAATA
>JABGSU010000154.1 GCA_018647605.1 Flavobacteriaceae bacterium | reverse complement strand
CTACTAGAGCTGTAGTTAAAGATCAACAAGCACTGCGTTTACAGAATACCAACAGACTATCCTACAAGAATAACAATCCTGATCACGCATTTCAGGCTGATTTAGTCCATGAGCAGCAGTCTTTCGAAATGAGCTTCAGACAAGCAACAGCAAGTGATTTCTTCTCTAACTCTACCAATTTCAAAGAATTGTCATTGGCAGGGATTCAAAACACTGACAGCGGAATTTCCAACGAAAAGTTGGAGTCCTTTCTGGCTAGGGTTAACTATTCTCTATATGATAAATATTTATTTACGGCTTCTGTCAGAGCAGATGGTTCCAGTAAATTTAATGAGGAAAACCGATGGGGAACTTTTCCCTCCGGTTCAATTGCATGGAGAATCTCTCAAGAAGATTTTCTTAAAGATAATGCCACCATCAATTCATTAAAAGCTCGAGCTAGCTTTGGAGTTACGGGTAGCCAGGCTGTTAGTCCATTTTCTACTATTTCAATCCCCGGAATTTCTGCCGCAAATAATTATCCTTTTACTGGTGGTGTTCCATCTATTGGTGTAGCTCCGTCCACCAGGATGGCTAATCCAGACCTTACGTGGGAAACTACAACACAATTCAATATTGGATTTGACATAGGCTTGTGGGACTCTAAAGCATTATTATCTGTAGATTACTACAGCAAAAAAACAGAAGATATTCTTTTGAATAGAGTTTTACCTGAATTTGTTGGCCCTACTTCCATTACACAAAATGCTGGAGAGGTAGAAAACAAAGGATTTGATATTTCATTAAGTACTGTATTGTATGATAAAAACGATTTGTCAATCAACTCCAACTTCAATCTTTCTGCCAACAAAAATAAAGTTGTAAAATTGGTTGATGGCATTAACAGTATGGTTTTAGGGAATGTATATTATGGTTCTACCTTTCCTGTAAATCCAACCAGAGTTGAAGTAGGCCAACCCATCAGTACTTTTAGGGGTTATCATTTCGATGGTGTTCATCAAACTGGAAATTCTGATGGAGGCATTCCTGGTCATGCTAAATATAGAGACAGAGATGGTGTTGTTGGAATCACGTCTGAAGATATTGGAAATATTGGAGATGGTAATCCTGACTTTACTTGGGGATGGAATTTAAATCTTGATTACAAAGATTTGAACCTAAACATGGTATTTGAGGGTGCACAAGGAAATGAGATATATAATTTCCAAAGAATGAAAATGATGGGATTAGGTTCTGCTCAATTCCACGCTGTTCATGCAGACTTTAATGATAGTTGGACTACTTCAAATCCAAGTAATACTATTCACGCTGGCACACAGGCTGCGCGTGATGCAAATAATTGGTTGTCCTCGCAGTGGTTAGAAGACGGTTCTTACACCAGTCTTAGAAGTGCTTCTTTAACTTACAATTTAAAGGATGCCTTAAGTATCTTGGGTGTTGAGCAATTGAAAGTTTTTATAAATGGTGAAAATTTATTCATCATCACTGATTACTCTGGTTTTGACCCAGTTTCAACAGCTTCTGGGAATTCTGATGTTGATCTTGGGATTGATTTTAATGCTTTCCCGATATCGAGATCATTTTCAGTTGGATTTAATCTCACATTTTAAAAAAAAAAGACATGAAAAATACACATAAAATATTTACTCTTATTGCTTCATTTTTATTTGTTTTCTCTTGTAGTGATCTAGAGGAAGATAGAAGTGGAATTTTATCATTGGATAACCTTAAATCAGATGGAGACCTTGTTGCTGCATTAACCCCAGTTTACAAACAACTTCAAGTAACTTATCAAGGTTTTCGAATCAGAGCCAACACCTTTGGATCGGATGATCTTACTACATGGTGGGGAGGTAATAAAGCGCCTCTAAGGGTTTTTGATGGATTTAATTATGGAAACGGAGAAAATGCTGACATCAATTGGTTAGATTATGATTGGAAAGGGTTCTGGAAACTCATTTATCATGCTAATTCTTTAGTAAATGGACTTCAGACTTCTACTGCCCCTGAGGCTGCAAAAGCTGTAATTGAGGGAGAGGCAAGATGCTTGAGAGCAATTGCCTATCTTAGTTTAGTTAAGGTTTACGGAAATTTGCCTATAATTTTGGATGGAATGACTCCAACTGGAGATGAGCAGCGTGCCACAGTATTGGAAAACTACCAACACATAGAGGAGGATTTATTGTTTGCGGAGGCTAATTTACCTGCTCCTGGCGCCACTGCCAATGTTGGCAGAGTATCTTCTTCAGTTGCCAAGACTGTTCTTGCTGACCTATACTTAACATGGGCTGGATGGCCTGTGAAAGATCCTTCAAAAAATGCTTTGGCTGCAACAAAAGCTAAAGAAGTTATTGATATGGGGTATCATACACTGTTACCCATTAGTGAACTTTGGTCTATGCAAAATGCAAACAGTAAGGAAAGCATTTTATCAGCTCAATATTCTAAAGAGGAAGGTCCTACTGGTAACCAAATGCCTGCAGCCACAAGTTTTCATATGGCTAGAGGCTGGTCGGATATGTATCCCGAATTACAATTTTTTAAGGATTTCCCTGAGGGAGCCAGAAAAGAGGCCTCGTTTGTGACAGATATTCCCAACCGTGGTTTTTCAGGCGGTAAAATTATCACTAAAACCCCTGCTACAATTGAGTGGAGTGTTTCCCAAAGGTTCCACCCCATGTATGCGAAGTGGACTAAATCAGAAGATGTAACAGTTGCTGGGCGAACGATGGGATATAGACCGATTGAGGTTTATCGCTACTCTGAAGTTTTACTCATTTATGCCGAGGCTAAAGCTGCCTCAGGATCTATGGATGCTTCCGCATTAGAAGCTTTAAATCAAGTTAAAAGAAGAGCTGCTGGTCTTGATCCCAATACTCCTGACCTTACGGTCGATGTCAGCACTGCAACGGTCAACGACATTGTAACAGAAAAAGGATGGGAATTGGCTGGAGAAAACAAAAGGTGGTTTGATTTAATCAGAACAGAAACGCTTGAGGATGCTATTTCGAGGAGAGATCCCAACGAGCAGGTGCCTTTGGTTAGACAACCTACTAAAGATCAGTACATAACTCCAATGCCTGCTGAAGCGATTGCTACCAGTAAGTTGATTCAAAACCCTCAAGGGTTTAAAGTTCAATAAAGGGAGTTAGTTATTATTAAAAAAAGGGGAGTGAATATTCACTCCCCTTTTTTATTAAAGGACTTTATTTTGATCTTTTCTTCCACCGATCGGTATGTATCAATCCTAAGAAAATAGGGTCAATCAATTGTTTATCCCAATTTTGACGCAGGGAATCCAATCTTTTGACTTCCTCAGGAAACTCATTAGCCAAATTATTTTCTTCCCCCAAATCCTCTTGTAAGTTGTACAATTCTTTTAAACTGTTCTTTTTCTTGGTCACCAATTTCATATCTCCGTCTCTCACCGAATAGAGGTCATTGTCAAATTTCCTTACATAAAGCGTTTGATGAGGTCTTCCTTGTTTTTCCCCTTTTAGAAAAGGAATAATATTTACTCCATCCAGTGGCCTGTCTGCTGGCAAAGGGGCATGGGTTAAGGCTGCTATCGTAGGGAGTATGTCCAGACTCGAAATAGGGTACTCATAGACCATAGGAGCAATTTGAGAGGTCCATTGCATGGCAAATGGAACACGATTTCCACCCTCGTAAATGGAAGATTTACCCTCCCTTAGCGGGCCATTATTTGAGGCATTATTGGGTTCGGGGCCTCCATTGTCTGATAAAAAGAAAATCATGGTGTTTTCTGCGATCCCCAATGATTCCAATCGATCGAGTATCCTGCCTACCCCGTCATCGACAGCACTGACCATAGCGGCATATGTTTTTCTTTTTTTACCCTCGATATGGTCAAACCGATCTAGATATTTTTGAGTGGCTTGAAGTGGCCCGTGGGGAGCGTTGTAAGCCAAATACAAAAAGAAAGGACCTTCCTTGTTTTTTTCAACGAACTTGACCGCTTCATTCGAAAATTCATCTGTCAAATACTCATCTGTTTTTTCTGCTTGATGATCCCTCATGATCCAAGTTCTGTAACTCAGAGGTTCGTCATTGATAGAATAACTATCCTCTATGGTGAGTTCTTCAGGAAAATATCGGTGGCCCCCACCCAAGTGTCCATAGAAAAAATCAAATCCACGGTTTAGTGGATGATTTGAAATATGAGCTCCCAAATGCCATTTACCGATCACTCCAGAAGTATAACCCACCTGACCTATTACCTCAGGAATGATTTTTTCGGTTTGGGGTAAACCCATATTGGGATCATTGGGGCGGTACTGCGCATTTCTCTCATATCCAAAACGCTGCTGATAGCGACCAGTTATGAAACCAGCTCGGCTGGGACTACAAACAGAATAGGGTGTATAACCATTAGTAAACTTTACCCCCTGCTGGGCAATGCGGTCAATGTTGGGGGTAGGAATTTCAACGCTCCCATTGAAACCTACATCTACATAGCCTAAATCATCGGTCATGATAACGATCACATTGGGGTGATTTTTTTGGGAGGTTTTCTTTTTTTCCTGCATACAACCCAACACAGTGAAAACAACCATTATAAGGGAGAAAACAGATAAAATTTTTGATTTATTTTTTTTCATGTTTTAAATAAAATATTTACCTAAAATAGTTATAAATCATTAATTTGTAGAATCAACGAAATACAATTAAACCACCATGTTTTTAAAGTTCAAACCCACTGTATTATTTTTATTTTTCACCTTAGGTTTTATATCCTGCAATGAAAAAGAATTGCCCACAAAACCCAATATCATCATAGTTTACATGGACGATTTGGGATATGGGGATGTAAGTTATAACGGAGCTACTAGGTTACAAACGCCCAATATGGATGCCATGGCTATGGCAGGGATGCGATTCAATAGCGGCTATGCCACTTCTGCAACTTGTACCCCCAGTAGGTATGCCCTATTGACAGGAGTTTATCCTTGGCGGGAAAAAAGAGCTAAAATTCTTGCGGGTACGGCCCCATTAATTATTGGTACAGACCAGATGACCCTTCCCAAAATGCTAAAAAAAGAAGGATATCAAACGGCCATTATCGGTAAGTGGCATTTGGGCTTGGGTAATGGAAATGTCAATTGGAATCAATTAGTAAGTCCAGGACCCAACGAGGTAGGCTTTGACTATTCTTATATTTTGGCGGCCACACAAGACAGGGTACCTACCGTATATATCGAAGACGGAAATGTAGTAGGATTAGACCCCAACGATATGATCGAAGTCAGTTATAAAAAGAATTTTGAGGGAGAGCCTACTGGTCTCGATAATCCTGAATTATTGACCATGAAGTGGCATCACGGACACAACAGTAGTATTGTCAATGGCATTCCCAGAATTGGTTATATGAAAGGAGGAGAAGCTGCCAAATGGAGTGACATTGATATGGCAGATCATTTCTTGAATGGAATCCAAAAATACATCAAAGACCATAAGGATCAACCTTTCTTTTTATACTACCCTATGCAGCAACCTCACGTGCCTAGAACTCCTCATCCCAGGTTTGAAGGTCTGTCTGAGTTGGGACCCAGGGGAGATGCTATCGTAGAAGCCGATTGGTGTTTGGGGGAATTGAAAAAAACCTTGGAAGCTGAGGGGATTTTAGAGAATACCCTTATCATTTTTTCGAGTGACAACGGCCCAGTTTTGAACGATGGTTACTATGATGATTCCGATGTCAAAAATGGAGATCACATGCCTGCCGGTCCCTACCGAGGTGGAAAATACAGCCTTTTTGAAGCGGGCACCCGTGTACCATTTTTCACTTATTGGAAAGGAAAGATACAACCCGGTGTTTCCGATGCTATGGTCAGTCAATTGGATATTTTTTCTTCATTAGCCCAATTGGTGGGAAGTGAAGTTAGGACTAATGATAGTCAACCTTTACTTGACTTATTTTTGGGTCAATCTGATGTGGGGAGAAATGAAATGGTTCTCGAAGCGACCTCTAGAACAGCTTTTAAAAAAGGAGATTGGGTGATGATCCCGCCCTATAAAGGCCCTGCAGTAAACAAAAATGTTCAAATTGAATTGGGGAATAATTCCGATTTTCAATTGTACAACCTTGCAGAGGACGTTGGGCAACAAAACAACCTTGCAGAGCAACAGCCTGAAAAACTTCAAGAGATGTTGACTGCCTTTGAATCCATTAGGGGTAAAGGTTATGGGAAAACCGAAAAACTAGAGCTCAAATAGTTCAGAAAATCACCTTCCATTTTCCCGAGGGAATCGTATAAAAAGATGCCATAGGAATCTTTTTACCATTGATGCGTAACGACTTTCCTTGTGGAATTTTAAAGCTTTCCACATCCAGCTTGATTTCCATTCCTTTGGGAATGTCAAGCTGAAGACTTTTATTTTTACTCAAAGTACAGTTCCATTTTACCGATACACCACCCATGGGTGAGGGGATCGTAGAGGTTATTTTTGTGATTTTGGTTTTTGGTAGCTCAAGGCTCATCTCTACCATTCCTGGTTTTGAAGGCTTTATTCCCAAAAGAAATTCGGCAAAAAGAGCAGGGATAAAAGCACTTTCGGTTTGAGCATCTGAACGGGTTTGTCGAGGGTCAAATTTTCCGCTTCTACCCGTGCCGTCCAACCACCACTCCTCCCATAAAGTTCCATTGTGTTGTGGGGCCAACATATGATCAAATCTTTTGCGCAGCAAATCAAATGAGGCATCCACATCGCCGTAGTAGGCAATCCCTTGGTGCAGAAAATAGGACAATGCTGGGGTAACGATGGTCATGCCAGTGGATCTTTTGATGAATAGGTTGGGGTCGTTTGCCAAAAGCTTTTCGACAATTGATTTTCCCTGATCCACCGATGCAATTTTTAGAGCCAGCGCCATCCCATTGGTATGTTCACTATACTTATTAGAGAGACCAAATTCCAATAATGCATCCGCAAACAGTCCCTCCTTTTCATTCCAAAAATATTCTCTCAGTGAATTTTTTAAAAGACTAGCCCTTTCAGCGTATACATTTGCTTCCTTTTCTTCTAGCCATTTCAAAAGCTGAGAGAAATCTTCGAGCGCACCGAGATAGTGGGCATTTAAAGTAAAGTTGGCTCCTGCACGATCCAAGTTGGCATGATCTAGCCAGTAGGGGTAGGGAGGTTGATTGATCAACCCCAAGCGATCTGTAAAACTGTGCAACAATTCCATTAGCTTTCGGGCACTGTCCAATAACCTAGTGGTAGTGATTCGATCCCCAGAGAACAAGTAGTATTGATATAGGCTTCTGACCCATAGTAAATTGGAATCGAGTATAATCATATAATCGTCACTCTTCAGTGGAGCATAGGCAGGCATGATACCATTGGCTTCTTGCTCTTGAGCAGTTTGTAACAGGTAGCGACGTTGCAATGCTGTATCTCCAAAAATCCAGTGGTTGCCCATAGCGCCATAATAACCCGTTTGGGCGTATTGTCTGCGCTCTCTATAATTGTCTGTATAAGCATCGGTGGTGCATGCTTTAATGGTCTTATCGGTCGCATTGAAATAATGCAATACCCATGGTGCTTCAGTACTTTGGATCTCCCCCTGTCGCTCAAAGGGATATTCCAACTTGCGGCTTCCGACCTGAACTACTTTGACGGGCTCCTCTGAATGTATGACCAAGGTTAAATATCGAGCAGGCTTAAAGTAGGTGGATTCCCATTGATCCTGTTCTCCCGATAGGGTGAGTTGATCTCTAAAGTTGGAATGTAAAACGGTGTGTTTAAAGAAACCATTGATTTGATAGGGAGCGGTAAGCACATCTACTTTGGTTCCTTTGGCACCTTCTATAGTCAGCCGGGGTGTTCCATTAATGATTTCTCCAAAATCATACATGAGTACCCAAGCTTTTCCTTTTTTTGGAGCTTTTAAAACAAACGGTACTTGCGTATTCAACCTAGGGTCTATAGAATTTTTTACTGAAATGGGTGACATTTCATCAATATTGGGGGCGTCAATTTGTTCTGCTTTGATCAGGTTTGTCGTTACCAAATCGGTTTCGGTTAAATAGGGCAAGTCTCTTGGAATAAGGTTAACCCAAGGAAGGGTTGTGGCACCTGCTAAATTATTTTTTTGGTGGGCGGGCCAGCCTATATTTCTGTAAATCAATGTTGCGGGTGCCCATTCAAGATCATCAAAAAAACGGTTGTACCATCCTTTTATTTCTTGTCTAAGGTCAACTTTATCGTTCACTAAATCTTGAAAACGATTGATTACTGGAGCAGTGCTGTCCCAACTTGGATCGGCTTTGACTTTCCAGCTCTCGTCTGTAACTAGGATGACTTCATTTGACTCAAAAGACATATTGAGTTGGGCCAATAGGCCTGGCCTTCCCTCAAAATTATAGGATTGTTTTCCAGCTTGGTAGTGCACTTTCACAGCAATAGTATTCCTCCCTTTTTCGAGTAGTCGAGTAATATCCAACAGATCGAAGGATTGATGATGGGGAGCACTTCTGGCGGGGCCTTTAATGATATACTGACCGTTGACATAGAGTTTGTACTGAGAAGTAGCTGTAATTTTCAGTATTGCTTTTTGGGGCTGATCGCCCAGTTCAAAACTCTTTCGGCTCAGCATCATTGGACTTTCTGCGCTTAGCCATATCCATTGAGCCTTCCAGTCCTTACCAGGAATAGTTTTTTCTGGGGGCACCCAAATTCCTTTTACTGCTCCAGTCTCCCACAGCCCTTGACCAGTGAGTACTTGTATACTAACGAAACAAATAAGAAGAACAAAAATACGATACATGGCATCTAGTATTTAGTGGTGAAAAATGTAATGATGTTAAAAAGCATTTTGTCTGCGACAGGGTCTTTGCCCAGATTTTCCAACAGTTGGAATTGAGACAATAGATATTGTCCTTTTTTAAATGGGACTAAAGTCATATCTGCGCCCCACCACGATGGGCCTGGTCCTCGGTATCCCATTTTGTGTCCTTGAGAAAACCAATCAAAAGCAATGGAGGCCACTAGGGGTTTTACTTCAAGCCTTACCCCATTTACTTTGAGGTCTCTCAAGCTTCTTTGGGGCCAAATATTCTCATAGGTATTTCTCAAAAAACCATTGTTTTGAAGTCCCTCAAAAATGGGATGTTCCATTGCAATATGAGGAATACAGGTCCATAAACCTTTGGAGGGATGAACCCGAGCAGTGAAAGGGGTTATTGTATTTTCGGTTTTGATACTGTCCGTCAAACGATCCAAATAAAGTGCAGTGCCTCCAGCCTCTACAAACTTTAATAGGCGCTCAAAACGTTTGAGTTCCTTGTCGTTTTCAGCTTTGTGTGTACTGACCAATACAGGAATGTTTTGAGGAGTATTGGAGCTAAAATCAAGGGTTTTTACTTTGTTTTTTTGGAGAAAATTTTTTAGATCTCCATTGAAATCCAATACCGCTACTTTTCCTGCTGGAGCTTTTAGATCCTCTTGATTGAAAACTTCAAAGGCTATAAAATTTTCGGTCAGTACATGATTCTTTTGATCCTTCACTTTTACCTTAACGGTATAATGACCACTCCATTCTTTGGTGTTGATTTTTTGATTGAACAAAGAGCTTATTCCCGTTTGCCAATTGGATTTAAATTGATCATTAAAAACCTCCTTACCTTCTTTTGATTGGATTGAAACTTCATAGTTAGCGGCTATATTTTCTAAATCGTTGATGCCCGTGATTTTTAATTCCATTCCTTGTTGAGCATACACATTTCTGGGGATTGTCCTTACGGAAACAATACGAGGTTGGTTGGCAGCCTTGGTAGCCTCGTAGGCATAGGACTTGGGATTGCGCCAAAGGTCCAACAATCCTGCGCCCAATATCCAATCGCCACCCGTTAAAGCATGAACACAGTATCCGTCCATGTAGGGATTGGATCGGATGGCTTCTATCATTCTTTTGTTGGCTGTTCCATGCATGTGTTGTTGCTCTAGGTAAAACTCTTTCATGTCTGGGTAGAGGGATTTTAGCCCAGTTTGAATCAGCATTTTTTGTTGTTCCTCATGCAAACGTTTGTGGTAGCGATAAGCTGGGGTCAATGGATTGCCTTCTGCCTCAAATTTTTTATTGACGGAAACCAATTCTGCCAAACTTCCGTAGCCCAATTCCGATAAAAAAGACATCATACCAGGAACTACTTTTGACTTCCCTTCTCTTTTAAGGTTGCTCATACTCCGCGCCTTTTTTTCCTCCTTTGTCATAGCCATTGATACATAGCTATTGTATATTTTTTCATTGATATAGGCCCCAGCATAATTGTGTATGTCGTTAAACTTGGTCGGTTCTTTTTCGTTGGGTAAATACATATTGGCACCAAAAGCCCATCCCCCAGATTCGTCTAGGATCAAGCGAGTAGGATCTAGGTTGCGACTGAGCATTGCCATGGGTCGCATCAGTTGATTCAATACAGGTCTGTGTAATTCGTTGAACAATTCCCACTGAACGATACAGGTGCGATTGCGGTCTTTAAGAATGGTTTGTTCCACCTCACGAGCAACCCTCGAAGGAAGGTAGGGAGAGGATAATGGAAGCCTCATACATTCCAAGGCAGGACTGCCCACCACCATGATTCCCATTTCATCGGCCAAATCCAACCACATAGAGGTAGTAGGATGACGCCAAGGACGGATCATATTAAAGCCCGCCTCTTTTGCTAAGCGAATTTCTTTCCTTGCCATTTCCTCAGAGTCGGGATAAGCAATGCCATTGGGATAGAGCCCTTCGAAAAAAGAGGCCTTGATATAAATTCGCTTTCCATTGAGGTAAAAATCTTGATCTTTAATGGTCAACTCGCGCAGTCCAAAACGATGACGCCAATCATCGGAGACCGTTTGCTTTTTTTTAATCTTTAGGTCGGCTTGATATAAAAAAGGATGATCTGGGGACCAATATTGTGCGTCGGGGATATTGACCATTATTTTGTGTTCATTCAATCCCGGTTCTAGTTCAATAGTCTCAATATGAGAGGCGACTTTATTTTCGATATTTGAGACTTCAGATAAATGAATTTCAATATCGGCAGAATCCCCTTTTATTTCAGTATGATCCATTGTAATTTGAAAAGTAGCGGTATCGTCGTTAATATTGGGCTTGACAAAAACATCTTTTACATAGGTACCCCCAGAGGCAACCAATCTTACATTTTGCCAGATGCCCCCCGAAAGACCTCCTCGCCATTGGGGAGTTTCTAGAGCAGTAACCCCATCGATATTTTTATCCGATAGAATGATGGGACCCACCACTCTGAGTGTTAGGATATTTTTTTTGCCCGCCTGAATCATGTTGTCCACCCTAAACTCAAAGGGGGTGAACCCTCCTTCGTGAAAACCGACTACCTCGTCGTTCAGCCATATTTCCGATAGGTAGTTGACAGCATCAAATTGTAAACGAATGATCTTTCCTTCCCAGTCTTTAGGCACCTCAAAGGCATAGCGGTAAAAGGCCACCCCTTCATAGTCTTGTTCTATTAATTCCCAACTGCTGGGGACTTTGATTTTTCTTTTGTATTCCAAACTTTGAAAGATGTCATTTTCGTGCCATAGTGCTTTTGCACCTTCATTATGGTGATCAAAAACAATCTCCCAATTGCCGTTTAAAGAAATTTCTTTTTGGGCAAACCCAAGGTTTATACAAAAGAGAAATAGGAGGAGAAAACAGTTTTTTAATCCCATTGTCATAAGGTTTTATTTTTTAATCCATTTAATTGAATTGGGGCAACCATCGTGGCCATTTTATTGCGAAGATCTATGAGAAGTGAGGTATCGGCATCCCTTGAAAAAACAAGATTTGTCCATTCGTTGGGATCGTTCTGATGATCGTATAATTCTTCTCTGCCTTTGTTGTAGAGGATATAGCGGTAGCGATCTGTTTTGATGGCATAGTGCTGCATTTCTGCTTTCCCTTTATATTTTCCCCCTGCATAAACCACTGTTAGGGCTGGTCTATCCCCTTTCCAGCTTTTGGCGTTGGGGTTTTCCAACAGTTCTCTCATACTGTATCCGTCTATGGAGTGACCTTTTTCATTCTTTTGGGTTTTGGAAGACAGCCCACACAAATCTATCAAGGTGGGATAAACGTCAATTAGGGATACCGCTTTGTCAATTGTGGTGCTGGCTTTAGTGACTCCTGGTACTCTCATGATCAAGGGCACCCGAGTGCTTTTTTCCCATAATGAGTTCTTATATAAATAGTCCTTTTCTCCCATGTGAAAGCCATGATCCGAGGCTAAAATGACCATGGTATTGTCTTTTAAATGACTGTCATTCAGGGCCTTCATTACTTGTCCCACATTTTCGTCTACTGCTGATACACAGGCCAGATAGGCTTGTGTCCATCTTTTTAGTCCAACCTCCTCACTCCCATAGGAAGCGGCAATTTCGTCGAACATTTTCACGCCCATTTCTAGGGTAAAGACTTGGCCTTTTTCATAAGAGACTTCTAGATAGGTATCCTCTTGATCTTGATCTTTTTTAAGGGTGACTTCAATTTTATCCAGCGGAAAACGGTCGAAGTATTTTTGAGGGGCAATCAACGGGGTATGAGGTCTGAGGAATCCCACGGCCAAGAAAAAGGGTTTTTCTAATGTTTTGGAGGCAAGGGATTTTATCATTCGGGCTGTCCAGTCGGCATTCATCTCGTCCGGTGTAGGGTCGCGATTCTCATCATTGACATAACGCATAGGAAGAATTCCATTTTTATTGTAACCATAAATCCATTGGATGGAGTCTCCTGATTTGTTCGTTTTTCCTTCCAAATTGATTAATGGCCCCAAAGAGCCATCTACAGATCCTATGTCATAGAAAGGTGAGGGAACTTCTGGGTGTGCTAGGCGTTTTTTTCCGTCCCACACCATCGGGCCATAGTCGGGCGGGTTTTCATAATGATCCCAATTTTCTCTTTTTAAGTGGTGAAGTATTTTACCCGTTCCTAGGGTTTGATAACCTGCTTTACGGAATTGTTCTGACAGGGTTCGGGTATTATTTAATATGGTATTGTTGTACCAAGGGGCTTGAAAAAAATTCAGGGAGTGGTGGGGATAGACGCCTAACATCATACTGGAGCGTGAAGGTCCACACATGGGGGCGTTAGTATGGGCGTTTAGAAATGCTACGCCAGTCTGAGCAAGTTTGGTCATGTTGGGTGTTAAACTTTGGGGATGACCCTCTAGGGTCTCTATACAGTCGTTGAGGTCATCAATCATGATGAGCAATACGTTGGGAGCGTCTCTTTTGGGGTTTTGGCACCCCAAGGAGGTCAAGAGTATCGTACATAAAAAACTCTTCAATAAATAACCGTTCCTTAAATTCATTGGAAAATCAACTTTTTATGGCGTCTGTCATGGCCCTAGCGATAGTAGTGATACCATCGAAATCTCCTTCGCCGATTAATTTTTTATTGATAAGGGTGCTTCCTACTCCCAAGCAAACAGCTCCGTTGGCGAGCCATTCGGCAGCATTTTCGACGGTTACTCCCCCAGTGGGCATGATCGGTAGGTGTGGCATGGGTGCCTTTACGGCTTTGAAATAAGACAGGCCAAAATTGGCAGCGGGAAAAAGCTTAATCACATCAGCTCCCCATTCATAGGCTTGTAATATTTCAGAGGGGGTCATGGCTCCCGATAGGATGGGTTTATCATATTTATGAGCCATTTGAATGACCTCAGGCTTACTAACGGGGGTTACGACAAATTGTGCTCCTGCTTCTATTGCCGCTTGAGCAGTTTTTGCATCTACCACAGAACCGACACCTGGAATAACGCCTTCAATCTTAGACAACTTATTAATCTCCTGCAAAGCATTGGGTGTACCCATGGTAATTTCTATGGCTTTGATGCCCCCTTTACGAAGTGCCTGGGCCAATTCAAAAACGGAGGTTGATGACGACAAGCGAATAATGGCGATGATTTTTGTGGCCAACAGTTGTTCTAATAGGGAGGCTTTTGTCATGTTTTATCTTTTTACGTGGCCTTTGAAGTTGCCTTCGCCTACTGATCGTATTTCTTTTTCACTTAAGTAGTTGATGTCTCCCTTGAGGGTCTGGGTTATGGCAAAAGATGCTGTAGCAAAATCAAGTGTTTTTTGGAGTTCCCAGTGCAACAGCTTACCGTGAAGGATTCCAGCACCAAAGGCATCACCCCCTCCCAATCGATCTTTTATCGTTGTAGGAATGGCAAGGCTTGTCAATACATTTTGTCCTTCTTTTATCATTCCACCCAAAACATTTTCAGTAGCATTAATTTGTTGTCTGACGGTCATTGCTATGGTTTCAAAGTTGCCTAAATCGTAGGCAAAATCAATGGCCTTTTTTGTGGCGTTTTTTAGAGCTAAATAATCATTTTCAATTTTAATATTGGCCTGAAAGACATCGTTAATTGATCCTATATTCCCCAAAAGAATATTTACAAAAGGAAGAATATCGGAAAAGGATTTTTTGGCGGATTCAGCATCCCATAAGCTACGTCTAAAATTGAGGTCAAAAACTACTTTACAATCTAGTCTTTGAGCTATCTCTAATCCTTTTAAGAGAGATTTTTGACAACTGGCAGACAGGGCGGGAGTAATACCAGTAACGACAAAATAAGAGGTGTTTTTCAAAAAGTCTTTCCACTCTTTTTCACTCAAGTCCCACAGTGTAATGGAGGAATTTTTACGGTCATAGGTAACTTGGGTTCCCCGAATTGCGGTGCCGTGTTCGATAAAATAGGTTCCCATTCGTCCTTTATCTACCCTAATATTTTTTGTGCCGACACCATTTTGCTGAAGGAACATGATTGCTTTTTTACCCAGTGGGTTATCGGGTAAAGCGGTAATGAATTGCGTAGGGTGTCCCCAATGGGACAGGTCGGCCAGCATATTGGCCTCCGCTCCAGCAAAGCTCATTTCTAAAGCTTCTGATTGGACAATCAGATCTTCATGTCCTTGTGGACTTAGTCTTAATAGGAGTTCCCCAAAACCAGCGACACGATTCCTCATTTTATAGGGTATTGGAGTATCCCAGTAAACCAGTGGCTAGAATAATAATGCCCAATCCGATTAACATGAGTTGAAAGGGTTTTTTTGCTTCTTTCCATTCCCCAGAGCGCACGGCCCATATATTACTAATGATAAGAGACAAACCCAAAAGCATTGGCCATCCGACGATGGGTCCCATGGTACCCATTAGAGCAGCGCCTTGTCCATATATCCCTAGCGCTGCAAACCAAAACAAGCCCGCCAGGATCGCCCACTTATAGGCGTTGCCAGCAGAAGGTACTTGGAAAGAACTCCAACTTTTATTCTTAAATAACAAGACTACTGCATAGCCTAGGTTCATCAGAAAGGCTCCCAATAAAACAACTACCCATGCAGCCAGACTACTGTTTCGTGTCAGGGCACCCATTTTTTCCGCTTCCAAGGCTACTGGAGTTGCGTTGGCAAACCCCACATTCAGTAGCGCAGAAAGGATTCCACAACTGACCGCGATCATAATCCCTTTGGAGATATTCGAGCTATCGTTGGTATTACCTATTAGTTTGTCTCTTTCGATCCCTGCCTTTGCGCTAAGGGCAACGCCTACGAGCATAATGACCACTGCTAAAATGACGTGGTTAGTGGCTGGATTCGAAAAGGCATCTTCGACTTGTATTAGCGGGATAATAGAGCCTACCGATGCAGCCAAACCCATCACAATTCCATAGGTTAAAGAAAGTCCGATATAGGGAACGCTTTTTCCAAAGAGTATGCCTCCCACACCCCAAAGAAATCCATATAACATTCCCAAAAAAACAGCATCTTTGGGGGCATTTCCTATGACTTCAAAAAGATTAGGAACAACGATAATGGCCCATGAGATGGGAAAAATAATCATGGCAATGGTGACGTGTATGATCCACCAAGCTTCCCATTTGAGGGGTTCCATATATTTCATTCCCAAACCGAAACTTCCTTGAAAAAAACTCGCTATAATGACCAGTAAAAACGGTAATAATATCTCCATAATTCTTTTGATTTAAATGGTTGTGGTGACTCTTTTTTTGATCAGGTAGTCATCTAATGCCAGGACAGAGCAGTCATGACCAATTCCACTGTTTTTGATCCCTCCATGTGGTAGGTAGATGGCGTATTTAACACCATTGATTTGCACTTCGCCGAATTGCAGTTCGTTGGCAAATCGGGCTTGACGCTCAACATTTTTTGTGAATAGGTAAGAGGCGAGTCCATATTCGGTATCATTGGCTAATTCCAAGGCTTCCTCATCTGTTTTGAATTTAAAAATAGGGGCGATGGGTCCAAAGGTCTCCTGCTGGTAGGCAACCATATCGGTGGTTACATTACTGAGGACAGTGGGTTCAAACCAGTATCCTTTATCAAAATCTTCAGGGATTTTTCCACCAGTTTCAATTGTGGCACCCTTGGTGATCGCGTCGGAGACAATGTCCTTCATTCGCTTTTGTCCTTGTCTATTAACCAATGGTCCCATATCTCCATCGCTGTCTTTTCCAAATCCCAGTTTAAGTTTTCTCACCCGATCAACATAGGATGTAAGAAAATCATCGTAAATATTTTCGTGGACAAAAAAGCGATTGGCGGCCACACATATCTGACCACAATTCCCGAATTTGATGCCGATGGCCAAATCGATGGCAGCGTTCATATCTGCATCATCGAAGACAATAAAGGGCGCATTACCTCCCAATTCCATACTTAATTTTTTGATACTGCTACTGCTATCGGCAATGACTTGTTTCCCCGTTTTTGTTGAGCCAATCATGGTCACCACACTAGGGATATTACTTTTGGTCATGGTTGTAGCCACTTTTTCTGGTGGTCCTGTCAGGATATTGATTACTCCAACGGGGAAGTTAATATCATGCAATATTTCACCAAGCAGATAAGAAGAAACAGGCGATATTTCGGAGGGTTTTATGATTAGGCTACAGCCAGAGGCCAAGGCAGGCCCAATTTTAAAACCGACATTTAGTAGTGGAAAATTCCAAGCCAAGTAGGCAACAGCCACCCCTGCCGCTTGATGCACCATCACATGTCTGTGGGTATTTTCTTGATCGGGAATGGCTTCGTCTTTGACATCGGCCATGGCCTTGGGGTAAAATTCCAATGCGTTGGTGATGGCCTCGATGTCTTCGTATGAGCCATCATAGGTTTTTCCCATTTCGTGGATAATCGCTTGGCGCAAAAGTGCTTCTTTTTCCAATATTGCCGTTCGTAGTTTGGACATCCATTCTGTCCTTTTGGACAAGCTCAGTCCAGACCAATATTTAAATCCCTCTAGCGCGGCTTCTAAAGCTTTTTGGGCATCTGTCTCATCTGCCCAAGCTACTTCTGCTATGGGTTTTTCGTTGGCAGGACAGAGGATGGTTTGTTTCCCTCCGTTGTTGGCTTCAATCAGTTGGCCGCCTATATATAGTTTTAGTGATCCAAAATACATTTTTTTTAATATGGCTTTGAAGTTGTTGAAAATTCTTTAAGAGCAATTGGATCTATATCGATTCCCAAACCAGGGGATTGTGGAACCTCTATGTATCCTTTGTCCATTTTTACTGTCGGAAATGTCAGTCGATCTCTGATAGCATTTTCGGTTCGGTCATATTCTATAAAAATATCTGGAGGAAATAATCTTCCAGGCAAGGGTTCTATGTTGGCAATAAAATGTAAAGCAGCATGAAAACCAATTCCGGTTCCCCAAACGTGGGGGATGACCTCTACACCAAAACTACTGGCCAAACTGGCGATTCGCTTTACCTCAGTTAGCCCTCCTGAAGCACAAATTTCCACCTGAGCAATGTCTACCGATTTGTTTTGGAGCAATTGTAAGAAACCATAGCGCAAGTATTCACATTCTCCACCGGCAATTGGTATGGAGGTTTTATTCCGTAATTGGGCATACTGGTCGTAAAATTCGGGAGAAACAGGTTCTTCAAACCAACCGATATCATAGGGTTCAATTTTTCGGGCCAGCTCAACAGCCTCTCTGAGTGAGTAGGCGTGATTGGAATCGACCATCAATTGAATATCGGGACCAATAGCAGCCCTAACACTTTTGACGTTTCGAACATCTTCTTTGATGGATAAGCCCACTTTCATTTTGATGGCTTTGAATCCTTGATTGACATAGCCTTTGGCTTCTGCTACCAAATCTTGAACTAATGTTTTGCTGTCAGAAAAGTAAAGCCCAGTGGCATAGGGTACAACCTTATTTCGGTGTTGTCCACCCAATAAGGTACTCACAGGTAAATTCAAAGCTTTTCCTTTGATGTCCCAAAGGGCAATATCTATGGCGCTGATGGCCGCAAAAAGGACACTTCTCCGAGCAAAATCGAGAGTCTTACGGTACATTTCAAACCATAAGGATTCATTTTCTAATGGGTTTTTCCCCATCAAAAGGGGTTCGAGTAAGGCGATTCCTTTTTGAATTACGTCCGCAGGGCCATAGCCCTCACCCCATCCGTATACACCTTGGTCTGTAGTGATTTTTACCACACAGATTCTTCTCTCGTTGTACGCCCATTGGGAAAAGAAAAAACTCTGCTCGAGTTTATTGGAAAGAACGAAGGTTTCAACTTTACTTATTTTCAACTTTTAAAGATTATTATGGTTTGATGTTCAGTTTGATCTTTCAAGTTAAAAAAAAAGGTTAAACTCAGTTGTTTTAACCCCTTGAATTTAAATGATAAAAACGAAAAGAAAGAGGATGATTAAAGTCGTTTGAAAAGCATTAAACGAAAGTCCATCATCATTTCTCCTGTTTTTTTTACTCCTTGGAGTATTAGGGTTCCTTTCCCTTTTTGCAGGTGTATTGTTCCAATATTAAGTGGTTTAAAATCCTTGACATAAGACTCTGCTCGAATAACTCTGTCCTCTTCAGCTCCATATTCCTCAGGGTTGTGTGCTTCTTTAATTGTCCCTTGGATTTTGGATTCTCCGAAACTGAGTTCGAAAACTGAGCCTATTGCGTCTTCCGAACAGCTGTAATAAACGGTTACTTCAAAATCCCCCTCTTTAGGGACTTCTGTCTTCCATGAGATGCTATCATTGGCATTGATCCAATGGGTGAAATAGGTACAATTAGGGTATCGGTTTGAGCGTTTGATTGCTCCACTGGGAGTGCCATCTCTTGCAGGTATTTGGGTCGTATGTAGGCTGGGGTGTCCAATATAAAATGGACGCTTGTCTTTTTTGGGAAGTTCAATCAATGCCGTCTGCTCCCATTGTTCCTTTGCTTTAAGAAGCTCTAGGAGTACCTGGGGGTTTTTTTCGCTTACATCGGTGGTTTGTTTGGGGTCGTTGACCATATTAAAAAGTTGACCTTCATTCCCCAAACGGTAATTTTGATTTCTCACACTGATTTTACCACGCCAATAGTTGTAAATATAACGGTCTTCCCATTCGGCCTTCTTTTTCATTAAAAGAGGCGCAAGACTGATCCCATCCAACGTTTTTTTGGGTTCGGACTTTATACCTGTGAGGTCTTTTAATGTGGGTAAGAGGTCGATACCACTGGCAATTTCTTTGATGATTTTACCTTGGGGAATTTTACCTGGCCAGTTGATAATCATAGGAGAGCGCACCCCTCCTTCATCTGTACTGCCTTTTCTTCCTTTCATCCCTCCGTTCCATCTATAGCCATTGGGGCCATTATCAGAGAGATAAATCACGATGGTGTTTTCTGATAAATTACTTTTTTGGAGTTCCTCCAAAATTCGGCCTACATTCCAGTCGATATTTTCACACATTGCCAGTGCGGCAAGAGTATGGTCAATTTCATTTTGAGTTTTAAAAGGTCCATGGCTACCTTCTTGATTTAATTCCTTGTCTTTATACTTTTCCCAGAATCGATCTGGCACTTGCATCGGACTGTGTGGGGTGTTGTAGGGAAGGTAGAGGAAAAAAGGTTGGTTTTTGTTTTTTTTGATAAAATCAATACCGTGTTGGGTCAAATCATTAATGATGAACCCGTTCCCTTTTACCAAATTTCCGTTGTGTTCCAAAAGGGGGTTGTAATAATTCCCCCAGTGTCCAGAGCAAAAGCCATAAAAGTCGTCAAAACCTCTACTGTTGGGATGAAAAGGGGCCTGCATTCCATTATGCCATTTGCCATAGGCTGCTGTTTTGTATCCTCGCGATTTGAAGACCTCAGCAATTGTTTCCTCGTCTATATCCAGTCTTTCTCCTCCTTTACTTGTAGAGTAAACCCCTCCTCTTACATGGTGCCTTCCTGTGAGGATTTCTGCTCGGGTGGGAGAACATACTGGGCTGACAAAAAAGCGATCAAATCGAACACCCGTATTACCGAGTTGGTCAATGTTGGGAGTTGATATATCAAGGTTACCATTAAGGCTTAGATCTCCCCATCCTTGGTCGTCGCTCAAGATGAGAATCACATTGGGGCTATTGTTTCTCTGGATTTGGCAACTTGACAAAAAGAGTAGTAATAGCAATAAAAGAGGCGATAAGGCTTTTCGTGTCATTATTCCAAATTTAGACATTTAATGTCAGAAATTGTTGACACTAATTATCACAACTCCTACTAATGCTTATCAATTTTTTGGAGTTAGATGTCAATACTCAACCCTAATCCAAATAATTCTCTGATTTGTAATCGCTTGATTAAATCATCATCGTATTGTATGTGTAAGATTAAATTGCTTGATATTTTTTCATTGACTTTTAACCTAATGTTTGCATTCCATTCAAAATCGACATTTTGAATTTTCTGAAGATAATTGACATAGACATTGAATTTGTTGTCCATCGAAATGTTATCCATCAAATTGGATCTGTAAAAGCCCGAAAACGAAGCCCCGACAGAAATAATGCTTGTTGCGCCTCTTTCGACCCCAAAGTATTTATTTCCAGGAGAGAGATTTTGGGTATAATATTTACTGACAAAAATTCCTCTGCCAGCCAATG
>JABGSU010000153.1 GCA_018647605.1 Flavobacteriaceae bacterium | reverse complement strand
CGTATTGGAAATGAAATCCACGGCAGTAAACCACGAGGGAGTATTGGGGTTCAATGCCTACCCTGGATCGGGCTTATCTTTTAAGCTCAACATTCATTTCAGTCAATCCGATAATTTTCCATTGTTCAAACGACTGCCCTATGATCATGAAAACAATGATATGGCCTACCGATTAGCCAATGCATATGAGGTCACCTATCAAAATGTTGAAAAAATGGGTGTTGTTACCCAAATTGCTATGCGTTTTAGTGAACACAACAAAATCAGCTTGGAAACAAGCTATGCAGAATACAAAAGAGAGGATCGAGAAAAAGTCTTTAATTTACCTGCCTTGACCATTGATATAAATGCTAATTTAAAATTGGGGAGAAAACTCTTTTTTCAAATGGGGGGTCATTTTATGGGAAATCGAGATTCGGTCAAAAACATAGTGGTCCCCATAGGTGAAAACAACGGAGGTAATGTAGAAATCTTTGAATCCGTTGGTTCAGTTTTCTCTATTTCCTCAACCTTTACATGGAAAATCAATGCTCAATGGGATTTATTTTATGAAAACAACGTGATGTTGGGAGACAATACCTCTAGGTGGGCCTATTATCAAAATCAAAATCAACTCCATCTGGGTGGTGTCCGCTACAAATTTGATATAAATCTTTAGCAGTAATTAATCTAACACTTAAAAATTTCAGTACTATATATTTTAGTTTAATTTTGTGAGCACATTTTTTTACCATGAAGAAAAATTTACTTTTTTTAATTCTTATTTTACTTACTACAATCAGTTGTGGAGAAAGAGTGGACTTATTGGTACACAACGCCAAAATCTACACCGTCAATGAAAATTTTGATCAAGCCACGGCTTTTGTAGTGAATGATGGTAAATTTATTGCTGTTGGTGGAGAAGAACTTGTTAAAAAGTACAACCCAGCCAATACTGTCGACGCTCAAGGTTTGGCCATTTTTCCTGGATTCATTGATGCCCATTGTCATCTACTAGGATTGGGTTTAAGTCAGTTTAAGGTTGACTTGAGAAATACTGATGGAGTTGAGGGAGTCATCCAAAAGATTAATGAACATCAACAAACCTATCATCAAAAAATCATCCAAGGAGACGGTTGGGACCAAAATCAATGGGAAGACAAATCCTTCCCTGATAATAAAAAGTTAAATGCTGCTTTTCCCGACACGCCAGTTGTTTTGGAGCGTATTGACGGCCATGCCTATTGGGTCAATCAAAAAGCCATTGAAATGGCTGGAATCGACTCTAATACTGAAGTAAAGGGTGGACAAATCGTTAAACATAAAGGAAAGCTGACTGGAGTCCTGGTTGACAATGCCAAAAAATTGGTAGATAAAATTATCCCCGAATATTCTAAAGAAGACAAAATAAAAGCATTTGTCAAAGCGCAAAACCTCTGTTTTGAAAATGGATTGACAACTGTCAATGAAGCAGGTCTTTCCAAAAAAGACATATACCTGATCGATAGCCTTCAAAAAAAGGGTGCGATCAGCCTAAGGGTTTATGCCATGATTGCGAATAATCCAGCAGACATTGATCACTTTACTCGTAAGGGAATCCTTAAAACCGACCTATTAAACGTCCGATCCGTCAAGGTTTTTGCTGATGGTGCTTTGGGTTCCAGGGGTGCTGCACTCAAAAAAAATTACAACGATCATAAAGGACACTACAGCGATTTGTTAATCTCCAAAGACTCCTTAAAACGAATAGCCGAAATACTACTTTCTAAGTCTTTCCAAATGAATACCCATGCTATTGGAGATGCTGCTAATCAAGCTGTTCTTGAAGTCTATAATCACGTATTAGATCAAACAAAAGACCCACGTTGGAGAATAGAACACGCTCAAGTTATTGCACCCGAGGACTTCAAACATTTCAATGAAAAAATCATTCCCTCTGTACAGCCAACCCACGCCACAAGCGATATGAAATGGGCTGTGGATCGTTTAGGTACTGAAAGATTAAATGGAGCCTATGCCTATAAAGACCTTTTGGATTGGTCTGGTGTATTGGCGCTAGGAACCGATTTCCCTGTAGAAGACATCAATCCTTTTAAAACTTTTTATGCTGCGGTAGCTCGAAAATCGCCAGAGGGTTTGAAATCCCAAAAAGCCTTTTTACCCAAAAATGCCCTAAGTCGTTATGAAGCTTTGATGGGTATGACCCGATGGGCTGCCTATGCCAACTTTGAGGAAAACGAAAAAGGCAGTATTGAAATAGGTAAGTTCGCTGACTTTATCATTTTGGATCAAGATATCATGAAGACCGATATCGAAAAGATTCTTAAAACCAGAATTGTGGCGACCATCCTTAACGGGAAAATTATTTTTAGCAATAGACTCTAGCCTCACTCTGACTTAGGATTTTAACTTCCCACCCTATTATTTACTAATTAAGTTTATGGTTTTAATAAATTTTGGAGTTTAAATTTATAAAATAAACCATATATTAAATATGGTTATATAAATTAAAATATTTGTATAATTTTGCTTAAAAATATAAATCATGTGTGGAATAGTTTGTGCCTTCGATCTAAAACAAGACGCTGAAAGCTTAAGACCTCAACTATTGGAAATGTCTAAACGTATAAGACATAGAGGTCCAGATTGGAGTGGAATTTACAAAAGTGAAAATGCCATTTTGGGACATGAACGTTTGGCGATTGTTGACCCTGCTTCTGGAAAGCAGCCACTTTACAACGAAGATCAGAGTTTAGTCTTGGCGGCCAATGGTGAAATATACAATCACTTAGAGTTGAGGAAAAAGTTTGAAGGGAAATACAACTTTAAAACGGAATCTGATTGCGAAATTATTTTGGCACTCTATCAAAAAAAAGGTGTAGATTTTGTTGATGACCTCAATGGAATATTTGCTTTTGCCATCTATGACAGCACCAATGACAGCTATTTTATAGCTCGAGATCACATGGGGATTATCCCACTATACATGGGCTGGGACAAAGACGGTACTTTTTATGTCGCTTCGGAACTCAAAGCCTTAGAGGGTGTTTGTGCCAAAATAGAATTATTTCCTCCCGGTCATTACTGGCACAGTGGAGACGAGGCCCCTACTCAGTGGTACAAAAGAAATTGGGTGGATTTTGAAGAAGTAAAAAATAATCCAACCAGTATAGAAGATTTACACGATGCCCTTTCCGATGCAGTCCACCGACAACTCATGAGTGATGTTCCTTATGGTGTTCTCCTTTCAGGAGGGTTAGACTCTTCCATTACCTCGGCTTTGGCAAAAAAGTTTTCATCCAAAAGAGTAGAATCTGATGATACCCAAGAAGCTTGGTGGCCCCAGCTTCATTCTTTTTCTGTTGGATTGGAAGGTTCTCCTGATTTGGCTGCAGCCAAAAAAGTATCTGAACACATTGGTTCCATTCATCACGAGGTCGTTTTTACCATTCAAGAAGGTTTGGATGCTATCAGAGATGTTATTTATCATTTGGAAACCTATGATATTACTACTGTTAGAGCATCAACACCGATGTTCCTTATGGCGAGAAGCATTAAGTCCCACGGTATCAAAATGGTATTGTCAGGAGAAGGAGCCGACGAATTGTTTGGGGGCTACCTCTATTTTCACAAAGCTCCCTCGGCCGAAGAGTTTCACAAAGAAACGGTCAGAAAATTGGATAAACTACATCAATATGATTGCTTGAGGGCCAACAAATCATTGGCTGCTTGGGGAATTGAAGGACGTGTACCTTTCTTAGATAAAGAATTCATTGATGTCGCTATGCGAATCAACCCTAAAGATAAAATGATCAACAAGGAGCGAATGGAAAAATGGGTAGTTCGAAAAGCTTTTGAAGATTACCTGCCTGAAAGTGTGGCGTGGCGTCAAAAAGAGCAGTTTTCAGACGGAGTAGGCTACAGTTGGATTGACACCCTAAAAGAAGTCGTTGAAGCGGCTGTTTCAGACGAGCAAATGAACAATTCTCATTTTAGATTTCCATTACAGACACCACAAAATAAAGAAGAGTTTTATTATCGTACCTTATTTGAAGAACACTTCCCAAGTGATGCCGCAGCGTTGAGTGTACCTTCAGTACCTTCAGTGGCTTGTAGTACCCCTATTGCATTGGAATGGGACGAGGCTTTCAAGAATCAAAATGACCCCAGCGGAAGAGCAGTCTCTAAGGTTCACGATGATGCTTACAAAGAGTAATTTTAGCTCAAGTTTCCACCTTGTTTTTTTGTAATTTTTTTTCACATTTTGTGTTAATAACTTTGGGGGCTTAAAGGAGCATGATTCGTAGCTTCCAGGGGCATTTTAAGTATATTTGTTTGCATACGAAATGACCTAAAAATTAAGCCTTTTTTTTATGAGTGAAGCCAATCAAAATCCACAATATTCTGCTGACAGTATCCAAGCCCTTGAGGGCATGGAACATGTAAGAATGCGCCCCTCTATGTACATTGGAGATGTAGGGACGAGAGGACTGCATCATCTGGTTTACGAAGTTGTAGATAATTCCATTGACGAAGCCCTTGCGGGTCATTGTGACACAATTTCCGTGATTATCAATGAAGACAATTCCATTACTACCGAAGACAACGGCCGTGGGATTCCTGTAGGGATGCACAAAAAAGAAGGAGTATCTGCCCTAGAAGTGGTCATGACCAAAATCGGTGCAGGTGGGAAATTTGATAAAGATTCCTATAAAGTATCAGGTGGTTTACACGGTGTTGGGGTTTCCTGTGTCAACGCATTGTCAGAACAGCTTAAGGCAACGGTATTTCGAGAAGGTAAAATTTGGGAACAAACCTATGAAAGAGGGAAACCATTGGGCCCTGTAGAATCCGTCGGAAATTCTGATAAAAACGGTACAGTAGTTACTTTCAAACCTGATCCCGATATTTTTCAACAGATTTTGGAATATAATTACGATACTCTTGCTCAGCGAATGCGCGAGTTGTCTTTTCTTAACAAGGGGATTACCATCAACCTTACCGACAAAAGAAGGAAAGACGAAGAAGGCAATTTCGTAATAGAAAAATTTTATTCAGATGAAGGCCTAAAAGAATACATCCGCTTTTTAGATTCTAATAGAGAAGCCATAATCGAGGATGTGATTTCTATGGAAGGGGAAAAAAATAATATCCCTGTTGAGGTAGCCATGGTTTACAATACCTCTTTCAATGAAAATTTACATTCCTACGTAAACAATATCAACACCCATGAAGGTGGAACCCACCTTTCTGGATTTCGAAGGGGTTTGACTACTACTCTTAAAAAATACGCTGATGCCTCTGGCCTTTTGGATAAACTCAAATTTGACATCGCTGGCGATGATTTTAGAGAAGGACTGACCGCAATTGTTTCAGTAAAGGTAGGGGAACCCCAGTTTGAGGGACAAACGAAGACCAAGCTTGGAAACCGGGAGGTAAGTGCAGCGGTTTCTCAGTCCGTTTCTGAGATGTTGGAAAACTATTTGGAAGAACACCCCAACGATGCTAAAACCATCGTACAAAAAGTCATTCTTGCGGCTCAGGCACGTCATGCGGCCCGAAAAGCTCGGGAGATGGTACAACGAAAAACCGTAATGACTGGTGGAGGTTTGCCCGGTAAATTGTCCGACTGCTCAGAACAAGACCCCTCATTGTGTGAAGTATTCTTGGTAGAGGGAGATTCTGCAGGTGGAACGGCAAAACAAGGAAGAGATAGAAATTTTCAAGCCATATTACCCTTGAGAGGTAAAATCCTCAATGTAGAGAAAGCCATGCAACATAAGGTTTTCGAAAATGAAGAAATTAGAAACATATATACGGCACTTGGAGTAACCATAGGTACAGAGGAGGACAGCAAAGCCCTTAATTTGGAAAAATTGCGTTACCACAAAGTTGTCATCATGTGTGATGCCGATGTTGATGGAAGCCACATCTCTACCTTGATTCTTACTTTTTTCTTCCGCTACATGAAGGAGTTAATAGAGTCAGGTTATATATATATTGCTACTCCACCGTTGTATTTGGTCAAAAAAGGAGCCAAGAAAAGCTATGCGTGGGACGACAACCAAAGGGATCGATTGCAACAAGATTTTGGCGCTGGATCCAGTGTTCAACGCTACAAAGGTTTGGGAGAAATGAACGCAGAACAA
Source organism: Flavobacteriaceae bacterium (assembly GCA_018647605.1). Lineage (GTDB taxonomy): Bacteria > Bacteroidota > Bacteroidia > Flavobacteriales > Flavobacteriaceae > UBA8316. Next base: position 13,345 of record JABGSU010000153.1, on the reverse strand, counting down.
CTTTGGGATACCACCATGAATCCAGAAATGCGAACCCTCAGAAGGGTAACCATCGACAATGGAGGAGAGGCGGATCGAATTTTTTCCATGCTCATGGGAGATGAAGTTCCACCCAGAAGAGAGTTTATTGAAAACAATGCCATCTATGCCAATATTGATGCCTAAATTTTAGAATTTCAATGCCCAGACTCCCACAAAATCATTTAATTTTGAAGGATTTTAGAATTTAAACCATAAAAAAATGAAAGTAACCATAGTAGGGGCAGGAAATGTAGGAGCCTCTTGTGCAGAGTACATTGCCATCAAGTCGATTGCCAGTGAAGTAGTTTTATTAGATATCAAAGAAGGATTTGCCGAAGGAAAAGCGCTGGATTTGATGCAGACTGCAACGACCTTGGGGTTCAATTCCCGAATCACGGGGGTTACTAATGATTATTCTGCCACCAAAGACAGTGATGTGGTCGTGATTACCTCAGGAGTTCCTAGAAAACCCGGAATGACACGAGAAGAACTCATCGGTATCAATGCAGGTATTGTCCAGTTTGTATCCAGTAGTATATTAGAACACTCTCCAAATACAATTATCGTAGTGGTTTCCAATCCTATGGACACCATGACCTATTTGACTTTAAAAGCCACAGGTTTACCCAAAAATCGTGTTATCGGAATGGGAGGAGCATTGGACAGTTCAAGGTTTAAAACCTACCTATCGTTGGCTTTGGACAAACCCGCCAACGATATCCAAGGAATGGTCATAGGAGGTCATGGAGACACCACCATGATCCCGCTAACCCGATTTGCGAGTTACAATGGCACGCCTGTTTCCCAACACCTTACCGACAAGGCTATGGAGCAAGTTGCTGCATCGACAATGGTTGCAGGAGCTACCCTAACCAAATTATTGGGAACTTCTGCTTGGTACGCGCCAGGAGCCTCTGTCGCCTATCTGGTGGACAGTATTGTGAATGACCAAAAGAGAATGATTCCCTGCTCTGTCATGCTTGAAGGGGAATACCAACAAGAAGACCTCTGTATAGGTATTCCATGTATTATCGGTAAAAATGGTTTGGAATCCATTGTGGATGTCCAGCTCAACGAAAAAGAACAAGATAAATTCAACCAAAGTGCTGCGGCGGTTAAATCCATGAACGAAGCACTGAAGGACGTATTGAAATAAGGTATTTACCTTATTCACTCTTTGAGTAAGGGTTTAATACGCTTTTAAGTTGCTAAATCATTGCCTAAACTTTATATTTGCACGCTTATTTAGCGTAAATAAAAAACCAAAATGCAAAATAACGGACTCATAAGACTCTTTGCGATCCTATTCGGATTGGTGAGTATATACCAACTTTCATTTACTTTCATTACCAGTCAGAAGGAATCACAGGGCAAGGCATACGCGACCGCGCAATATGCTGACGATGTGGAGGACTTCATTGATTTGAGAGATCGTGCTCTGGTCAATTACCTTGATTCCATTGGAAATGAACCCATTTTTGGATTTACTTCTTACAACAATGCTAAAGGAAAAGAACTCAATAAAGGATTAGACCTCAAAGGAGGGATCAACGTTATTCTTCAGATTTCTGTTAAAGACATCTTGAAAGGACTAGCGGAAAATTCAAAAAATCCTGCCTTCAATCAAGCACTTGAGGAAGCCGATGTTTTGCAAGCCAGTACCAACGAGCCTTACATAGAATCTTTTTTTACGGCCTTCGAAACCGTTAAAGGAGATCTTAAACTGGCTGCACCTGATGTTTTTGCCAACCGTACCCTAAGTGATGAAATCAATTTCCAGATGACGGATACCGAGGTACAACCGATCTTGAGGCGTAAAGTGGATGAATCCATTATCTCTGCTTTCGAAGTATTGAGAAAACGTATTGATAAATTTGGTGTGACCCAACCCAACATTCAACGATTGGGAACTTCTGGAAGAATTTTGGTAGAATTACCTGGTGCTAAAGATGTAGACAGGGTCAAAAACCTACTGCAAAGTACTGCCCAGCTAGAATTTTGGGAAACCTATAAAAACGATCAACTCTTTAACTTTTTAGTTGAAGCCAATGAATACCTAAAAAATACGGTTGAGAAAACAACTACTGAGGAGGAACCTACCACGGATGAGTCGTCAATAGACGATTTGTTGGCTGATGTAGAGGCACAAGACTCTACCGATATTGCCTCCGCCAATCCACTATTGGATTTGATTTTGGGATCTGGTTATCAAGGAGGACCTGTTTTGGCACAGTTTGCTGCCAAAGAGGCCGATTTGGTGATGGGATACCTGGATACTCCAGAAGTAAGAAAAATCTTACCAAGAGAGTTACGATACATCCGATTTGCATGGGGAAAGCCCGCTGCTGAAAGTGAGGTGATCGAGCTCTATGCCCTAAAATCCAATCGGGATGATATCGCACCATTAAGTGGTGGGGTAGTAGTAGATGCGATGCAAACCTACGACATGATGGGTAACCCTGCGGTTTCAATGCAAATGAATACACAAGGTGCAAGAACCTGGGAAGCCATGACTGGTAAAGCCTTTCGCGAAGCGTCTAATATTGCCATTGTCCTTGATGATATTGTCTATTCAGCACCTGGTGTATCAAGTGGAGCCATTGCTGGAGGTCGTTCAGAGATTACAGGAAATTTTACATTGAACGAAGCCATTGACTTGGCCAATGTACTTAGAGCAGGTAAACTTCCTGCGGCTGCAGAAATAATTCAATCCGAAATTGTCGGGCCTTCATTGGGTAAGGAAGCCATTCAAAGTGGTGTTTACTCCTTTATCATTGCACTTTTATTGGTGTTGGTCTGGATGGTTTTCTATTACGGAACCGCCGGCATATTTGCTGATATTGCTTTGGTTCTCAATATCCTTCTAATTTTTGGTATACTCGCAGGATTGGGGGCCGTATTGACCTTGCCCGGTATCGCTGGTATCGTTTTGACCATTGGTATTTCGGTGGACGCCAATGTACTCATTTTCGAAAGGGTTAGAGAAGAACTTAAAAAAGGTAAAGGTTTGAGGAAAGCCGTTGCCGATGGATTTAACAATGCCTTGTCTTCCATTTTGGATGCCAACATCACTACTGGACTTACTGCATTGATCCTCTTTGTTTTTGGAACAGGTCCTATCAAAGGTTTTGCAACTACCTTATTAATCGGTATTGCAACCTCACTCTTTACCGCTATTTTCATTACTCGCTTCTTTATCGATGCTCGAAATGAAAAAGGAAAGTCAATTGCTTTTGGTACGCCACTTACCCAGTCTTTGTTCTCGAATATCAACATTAGCTTTCTTCAAAAAAGAAAAATAGCCTATGTCATTTCAGGATCCATTTTGGTCTTTAGTTTATTATCCCTTTCTTTCCAAGGCCTCAACCAAGGGGTGGATTTTGTGGGAGGACGTTCTTATACAGTACGTTTCGACCAAATCATCAGTCCTTCTGAGATACAATCCAGTTTGACATCTACTTTGGGAAGTGCTGAGGTCAAGACCTTCGGTGAAGAGAATCAACTGAAAATCACCACCAAATACAAGGTCGATGTGGAAGGCCTTGCCGTGGACAATGAAATTCAAAATATTTTATATAACGCACTTCAATCCTTCCTACCTGATGGTTTGACCTATGACGATTTTGTCAATGGCGCCGACGACAAACAGGTGGGTATTATGTCTTCGATAAAAGTAGGCCCGACCATTGCCGATGACATTAAGAAAAACTCCTTTTTGGCAGTGATCGGATCATTGATAGTGGTCTTTTTATACATCTTGTTGCGATTTAGAAAATGGCAATTCTCTCTGGGTGCAGTAGCTGCAGTATTTCACGATGTATTAATTGTATTGGGGATTTTCTCTTTGACCTATAAGGTCATGCCGTTTAATATGGAGATCAATCAGTCGTTTATCGCTGCGGTACTCACCGTAATCGGTTACTCCTTAAATGATACGGTGGTGGTTTTTGACCGCATCCGTGAATATGTTGGGGAACACACCAAATGGCAGTTTAACGACACTGTTAACGCGGCTCTGAATAGTACTTTGAGTAGAACCCTTAATACCTCTTTGACCACGCTTATCGTATTGTTGGCCATCTTTATTTTTGGTGGAGAGTCTATCAGAGGATTTATGTTCGCACTGATCGTTGGGGTAATTGTTGGAACCTATTCCTCTGTGTTTATCGCAACTCCTGTCATGTTTGACACTCAAAAAGGAAAAGTAATTACTGAAGAAGCTGTAAAATAGATATTCGTACTGTTTTTTCGGTGGTTTAAACTATTTAGAATTCAGATTCAATCAATTTCTATGCTTGACCTTCTTTTGACGTTTAAAACCTTTAAAATTGTTTCAATAGCAACTTTTTTTAGTAGTGCGTTCCAATTTTGGAATTTGTTATTTTTTAACTCTGATTAACATAGCCAGTATTTTACATTTATAGGTAAATTCCCAAAATGTAATCGTCCTCTATTGGATTCCTTGGAACAGTATTCAAAATTCCCAAATATCATCGTTTGATTTTTTAGACAATTTCTTTTTGGAAATAGCAGACTTCCCCCGCTTTATAATGTTCTGGGAGCCCGCTGGTACTTTTAAGTGGCTTAATATCTAAAAACTCGAATCCAGATTTTCCGTAATGTCTGATTAAGGTTTTGTTCAGTCCCACTGTATCAAAACGGACGTACTTTAAACCCATATTTTTTCCGTACTCATTCGCCCAATGGGTTATTTTTTTAACAAAATTCTGACCTCTAAAATTGGGATGGACAGCAATTCGATGGAGATAGATTGAGGCTTCGTTCTCCTTGTTACCCATATCAATTCATCATCTAATGCAATAGCCCATATACAGGCGATCTTATTACCAAGGGTTAATTTCCATTGATGGTTTTCTTCTATTTTTCTTACCACCATTTCTTTCGGAAATTTGGGCCAATACACCTGATTTTTTATTTCATATAATCCGAAGCTGCATGATACAATTCAAATATGACTGGTAAATCTGTCAATTTACTGTTTTCAATCATCATGATTTTTGTTTTATTCTAAATAATTTTAATTTCTTACTATATTTATTAATGTTAGTCAATAAAAAAATCTTTATACGTTGTTGTGCCATCAAAATTGTAATTCTAGTAAATGAGTTATAAAAATTAATTTCTGATAATTGATTTCGTATTAATTTTTTTTTAAGGCGTATTTTGAATATGGGCCATGTGGTGTTTTCCATGCCAAGCGTAGAGTGCCAAAACTGTAGTAAGGGGGTAGTATTTGTCTCGTGAGGGGTGGTAGTATTGTCTTTTCATTTTTTGGGGGTCTAGGCTTTCGATCAAATTGGCCCAACGTTGGTGGACACCCTTTAAAATCATCAAACTGCTTTTTATATCCACATTTACCGCATCAGGCAGGGTCGCCCATTGGTCTTGGTCATAGTCCATTATGGCAGGGGTATCATGGGTTAAAGCCTGTTTAAAACGGATATAGCAGTGCATATGGCTGTCGGCCAAATGGTGGATCAACTGACCGATTTGCCAACCTCTAGGTCGATATTTTTTTTTAAAATCTTTTGGGCTAAGGGTTTGTACAACCGCTTCCAAGGCTGTAGGAAAATTCCTTATTTCTTGAGTGAGCAACTTTATTTCTTTAGCCGAAAGGGTATCAATCCATTCAAATCTACCGATAGGAAATTGAAGCGCGTCAAGTGGGGCATTACTCATAGGTTAGGGGGTTTGAGTGATTTTTTTGCGAAAAGACAAAATCAATAGAATAGTGCCCAAAGCGATAAACGGAATACTCAACCATTGCCCAGTTGAAAGTAAGGGCATGATCTCTTCAAATCCTCCTTGACTTTCTTTGACATATTCTACCAAGAATCGAATACTGAAAAGACCAATAAAGAAAAGTCCTAATAGAAACCCACCTTGATCTCTTAAACGAGTGGTGTATATTTTTCGTAGAACAAAAAACAAGATAAGGTAGCCAAAAGCTTCATACATTTGGGCGGGATAGCGGGGATGGATTTCTCCTCTGTTTTGGAATACCACACCAAAATTTGAGCCTGTGTATTTTCCGACAATTTCGGAATTAAAAAAGTTTCCTGTACGGACAAAGAAACCCCCGATAGCAACCGGTATCGTCAATCGATCGAGAATCCAAATGAGGGGTTTGAATTTATAGATACTTTGGTATAAATAAATGCCAATCAGAATTCCAATAGTGGCTCCATGACTGGCCAGTCCTCTAAAGCCTATAAAACGATAACCCGAACCGTCTGCCTTTTCTTTGATGGGCAGTAAGATTTCGAGCAGGTGATTTTGGAAATAATCCCAATTGTAAAAAAAGACCTCTCCAAGGCGGGCACCCAATAGGGTAGATACCACCATATAAATAAAAAGGGGTTCCAAATATTTTTGATCCACATTTTCCTTGATGAACATTTTTTTATAGAGCCGCAAGCCCAGTAAAAATGCGATGATAAACATCAAGCTGTAGATATGTATCCCAAAGCCTCCAATTTCGAATAGTTTTTCGTTGGGGGCCCAATTAATTTTTAGAAAAGTCATATTTATTACCATTGTGGGTTAAATGTAATACAATTATTAATGATGTGTAGTGGAAAAAGTTAAGGAACAGGATCGTAACCACTTTTTCCCCAAGGGTGACATTTAGAAATTCTTTTTAGAGTAAGATAAAATCCTTTAAAAGGGCCGTGTCGTCGAAAAGCTTCCAATCCGTAATGTGAACAAGTAGGGGTAAACCGACAGCTAGAGGGCAGTAGTGGGGAAATTAAAATTTGGTAACTTCTGATGAGAAAGACAAAGGGGAAAATCAAAACTTTTCTCAACATTTCTTTATTGGAGTGTAAACTGAGTTCCTTCCTTTCCGTCTTTCAATTGGATGCCGTATTCCAAGAGTTGATCTCTGATCTGGTCGGAGGTGGCAAAATCTTTATTCGCTCTGGCTTTGTTCCTTAATTCGATCAGCAATTCTATTGTTTTGTTAAGGATTTCCTCCGTAGCATTACTCGATTTTTCTTCTGGAGCAATCCCCAATACCTCGTGAATAAAAGTGGCTAACATTTTGGTGAGGGTTTTCCACTGAATATTATTTATAGAATGTTCTTTGTGCACCACCATATTGATGAACTTAACCGCTTCGAATAACTGAGCAATCAGCAGTGGACTGTTAAAATCATCGTCCATAGCAGCATAGCAACTTTTTAACCATTGATCAGTATCAAAATCACCAGGTTTTTCTCCTATTGAAACTTTGGAGAGTTGACTGACGGCTTCCATTAGCCTGTGGTAGCCTTTTTCTGAAGCTTCTAAAGCATCTTCGCTTATATCCAAAATACTGGTATAATGAGCTTGTAGCATAAAAAAGCGAACTACTTGGGGGCTGTAGGGTTTTTTAAATTTGTCATTGTTGCCCGTAAAAATATCTAGGGGTAAAATATTATTCCCTGTGGATTTGGCCATTTTTTTTCCGTTGAGGGTCAACATATTGGCATGCAACCAGTATTTGACAGGAGGGCGACTGTGAATGGCTTGTGCTTGAGCAATTTCACATTCGTGGTGCGGGAATTTAAGGTCCATTCCACCGCCGTGGATGTCAAAGGAAGCACCAAGGTATTTAGTACTCATGGCGGTACATTCCAAGTGCCAACCAGGGAATCCATCACTCCAAGGAGAAGGCCAGCGCATGATGTGCTGGGGTTCGGCCTTTTTCCAAAGGGCAAAGTCCTGAGGATTCCGTTTGTCGCTCTGTCCGTCTAAAGTACGGGTATTGTGAATTAATTCTTCAATTTTACGTCCGCTGAGTTGGCCGTAGTGGTGCGTTTCATTGTATTTTAATACATCAAAATAGACCGATCCATTGACCTCATAGGCAAAGCCAGCGTCTAAAATTTCTTTTATGAGTTCGATCTGCTCGATGATGTGGCCTGTTGCGGTGGGTTCTATACTAGGGGGGAGGGTATTGAATTTTTCGAGTATTTGATGGAAGTCTACCGTGTAGAATTGTACCACTTCCATGGGTTCAATTTTTTCGATCCGCGCTTTCTTGGCAATACGATCTTCTCCAATATCCTCGTCGTTTTCGAGATGACCAGCATCCGTAATATTTCTAACATATCGCACTTTGTAGCCCAAATGTTTGAGATAGCGATAGATCAAATCGAATGAAATAAAAGTCCTGCAATTGCCTAGATGAACGTTGCTGTAAACGGTTGGCCCACATACATACATACCTACATAGCCTGGGTTGAGTGGCTCAAAAGCTTCTTTTTTTCCACTTAGGGAATTTAAAACGACCAGGGAGTTGTCGATCAAAACTCAGTTTCTAGTTTTATATAATCTAAAAATTCTCTCTTAACTTCTTTTTCCTTAAAGCGTCCGCCGAACTCGGAGGTGACTGTACTACTGGAAATATCACTTATACCTCTGGAATTGACACAAAGATGTTTGGCATCGATCACACAGGCTACATTTTCGGTATTCAATATTTTTTGGAGCTCTTCCACCACTTGAAGGGTCAAGCGCTCTTGAACCTGTGGGCGTTTGGCAAAATAATCCACAATTCTGTTCATTTTGGAAAGTCCTACCACGGTTCCGTTGGAAATGTAGGCTAAATGTGCTTTGCCAACAATGGGCAATAGGTGATGCTCGCAAGTAGAGTAAAGAGTAATATTTTTTTCAACCAACATTTCTCCATACTTGTATTTGTTTTCGAAAGTGGAAGACTTGGGTTTATTGTCGGGATGAAGACCTCTAAAAATTTCGTTGACAAACATTTTAGCCACCCTTCTGGGGGTGCCTTTTAGACTGTCGTCTGTAAGATCCATTCCCAAAATATGCAGTACTTCCTGAATTTTTTCTTCGATCTGTAGTACTTTTTCAGTATTACTTATGTCAAAAGCATCGGGTCGAAGCGGAGTTTCTTTGGAACTGCCTTGGTGTTGGTCACCCATTTCATCCAACGATTCCGTAAGTAATTTTTCTAATTTCATAGTCTTAAAACAGCTACAAAGATAGTTATTTATCAATAAAACATAAGCATTGGGTAGTTATCGTTTTGATGGACAATTACTAAAGTTTAAGTAGGTAGGAAACGACGAACTGCAGTTGCTCGTTTTTCAATGAAAATTGATCTGTGAGCCCCTCTTGATAAAGGCTTTCACTTCTTTGTCTCTCTTGTTGTACAAGAGCCATGCTCAAAGTACTGCCGCCAAAGTCATAGCCAAGACCCAAGGAGTATCCATTGCTTAGATCATGGGATAATTTATTGAAAGAATTTTGTTTAAAGTATCCCCCCCGAAGGCTGAGTTGATTCATTCTGTATTCTCCTCCAACTTTTAGGGTTCCAGCAGCTTGAAGTGTGCTTTCAATTTTTTTATTCTGATTGATGAAGTTATCATCTCCATTGCCGATGTCAAAAGAAGTGTTTTGAAAATTTACGTGATCATATTGCACACTGATCAACCCTTTTGTTCCAAAAATATAGGCCAAACCACCAGAAAGCTGGGAAGGAGTGGAGAGATTGTAATCGAAGTATATGGGATCCAAATTGACGCCATTTCTACTTGAACTATCCATATATTGTTTGAATTCATCAGTCATTTTATACCAAGTAGAACTTTGATAACTCAATCCCAATCGTATGTTTTTGGTGGGTTTGTAAATGGTGCCCAACTGAAATGAAAAACCATTACCTATGGTGTAAAGTTCATTGATAAAATTAGAATCATTAATGTTGGCACCAGATCCATAATTATTTTCCAAAAGGTCATCGATTCTTGTGAATTCGGAACGATGGCTGTTAAGGTTTACTCCAATATAAAGTTTGTCTTGGTATTGAGAACTTAAAGTAAAGCTGTGTTTACTGTTTTTTCCAGTATGGGTGACAAAAAAATCATGAGTTACAGGATTGTTTTCTGGATTACTAAATGATCTATGGATTGCATTACCATTGGCATCAAATCCATTTTCATCAATCATATAGCCTTGAAAGCCTAAAAAGGCTTGTTGCCCCGAAAAACCGTATTGCCCTCCCAAATAATCATATACATATCTATAAGCTCCATCTTCACCATACCGATCTATCTCGTCGTCTCTAATTCTTAAGTTTTCAATATCTATACCAAATACATGGAACAGAAAATAATCGTCTAATCCACTGTTGTTGTTCACTCCAATGGCATTAAATTTTTCGTTAAAATGTTGTTCTATTTGGTAATTATAAGCCAACCCAATTTTTGTAAAATCGCCATCATCAGTGTCATTGAGTACCAAAACAAAACCAAATTGCTCAATATCGAACGCTCTTGAATCCACAGTATTGTTATTGCCAAAATAATTGGCATTGATTTCATTATTGATAGAGTTGATACTGACCCCAACTTAAGAATTAAGGAAAACAGCAGCCGATGCAGGATTGTCTTTGATCGCTGAAAAATCTCCCCCTAAAGCAGTGAAAGCACCTCCCATGGCCATATATCTTGCCGTGCCCTTTAGCTCTGGTCTGACATAGCGAATGGCATCATCCATGGATTGTGCGTAGCTGCCCATTGTATATAACAATACCATTAGAACATGAGAAATGTACTTTTTCATTTTTTTTAAGATTTATCTACTCCTTGAACTCCCTCTACTAGTGGATCGACTCGATCCACTTGACCCTCTTGAACTGTAACTTGGAGAGTAGGACCTACTGCTTGAATAGGAGGAACTGGAGGAATTAGAGCTCCTGCTTGAATTATTTTTTCTGTAATTGCTCCTTGAAGCATTATTATTTGAATTATTTCTGTAGTTTGATCTTGTATTGGTTGTAGATGAATTGCTGGACCTTGAACCGCTGGTTGTTCGACTTGTTGGTTGTCGTTTATTTGACTTGTAATTGTCACTACTTGTGGCTCTTGAATTGTATTGACCACCAGAGGAATTGGTTTGTGTGTTCCTAGAATTTAAATTCGCCTTAGCTCTTAAACTATTGCTCCTAGAATAGTTTTGGGTAGATCGTCCCCCTCTGGAAGAATTTGCCCTCGAATAATTATTGTACCCACTTAAATATCCAGAACGAGCATAGCTTCGATTATACCGATTCCGATAATAGTTTCCATATAGGTGTCTGTGATAACCATAATAACCATACCCAAACCTATAGAAAGGATCGTAAAAACTAAGCCCCCAATAAGGTCGATTGTAAAACCCTCCATAAAATGGGCTATAGCCCCAAAAGGGATCGTAAAAAGAATTATAATTGCCTCCGTAAAAGCCCCAACCATTGTTAAAGTATCCCCAAGGGTTATTGTTGATATAGTAAATTTCGGTTTTGCTGGTTCGGTCTCCCCATGGGGCTTGAGAATTTACGGAAACATTTGCATTGCTATTATTGTTACTGGTATAATTCTCAGTGTCTGTATAGGCGTAATCTTGTGGGTTGTCTAATGAAGAATAATCATCGGCTACATTGTTGAAGTAATCTTTGTAATAAACACCATTACTATTCGCTTTGGGTTGTACGGGTCTTGTTCTTAACTCAGTTTCTACTCCATAAATACCATCGGAGGCATAGTAGGAAGTTCCTTGATAACTTCCACAGGAGATCAAAGTCAATAATAGAAAAAGTGTACTTAATACAGGCGTTAAAATTAAATTAAGTTTTGTTCTCATAATTGACAAATTTTTAGGTATGAAACACAAACAAAAAAATAGTAGTTTTGTGCTTCTAATTAATTTATCATAACAGAAACAAAATCTGTGCCAAACTTTTTGTGGGAAAAAAATTAACAAGTAGAAAAGAAGATTATTCCAAGTGGTACAACGAGTTAGTCGTTAAGGCCGATTTAGCAGAAAATTCAGCCGTGCGTGGTTGTATGGTCATCAAACCTTATGGCTATGCCATATGGGAAAAGATGCAATCTGAGTTGGATAAAATGTTTAAGGCCACGGGTCATCAAAATGCTTATTTTCCGCTTTTTGTACCCAAAAGCTTATTTGAAGCAGAAGAAAAAAATGCCGAAGGTTTTGCCAAAGAGTGTGCCGTAGTTACCCATTACCGATTGAAGACCGATCCTGAGGATGCTTCAAAATTGGTAGTGGACCCTGAGGCTCAATTGGAGGAAGAATTGGTGGTTAGACCTACCAGTGAAGCCATCATTTGGAATACCTATAAAAATTGGATTCAGTCCTATCGGGATTTACCCATTTTGATCAACCAGTGGGCCAATGTGGTTCGTTGGGAAATGCGTACCCGTTTGTTTCTAAGAACAGCTGAATTTTTGTGGCAAGAGGGTCACACTGCCCATGCAACTAAAGAGGAGGCTTTGGCAGAGACTCAATTGATCAACGGTTTGTATGCTGATTTTTCTGAAAATTTTATGGCCATCCCTGTCATACAAGGAATCAAATCGGAGAGTGAACGTTTTGCTGGGGCAGAGGAGACCTATTGCATTGAAGCCTTGATGCAGGACGGAAAGGCACTTCAAGCAGGCACTTCACATTTTTTAGGACAAAACTTTGCCAAAGCATTTGATGTCAAGTTTGCCACCCAATCGGGTGGTTTGGAACACGTTTGGGCCTCTTCTTGGGGGGTTTCTACCCGTTTGATGGGAGCACTCATTATGACCCATAGCGATGATAATGGCTTGGTTTTACCTCCCAATTTGGCACCCATACAAGTAGTGATAGTTCCTATTTATAAAGGACTTGAGCAGTTGGAAGCCATTTCTAAGGTTGCCTTTCAGATTAAAAAAGAGTTGTTGGCGGTTGGTATATCGGTCAAATTCGATGATCGAGATAAATTTAAGCCAGGTTATAAGTTTAATGATTATGAACTCAAAGGCGTTCCTTTAAGAATTGCTATTGGCCCTCGGGATTTGGAAAATAATGTGGTTGAATTGGCTAGAAGGGATACTTTGGAGAAAAAATCTATTCCTTTGACGGCTTTAACCGATCACATTAAAACAACTTTAGATACCATTCAAAAAGACCTTTTTAACAAGGCATTAGGTTATAGAGAGGAGCACATTACTGAAGTAGACAATTTTGAAGATTTCAAGTCTGTGCTGGCAGATAAAGGAGGTTTTATCTCAGCGCACTGGGACGGAACCGCTGAAACAGAAGAGACGATTAAAAAGAAAACCAAAGCCACTATTAGGTGTATTCCACTTAACGAAGTTCCTAGTAAAGGTAAATGCGTTTATTCAGGAAAACCGTCTTCCCAAAGAGTCTTATTTGCTAAGGCCTACTAAAGGGGGTTGTTTTTTTAATAGAAGGCATTAGGCCTAATGCCTTCTATTAAAAAAACAACCCCCTTTAGTAGGCCTTAGCAAATAAGACTCTT
>JABGSU010000152.1 GCA_018647605.1 Flavobacteriaceae bacterium | reverse complement strand
TTTTGCTTTTTCTACTATTAAAATTCGTGCAGCATCACCTTCATATTGAGCAGCAATTTTCTGGCGCTCGGCCGCATTAATTCTATTCATAGCAGTTTTTACTTCACTATCAGGGTCAATATCAGTAACCAAAGCTTTGATGATATCATAACCATAATTGATCATGGCATCATTTAATTCCCCTTTCACGGCATTGGCAATTTCATCTTTTTTTTCAAAGACATCATCAAGTCTCATTTTAGGAACTACAGCCCTTACTACATCAAATACATAAGAGGTGATTTGGTCTTGTGGGAAGTCCAACTTATAGAATGCATCGTACACATTGTCAGTTAATATTTTGTATTGTACAGATACCTTTAGCTTTACAAATACGTCATCTTTGGTTTTGGTCTCAACAATCACGTCAAGCTGAAGAATTCTTAGGCTAACCCTACCAGATATCTTATCAATGAGAGGGATCCTAAAGTGTAATCCAGGTTTGCGAATGGCAATAAATTTTCCAAAGCGTTCGACCACAGCAGAAGTTTGCTGTTTGACAACAAAAATCCCTGAGATTAAAAAAAGTACAGCAATAAAAATAATTACATAAGTAGAAAGATCCATGATTTGTTCCTTTTAGTGATTAATAAATTTTTCAAGTCTTCTTAAAGTTATCTCATTTCCTAGAACTTCGCAAATATCAAAAAGATCGGGCCCACTCAAATTTCCTACAAGCGCTAAACGTAAACTTTGCATAATAGCACCAAAAGGCAAACCTTCTTTCTCATTCCATTTTTGAATTTCATTTTTCCATTCTCTGACCGAAACACTGTTTTTTGCAAATTGTATAAACTGACCAATGATCTTTTCTGGATTGTGTTTTTCTATTTTATTCATGACTTTTGAATCATATTCCTCTGGATCGTTTAAAAAAAGACGAGACTCAATTCTCAAGTCGTCGAGCAAAAATAATCGATCTCTCAGGAGCTCATAGACGGCACTTCTCTTTTTTTCAGACCAATGAGCTGGCAGGCATTTTATAAATTCAGGAAACCGTTCGAAAACGGCTTTTTGCTCTGTAAACTCTAAAAATTTGTGATTTATCCATCTTGCTTTCTCAAAATCGAATTTTGCTCCTCCCTTTTGAATTTTTGATGATTCAAAAATTTTCTCCAGTTGATCCATTTTAAAAATCTCTTCCTCTGTTCCAGGGTTCCATCCCAAAAGGGCTAAATAATTTATTAGTGCTTCAGGTAAAAACCCACGTTCTCTAAAACCTTTTGATTCCTCCCAAGCTAAGGGAAAAACAGGAAAGCCCATTTTTTCACCATCTCTCTTTGACAGCTTGCCCTTACCTTGAGGTTTTAAAATTAAGGGGAGGTGCATAAACTCAGGTGGACTCCAATCAAAAGCCTCGTAGATCATTTGGTGAAGCGCTAGTGAGGGCAACCACTCTTCTCCACGAATAACATGTGTGATCTTCATTAAATGATCATCTACCACATTAGCAAAATGATAAGTAGGCATTCCATCGTTTTTTACTAAAATCTTGTCGTCAACCTCTTCACTTTGAACTTCTATATAACCTCTTATCCCATCTTTCACTTTAATGACTTTTCCTGGCGTTACTTTGAGCCTGACAACATAAGGTACACTCTTTAGAAGCTTTTGGGTATTTTCATGACTTTGGCTTAAAGAGTTGTTGAATTCGATACGGTTGTTAGCACCGTATTTAAAGCTCTTTTTTTGTTCCTCGTGTTTCGCCCTAATATCATTCAGCTGTTCGGTTGTGTCAAAAGCGTAGTAAGCTTGCCCCCTATCGATCAGCTCAATAATGTACTTTTCATAAATTGCTCTCCGTTCACTTTGACGGTAGGGGCCAAACGCGCCCTGCATTGAAGGGCCTTCATCAGGTAAAAGTCCACTCCATCTAAGGGAGTCTATAATATATTGTTCGGCTCCCTCAACCTTTCGATTTTGATCTGTATCCTCGAGTCTTAGGATGAATTCCCCGCCGTTCTTTTTGGCATATAGATAATTGTACAATGCAGTTCTTAAGCCTCCAATGTGGAGTGGGCCTGTAGGACTAGGGGCAAATCTAACGCGAACACTCATTCTTTTTTTTGCCAAAGATAACATCAAGCGCTACTCAAATGAAATTATTTGTTTTTTCTTTGTTCTATATTTGCAAAAAAAACTTTGATAAAGTTTACTCACAATAATTTTCTAACCATTCCTGCATTTGATTTAACTCAATGGCTCGTTACAATTGCCGATAGTGAGAACTATATCATAGGGAAATTGGTGTACAATTTTGTGGATGCTGATACTATGTTATCTCTCAACCAGGAGTATCTTAACCATGATACAGACACCGATATCCTTACGTTTGACTATACAGTAGGCGCTAAAATCATTGCAGAAGTTTATATTTCGTGCCCCGCTCTGTTAGAAAATGCCAGAATAAACAACCAATCTGCTGAAAGAGAGACTCTTAGGCTCCTTTCTCACGCGCTACTTCACTGTTTTGGATTTGCCGACAAAACAGCAGCTGAAAAAAAAGTGATGCGAGCCAAAGAAGAAGATTTTATTAATTTGTTCCACGTGAAACATTAATATGTTTGAAGGTATATATGATGTGATAGTTGTTGGAGGTGGTCATGCGGGAGCTGAGGCAGCAGCGGCAGCAGCCAATATGGGTTCTAGGACTTTATTGGTAACGATGAACCTACAAACCATAGGCCAGATGTCTTGTAATCCTGCCATGGGTGGAATAGCAAAAGGACAGATTGTTAGAGAAATTGATGCATTGGGAGGCTATAGTGGAATTGTTTCTGACGAGTCAGCGATACAATTTAAAATGCTTAACCTGTCCAAAGGTCCTGCCATGTGGAGTCCAAGAGTACAATCGGACAGAATGCTCTTTGCCAAAAAATGGAGAGACTTATTGGAGCAAACACAAAACCTCGACTTTTATCAAGACATGATTAAAGATATTATTGTCAATCAAGGCAAGATAGAGGGTGTGGTTACCTCTTTGGGAATACCCATTCAATCTAAAAGTGTAGTCTTGACCAATGGTACCTTTTTGAATGGTTTGATTCACATTGGAGAAAAAAATTATGGAGGGGGGCGTGCAGGTGAAAAAGCATCTACTGGACTTACTCACAGACTAGAAAATTTAGGATTTGATTCTGGACGTATGAAAACAGGAACTCCTCCTCGTGTTGATGGACGTTCACTTAATTACGAACTCATGGAAGAACAAGTGGGCGATGAAAACCCCTCCAAGTTCAGTTATCTTGAAACCACCACTTTGGTAAAACAGCGGAGTTGTCATATTACCCACACGAGTCCTGAAGTTCATGATTTGTTGCGTGAGGGTTTTGATCGTTCCCCTATGTTCAATGGTAACATACAAAGCACAGGGCCTCGATATTGTCCTTCAATAGAGGACAAGATCAATCGTTTTGCCGATAAATCTAGACACCAAATTTTTGTAGAGCCCGAAGGCTGGGATACTGTTGAGGTTTATGTAAACGGCTTTTCTACCTCACTACCAGAAGACATTCAGTACCATGCCCTGCGTTCCGTAAGCGGATTCGAAAAAGTAAAGTTTTTTCGCCCTGGCTATGCCATCGAATATGATTACTTCCCGCCGACACAGTTAAAAAACAGTTTAGAAACAAAACTGGTTGAGGGCTTGTTTTTTGCAGGACAAATTAATGGCACTACGGGCTATGAAGAGGCGGCTTCTCAAGGATTGATGGCAGGAATCAATGCCCACCTGAAAATCAACGAAAAAGCACCCTTTGTATTAAAGAGAAATGAAGCTTACATAGGTGTATTAATCGACGACCTCATCACCAAAGGAACAGAAGAACCCTATAGAATGTTTACGTCAAGGGCAGAATACAGAACCCTACTGCGCCAGGACAACGCCGATTTAAGACTCACCCCTTTGTCTTTCGATTTAGGATTGGCCAAGAAAGAGCGTCTGGAGGCTGTTGAACAAAAAGCCACACAAACCGAGCAATTGGTTCATTTTTTTAAAACCCAAAGCTATTTTCCAGAAGAGGTGAACCCTATACTTGAAAAGCATAAGTCTGCTCTTGTAAAACAATCTGACAAACTGAGTAAATTATTGTCTCGACCCAGAATTAGCCGTCACGACTTGGCCGATATTCCCGCTGTAAAAAACTTTGTTCTTGAACAAAAGATCGGTGAAGAGGTTTATGAACAAGCCGAAATACAGATCAAATACTCTGGGTATATCCAAAAAGAAATGATCAATGCGGAAAAACTTAACCGACTGGATCACATCAAAATACCCGATGACTTCGATTATGACATTTTGGCTTCACTTTCTCATGAGGCAAAAGAAAAACTAAACTATATCAAACCCACAAACCTTTCTCAAGCATCAAGAATCAGTGGGATCAATCCTAGCGACATTAGCGTTCTTTTGGTCAAATTAGGACGTTAAATGTTCCACGTGGAACTTATGAGTAAAGCAAAGCCAAATAAAATATTACAAGCTACCGACTACTTGGCAAGTAGAGAAATCTTCAACATTCATTGGGATGATGAGCGTCAAATTGCTTGGACTGATGTCCAGCACTTGGAGACCCTTGATCCCTATTACGAATCCTCAGAGTATATCTCCCACCAGTCCAAACCCCATTCTTTAATACAACAACTATATGTAAGGGCCAGATATTTGATGTTGAACTACAAATATATGCTGCTTAAAAAGCACATAAACCCCAATAGTCATATTCTGGATGTTGGCTGTGGTACAGGTTCTTTTTTGTCTTATATGAGGAAAAAAGGATTTCAAGTGCATGGGGTTGAAAAGAACGCCAAAGCAAGAAACTTTTGCCTTGAAAATAACTTAGACGTAGAAACTACCGAAACAAATCTTAGCCCGAATAGTTTTGATGCCATTACTCTTTGGCACGTTTTGGAACACCTCCCCAAGCCAGAAATGCATTTATCCAACTATCTAAATTTACTTAAGTCAAATGGTATCTTGGCCATCGCAGTCCCCAATTTTGAGAGTCATGATCTAATTTATTATCAAAATGCTTGGGCAGCCTTGGACGTTCCCAGACATTTATGGCACTTTACCCCCAAGGGATTGATCAACATGGCCAATCAGAATGGCTTTGAGTTGGTCAAAAAAAAACCTTTGCGGTTGGATGTTTTTTATATATCCTACCTATCAGAAAAAAACGTTGGTAAATCGTTCCCCCTATTGAGAGGAATACTGAAGGGAATGGGTTTTTCTTTGAAAACATTTTTTACTAGCAAACATTCTTCTTGGGTATATGTTTTTAAGAAACAGACTCTTTAGCATTCAAAAAACGCGTCATGGCCAATGCAAAATTACTGAAGAGAATTTTAGGGTTGGCATTGCGTTCCAAATGATAGGCAGTATCTTCCATCAAACGAACCATCGAGAGTAAATTGGCGCTATGAACATAAGGAGCAAACTTTTTCATATCGAAACCCGAATGAATTTTCAAATCAAAGAGTCCATCAGATCGGTAGGAAATGAGCATTGCTTGGCGAATAAACTCCAATGCATAAATTAGAAAAGATTTTTGTTGCTCACGTTGAAGTTCAGCAACTTGATCTGCCCACTGAATTAAATCAATAACAATGGCTTTATTGGCACGTGCCCTAAAGGCAGCTCTAAGACATTGAATCCACAATTCTTCATGATGAAGCGTATGACTAGGAGCGTTCAGCTCATCCAACACCTTACGCCAACTCCCCCGACCAGAAGAAGCCGATGGCGAGACACCCAATGCCACATTTATTTTTTTTAAACCTGCTTGAATTTCTTCTGACGAAAGTGGGCCAAGTTTAACCTCCTGACAACGCGATACCAAAGTAGGCAACATGCCTCCAATCTGTTCTCCAATTAAAAAGAAATAACTGTTTTTGGGAGGCTCCTCCAAAAGCTTTAATAACTTGTTTGAAGCAGTTTCAGACAATTTATCCGCACCAAACAAAATCATCACCTTATTACCACCATCGTGAGCCTTTAGAAACATCTTGTGATGCATTTTGGCAACTTCTTCAACCCCAATCATTCCCTGCTTATTACCTGCATCAAGTTGTCGAATCCAATCCTGTATTGACCCATAAGGATGGGTAAACAAAAACTTATCCCAGTCTAATTTATAATCGTCAGATACTGACTTAGAGCCTCCCGAAGATTTGTTGACTACGGGATAAACGAAATGCAAGTCTGGATGATTCCATAATTTTTGAGAGGGGTTGCCCTTTTTCTCGGCTGTCTCTAGTGCACTGTAGCCATGAAGTAGTCCCATGGCACTGTAGAGCGCCAAAGGAAGCCCTCCAAAACCGCTAGAATCTATAAATAGCTGACAATGAGGCATTTGACGTCCTGAAACCATTAGCTTCAACTGACGTTTTAGACGCTCTTGTCCAATAATTTCACTTGAATACATACTTTTTAAGTGCTGTAGTCCATAAAAGTAGTCAATCCTTGTCAATTTTCTTTTGCCTAAAAAAGGATGTTTTTTCTATCCCTACAAAAGGCTTTGTCCAACGGCATAAAAAAAGTATTTTTGAAAAAAATTTTAGTATGCGAACCCTAACAAATCAAGACTTTTCAAAGCAGAGAGTCGTTGTGAGAGTAGATTTTAATGTCCCGATCGATGATCAATTTCAAGTTACTGACAGCACTAGAATCAGTGCGGCTAAAGAAACCATAGATTACATACTCCAACAGGGCGGGAGTTGTGTTTTGCTTTCCCATTTGGGACGACCCAAGGGCAAAGACTCAAAACTTTCCTTATCACATATTACCGATAAAGTCCAAGATATTCTTGGGGTTCCTGTTGCCTTTTTTGGCGATTGTATTGGAACAGCTGCAGAAGAAGTAACAGCTAGTTTGGTTCCAGGATCGGTTATGTTAATGGAAAACCTGCGATTTTATGAAGAGGAAACGGCAGGGGATTTGGATTTTGCAAAAAGCCTTTCAAAGCTTGGTGACTGTTATGTCAACGATGCCTTTGGGACAGCCCACCGTGCCCATGCCTCTACTACCATAATGGCACAATTTTTCAACGAAAATAAATTTTTTGGTAGACTGTTAGAAAAAGAAGTCAATGCCATAGAAAAAGTAATGAAATCTGGTGAAAAACCCGTTCTTGCCATTCTAGGTGGGGCGAAGGTATCTTCCAAAATTACCATTATTGAAAATATGTTGGATAAAATTGATCACCTGATTGTTGGAGGAGGAATGGTCTACACTTTTATAAAAGCTCAGGGAGGTCAGGTCGGTCGATCCATATGCGAGGATGATTTTTGCGACTATGCATTAAAGCTATTAGAAAAAGCCAAAGCCAAAGGAGTAGCAGTACACTTGCCCACAGACGTAATCATCGCAGATGATTTTTCTAATGACGCTGATAATAAAGTATGTAAGGTTGGAGAAATTCCTAATGATTGGGAAGGTTTGGACGCAGGCCCTGAAACACTAAAATACTTTGAAAAAATAGTCATGCAGTCTAAAACCATATTGTGGAATGGACCTTTGGGTGTTTTTGAATTTGAAAACTTTGCTAAGGGAACCATCACATTGGGAGAACACATTGAAAAGAGTACTGCAGCAGGAGGTTTTTCGCTGGTAGGAGGAGGTGATTCTGTAGCAGCGGTTAAGCAATTTGGATTTGAAGACAAAATGAGCTACATTTCTACTGGCGGTGGTGCTATGCTAGAAAGCTTAGAAGGGAAAACATTACCTGGTATTGCTGCCTTATTGTAATAAATAAGCCTCTTTATCATGAATAAATCTATCGTTTTTGTTTTTATTCTCTTTTTTTGCGCATGCAAAGAACCAAAAACAAAATTAAGGTACTTGCCTGACTCGAATGCCAATATCAATCACCTGACAGTGGTAATGCCTAAACAAAGCTGGGAGGGTGCTTTGGGAAAAAGTACCCGAGCCTTATTAGAATCTCCCTACGAGGGCTTGCCTTTTGATGAACCCCAGTTCACGCTTAAGTACTTGCCTCCCAAAGTTTTTACGGGTTTTGCCAGAAACAGTCGAAACATACTTTGGTTTGTTAAAGACTCCATCGCTAGATTTCAAATGATGGAAAATTTTATGGCAAAACCCCAGCTGGTGGCTAAAGTAACAGGAGAAGATGATGATGTTCATGCCTATTTATTAGAGGAGAATATCAAACTTTTTAAAGCCTCATTAACTGAAAAAGAACAGAAAGAGAAAAGGAGAAGGATCAAAAAATCACCCACCAAAGACCGTGATTTACAGGAGCGTTTCCAAATTTTAATGCTGTATCCAACAGCCTATAAGACTGTAAAGGATACCGCAAACTTTGTCTGGATTCAAAAAGAAATACCCAAAGGTCATATGAACTTGGTGGCCTATAGCCTTCCTAGTAATTCACTGAGGGGAAATGTAAAAAAAAGAATTCTAGAAATAAGGGATTCAATTGGTATAGCCCATATACCTGGGAGACTCAAGGGTTCCTATATGATTACTGAAAGAGCCTATCGCCCCTATTTTTACAAAAAGTTAATGGAGGGCAGACTCACCTACATGACCAAAGGCACTTGGGAGGTCGCCAACGATTTTATGGCAGGGCCTTTTGTAAATTACATGATAAAAGATACCTTAAACAATAGATGGTTGGTAATAGAAGGCTTTACTTTTGCTCCAGCATCCAACAAAAGAGATCAGATGTTTGAACTTAACACCATCATAGACGCAGTAGTTTTTGAGTAAACTACTTGCTATCTGGCTTTGCGTCCGAATTCTCCTCGTCTTCTTTGGTAGCGTTCTTAAACTCTTTTATACCGCTTCCTAGTCCCCTCATCAGTTCAGGGATTTTTCTTCCGCCAAAAAGTAAAAGAACTACAACAACGATAAGAATGATTTGTGGTGCACCAATCATGCCTAAAGAATAGTTCATTGAATACATTGTTTCTAATTTTAATCAAATGTAAATAATTATTCCGTGTAATCTAAATTTCTTTCTCTGGCCAACAATATAATTTTTAAGGGTAAATACTATCTTTGTTTTTAATGGTAAAGAAGAAAAAAAAGAATGGGCTCTGGATTCAAAACTTATTGAATCGTTATCGCGTGGCGGTTATCAACGAAACCACATTCGAGGAACAGTTTTTTTTAAGAATTTCTCGATTCAATATCATTATATTAATTAGCCTTTTTGTGATGTTCATTGTCATAGGCTCCTTTTTCTTGGTAGCCTATACCCCGATAAAAGAATTCATTCCTGGCTATACCAGTTCAATCATTAGAAAAGAAGCCCTCAGGAACAGTTTTCTTTTGGATTCTTTGAGTATGGAATTTAAAAAACAACAACAATTCATCTCCTCAATGAAGATTGCCCTTACAGGAGAAGTCAATCGAGAAGAAAGCTCTTTATCGGAACCCCAGGGGCAGTCACCACAACTTTTCGCCTCCAATAGTAAGCTGACAAAAGCAGACTCATTACTACGCCTAGAAGTCATCCAAGAAGACAAATACAATATCATTCCAAATGATTTAGGCAATGTAAAGTACCTGCTTTATCCTCCCGCTATTGGGCCAATTTCTCAACACTATGATGCTAATAAAAAACACTTTGCCGTAGATGTGGTCCTTAAAGAAAACGCCCCTGTAATGGCAGTGGCCCATGGTACCGTTGTTTTTTCGGAATGGACTGCTGGAACGGGCCATGTGATCATCATCAAACACGACTATGGACTGCTGTCTGTCTACAAACACAACTCTTCCCTAGAAAAATCACAAGGAGAATTAGTTAAGGCAGGAGAAGTAATTGCAAAAGCAGGAAATACAGGAGAATTATCGACAGGTTGGCACCTTCATTTCGAATTATGGATCAATGGTTATTCAGTAGATCCTGCCTATTTTATTGATTTTTCTGAGGCAATATGATAAAAAAAATTGGAGCGAAGATTTTCGCTAACTTTATTAATAAAAAAAATCAAAAGTGGATTAAAAACCCCCTTCATTTCCAGCGGAAAACTTTTGATTATCTGATTGAGAAAGCCAAAGCTACTGATTTTGGCCAAGACCACAATTTTCATAAAATTAAAAGTTATGAGGACTTTCAATCCTGTGTTCCCGTTCGGGACTATGAGGAATTGAGGCCCTATGTTGACAAAATGTTGGCGGGTAAATCGTCCGTATTGTGGCCAGGAAAACCCCTATATTATGCCAAAACCAGTGGCACAACCTCTGGCGCTAAATATATCCCCCTTACCAAAGAATCCATGACTACCCATATCGTGGCCGCTCGCGATGCTCTTCTCAACTACATTCACGAAACTGGAAAGGCAGATTTTGTTGATGGCAAACAAATTTTTCTTCAGGGGAGTCCCATTCTAAATAAAAAAGAAGGAAATATCATAGGCAGGCTATCGGGAATCGTAGCGCATTATGTGCCAAAATACCTACAAAAAAGCAGAATGCCCTCCTGGGAAACCAACTGTATTGATGACTGGGAAACCAAAGTGGATGCTATAGTAGCAGAAACACTACCAGAGAACATGACTTTAATTGCAGGCATTCCTTCGTGGGTACAAATGTATTTCGAGAAACTAATAGAACTAAAGGATCAAGCTGTAGGAAAAACCTTTCAAAACTTCTCATTATTTGTGTATGGTGGTGTCAACTTTGAACCCTATCGTCCGATGTTTGAAAAATTAATTGGAAGAAAAGTGGACAGCATTGAACTTTTTCCGGCTTCAGAAGGTTTTTTCGCCTATCAGGACTCCCAAGACAGCAAGGGCTTACTTCTATTACTTAACAATGAGATTTTCTATGAGTTCATAAAAACAACTGAATTTGGAGAAACCAATCCCAAAAGACATACGCTAGAAGATGTAGAATTGGGCGTTAACTACGTATTGATCCTTTCCACCTCTGCAGGTCTTTGGGGTTATAATATAGGAGACACCGTCCGATTTGTCTCGTTGGAACCATTTCGTTTGGTCGTTACGGGTCGAATAAAACACTATATTTCTGCTTTTGGAGAACATGTTATAGGTAAAGAAGTGGAAACTGCAATGGAACAAGCCTGTAAAGACACTGAGGTACACGTCAAGGAATTTACGGTAGCTCCCCAAATTGACCCTAAAAAAGGACTTCCCTACCACGAATGGCTTGTTGAGTTTGAAAACCCTCCCCAAAAATTGGCCGATTTTGCTCAAAAACTAGATCAAATCATGCAGCAACAAAACGTATACTATGAAGACCTCCTGAAAGGAAATGTTTTAGAAACCCTTGTTATCAGTCAAGTAGCAACAGGTGGATTTCAAGAATATATGAAAAGCATCGGGAAACTTGGGGGACAAAACAAAGTCCCTCGCCTGTCTAATGATAGAAAAATTGCCGACAATCTCTCCTTAAAGTAAATCATGTACGCCAGCAATTCTCACAAAAAGAGCTTTAAAAAAACCTTGAGATTTTTGAATCGACACACCGATCCAAGATCATTCATCCTAGACCTTGGAGTTAAAAACCCTTTATCAAAATTGATGCAGGATCAAGGTTTCATGGTAGAAAACACCACGGGTGAAGACCTAGATGAAAACCAAACAGCATTGATTACTTCCAAAGCGGAGGTTGTTACAGCATTCGAGATAGTAGAGCATTTGCTCTCCCCCTATCAAATTTTAAAAAGTATAAAGGCCCAAAAATTGGTAGTTAGTGTACCCTTAAAACTATGGTTTGCCAGTGCCTATCGCAGCAAAATCGACCCCTTAGATCGTCACTTTCACGAATTTGAAGATTGGCAACTTAATTGGCTTTTGGAGAAAACAGGGTGGAAAATTATAGCGACCGAAAAGTGGATCAACCCACCTGAATCATTTGGTTTTAGGTCATTGCTGAGGTACTTTGTACCCAGGCACTACATTGTTTATGCTGAAAAAATAACGCCTAAACCTTGAAAATTTACATTGTCATACCCGCGCACAATGAGCAAGAAAGTATAGGAAAAACCCTACAGTCGCTTGTCAACCAGCAGTTAAAACCTACACAATTGGTGGTGGTCGATGATAATTCTAACGACAGAACTTCGGAAATCGCCAATGATTTTGCCCAACAACACCCTTGGATTCAGGTCATTCACAAAAAATCGACGGATCAGCATCTTCCAGGCGCCAAAATAGTAGAAGCTTTTTATGCGGGCTATCAGCGGTTGGATCAAGAGTATGATATCATTTGCAAATTTGATGCAGATATGGTTTTTGAAGAAGACTATCTGATAAAACTATCAGAACACTTTAGAGAAAACAATCGTCTGGGAATGGTAGCAGGTCAATGCTATATTCAAAAAAACAAGCAGTGGACATTAGAAAACCTCAATAACAATGATCATATCAGAGGATCGCTTAAGGCCTATCGAAAAGCATGTTTTCTTGAAATAGGAAAAATCGCAAAGTCCATTGGCTGGGACACGCTAGACGAATTGATGGCACAATATTACCGATGGGAAATTATAGTAGACCCAACTTTAAAAGTAAAACACCTAAAACCAACAGGTTTTAATTACAGCCAGGGTGCTGCTCGTTTACAGGGCGTTGCCACTTATAGAATGAGATTTGGACTGATATTGACTGTCATCATAGCATTGAAACGGGCATGGATCAATCAAAAAGCGGTTCTATTATTCAGCTTTATTAGAGGATTTTGGAAAGCCAAAAGAGAGGGAGCCCCTTTTATTGTAGATGTAAAACAGGGGCAATTTTTGAGAAAGCACCGATGGAAAGGTATTTTTCAAAGGTTTAAATTAAAATAAGCTACACTTAAGTATATTTGTTACCGATGAAGAAATTGAACATATTAGTATTGGGAAGTGGAGGTAGAGAGCACACATTTTGTTGGAAACTTGCCCAAAGCCAAATGGTCAGTGAAATTTTTGTGGCTCCAGGAAATGCGGGGACTGCCGCCATGGCGACCAACCTAGACGTAGGAGTAAATGATTTTGACGCGATCAAAGATGCGGTCATTCAAAACAACATAGAATTTGTAGTGGTGGGGCCTGAAGACCCATTAGTCAATGGCATCCATGACTTTTTTCTAGACGATACCCAACTGAAAAACATTCCTGTCATCGGGCCCCAGAAACTGGGAGCCACATTGGAGGGCAGTAAAGAATTTGCCAAAGCTTTTATGAGTCGGCACAATATTCCCACCGCACAATACGGAAGCTTT
>JABGSU010000151.1 GCA_018647605.1 Flavobacteriaceae bacterium | reverse complement strand
CACTCCAAAAAGCTCCCTCGTAAACATTTTGATCTAGGGGGAGTCCTTTTTGTAGACACTCGAGAATTCTGTACATCATGATACCATCCATGCCTCCATGACCGCTGGATTTGGACTGCTGATTTAGTCTTTTATAGAGGGGGTGGTCGTATTTTTCATAGACTTTTTCCAAGAGCTCCCCTTCTACCCATCGGTGATGGTCTTTGGTAATATCCAATACCCCTCCTTCAAGAGCCACTCGAGTAGGAAAACCAGCGAGAATTCCTAGGGTACCTTGCACAAGATTTAGTCGTGAGTAGGGTCTAGGACTGGTTTCGTCCCATTGCACCATAACGGTTCTTCCTAAGTGGGTTTTGATAATGGAAGTATTCATGTCACCATTGCGAAAGTCCAATTGGTTCCATTTGTGATCTGCAGGATAATTTTTTTCAGCGTAGCTTTTTCTTCCCAGAGCAGGAGTAGAATAGGAAACTAGGCTTTTGAAATTATCTTCTTTTCTAGACAAACTCATGTATTGGGCTATGGGACCCAAACCATGTGTGGGATAAAGGTTACCGCTTCCATGGGCGTAGTGGGGCGTCCTCCACGAACCTGTACCGCGGTCTTGTTGTTGCATTTGTCCCCTTAATTCATGAATATAAGCGGCTTCGGCATGAAGCAGTTCTCCTATCACTCCTTGTCTGCACATATTGAGATACATCAATTCGGTTCTACCATAATTGACATTTTCCATCATCATACAATGCTTGTTTGTCTTTTCGGAGGTGTCCACAATATGCCAAAGATCTTTGAGGGTTACTGCCAGCGGCACCTCCACGAAAGCATGAGCCCCTTGTTTCATACATTCAATGGCCATAGGAGCATGGTTTTTCCAATTGGTCGCAATAAAAACCACATCGGGTTTAACCTCTTGCAACATTTTTTTCCATTGGTTTTCTTCTCCCCAATAAGTAGCAATATTTGAATGTTGAATGCTTGTGTCAAGCTGCTTTACCATATCTAGTTTTTGCTTGACGTTGTCTTCATAAAGATCACTTATGGCCACTACCTCTGTTCCTGCTAATTCCGCAAAATTCTTAAGGTGTCCGCCTCCACGACTTCCGACGCCAATAAAAGCAGCTCTAACAGTACTTAATTTGGGTGAAAAGAAGCCCCCCATATAAGTACCTCCTGAGGGAGCGCGTTTAACTGAATCCTTCTGACAATTGATAAGCAAAGAAGCTGTCGCAATTACCGCAGTGGAAAGGGATGTTTTCTTAATGAAATTCCTCCTATTTAAAAACATTATGTAATTATTTATTTGGTTAAATTAAAAAAAATAATAATGACTAACCTAGTTGTATTGTTTTTTTATTGCATTAATCAGAAGTATCATTTAATTGATAATTTCCCAATTCAAATACAGTTTTTAAGGTGTCAGGAACTTCGACGATTTCTGCGGTGTCAAGTAGCCCAAAAAGATAAACTTTTTCCAAAGTCGGAAACGAAAATAAATCCTCAACTCGCGATTTTGATAAGGCACTCATTACTAAATTAATTTCTTTCAAGTGGCTCAATGATTTCAATTTTTGAATTCCTTTACCCGTTACTTGAGTATAATCAAGTTTTAAAACTGTTAAGTTATTTAATTCTTGAAGTACTTCAAATATAGCATTGGTGATTTGGGTCTGGCCTAAATCCAAGTCAACGATATGGTCTTTGGCCTGAAGCAATACAATTGCATCATGATCGTCAAAAGCAGGTGTATTAATGGCCGAAACTTTTAGCAAAGAAGACGTTTTGTAAATTGGTGCTACTTGTAAACCAGTAGCTTTTAGTGAATCTATAAAATTATTACCCAAAGGTTTGGGAGCAATATCAGGGTAGATACCCGTCTCGTCTTTTGGGAAAAAAGAAGTGAAAAGCTGAGAAGAGAGTCCCAGTTCTGCTACTGTTTTTTTTTCTGGAGCTCCCAAGGTCACCCATTGCTCAATTACTTTTATTTCAGCCTTCGTAAGTTGGGTTTTGGTTTTTGGAGGCATGTGTTTTTTTTCGTCTCTAGGCAAATGAATCCTTTTCAGTATTTCACTATTCTCAGCATTGAGAGCAAGAATAATTGGCCCCTCTTCTCCCCCGTCCATGATACCCTTATAGTTGTGCAATAACAATTCACCTTTTGTCTTTTTGGGATTGTGACAACTCACACATTTTTGATCTAATATGGGCTGAATAACTCCAGAATATAGGGGTAATTCTTGATGGGTTTCGGGCGAAAGGACGAAATTTCTAGAGACTACTTCCATACCCAAAACCGATTTGAGTTCTGGTGGAAGTGGATCTGTTAAGTGATGCTTACCATGGGTGAGGTTACCTCCCAAATGCCCTGTAATTGTCAAAACAAATACCAACCCATACCCCAAAAATTTTGGTGGAAGTTTTTTGAATGGTGTAAACTCTTTAAGTTGTAAGTACAACAAAAAGGAGAATACAAAAGTGAGGATACCCAATATAAGATGACCTTGAACATCCTCCCAAGCATATCCTTCTCGAAGATAAAGAACCGTTCCCGTTAGCGCAGCACAAAGGGTGGAAAAAGTACCCCAAAAGAAGGCAAAGCTTATGACTTTTCGATGCTTGTTCTCTTTTCGGTCATAGACCATCATCATTAAACCCAAAAATATAAACCCAATGGGTAAATGAACAATGAGCGGATGAAAGCGCCCCAAAAGATCAATTAAAAACTCCATAGCCTTTAGGTCAATTTGTTTTTGTCATTGTTTAGGCGAGGATTTCGTCGATCACCCTGCCAGATACATCCGTAAGTCGGAAGGGTCTTCCCTGGAAGTTATAGGTGAATTGCTCATGATCAAAGCCCAGTTGATGGAGTATGGTAGCTTGAATGTCGTAAACGGATACCCGTCCTTCTATACCCGAATATCCAATCTCATCGGTTTTACCGTGAACAGCACCTTTTTTGATACCTCCTCCTGCCATCCACATGGTGAAGGCATCCCCTTGATGGTCTCTACCTGGAGCATTTTGAATCCCTAATCGGTTTTCCCACATAGGCGTTCTTCCAAATTCTCCTCCCCAAACGATTAGGGTTTCGTCGAGCAAACCTCTTTGTTTAAGATCGAGAATTAGAGCCGCTATGGGTCGATCGGTTTCCTTGCATTTTCT
>JABGSU010000150.1 GCA_018647605.1 Flavobacteriaceae bacterium | reverse complement strand
TAAGGCGATCAGAGATTCTTTTGCCAGCGAACACGGTGCCAGAATGACGGCCATGCACAAGGCTACTGACAATGCAACCGAACTTAGAGATCAGCTGAAACTGACCTATAATAAAGCTCGACAAGCCGCCATTACCAACGAAATCCTCGAAATTGTGGGAGGAGCAGAAGCTTTGAACAACTAAAATTCCTCTTACTATTATATTATAAAAGCTCCTTTTAGGAGCTTTTATAGTACATTAAAATTCCCAAAATCAATAAAAATGGAAAACCTACCTAAGCTGATCAACCCGTTGGCAGGAATCGTATTATTTACTGCCAATTTTGTTCCCTTTGTCAACCCGGAAGTAATTTACCATCAGGCTTATCAAACTGAATTAACTACTCCACAAAGTTATACGGTACTCAGAACCTTATCCGTAGTGATGGCTACGGTGGGATTTCTTTGGATATGGGTTGCCATAAGAACTACTCAACAAATACCGCTTCTAAAAGCTACTTTTCTTTTGGTTTCAGCCTTTGTCTTGGGAAGAGTTGTAGGTCTTTTGGTTGAAGGTTGCGAACAAGATTTGACTTATTACGAGTTAGGTTTTGATTTTTTAGTTGGATTGTTGTTCTTGTAGTATTGAGAAAAAACACCCCTCAGAAGCAATGAATTATTTGCATTTCAAGGGGACAGGTCATTAGATCTAGCACAAAATTATTTTTCACTACTTTTAATTGTACCTAATACCATAAGCAATGCTTAAACCTTCCCAAAACCGTATCCGTTCCATAGACATCCTCAGAGGTTTTGACATGTTAATGATCGTTTTAGCGGATCAGTTTTTTTCCAAGCTCCACCAGGGAGCAGGATCCAACTTTACTGCTGCATTGGCAAAACAATTTAGCCACCCAGAGTGGCTGGGCTTTCGATTTTATGACATCATCATGCCACTATTTCTCTTTGTCGTGGGAGCAGTAATTCCATTTTCAATGTCAAAATACACACAAAACTCGGACAACAGAAAATCCCTTTACCTAAAGTTGTTGAAGAGATTCTTTCTGCTTTTTTTACTGGGTTGGATTGTTCAGGGCAACCTTTTGGAACTGGACATTTCAAAGTTTAAAATTTTCAGCAATACACTTCAAGCCATTGCAGTAGGATACGTTTTCACAACCATCGCCTATGTCTATCTAAAACCCAACCATCGACACTTGCTTTTTGTGGGCTGTTTATTGATTTATGCGCTTTTATTAGTGCTTCCTGTTATTCCAGAAATAGGAAGAAGTACCCTAATCCCTAACACCAATTTTGCCCTATATGTCGATCATTTGGTTTTTGGCTCTTTTGATGACGGCACCCAATACACTTGGTTTTTGTCTGGCCTTGGATTTACAGCTACCACCTTATCTGGCCTTTTTGCAGGGGTATTAATCAAAACTCAAAAAGACAAAAGTAGGGTCGTCAAAACCTTATTGATCTATGGAACCATTGCCTTATCGCTGGGTCTTATAGGGAATTCTTTTCATCCAGTGGTAAAGAAAATATGGTCTTCAACTTTCGTATTGGTTTCTTCTGGGATTTGTTATTTCCTTATGGCTATTTTTTATTGGGTTATTGATGTAAAAAAGCAATTTAAATGGGCCTTTTTCCTAAAAGTTATTGGAATGAACGCCATTACTGCATATGTAATTACACACGTTCTGCCTTTTCCAAAAATTGCTGGCTTTGTCCTCTTTGGACTTGCTCCTTATACGGGTAACTATTATGGATTAATTACCGTGATAGGAGGTTTTGGACTGCTCTATCTTTTACTTTGGTATATGTACAAAAACAAAACCTTTATTAAGGTTTAAAAAGCAATAATTCATATACATGATTAACTTAAAACCCTATTTAACATTTAAACTGGCGATTATTTCCCTTTTATTTTCCTGTGGAATATTGTCAGCTCAAGACTTTGACTTTATTGACCTATTCCCACAAAAAGAAGGTGTTGGCTGTTATAGAATCCCTGCTATTATCTCCGCTCCCAACGGGGACTTAATCACGGCCATAGATGAGAGAATTCCCTCTTGCGCTGATCTTAGGGACAATAAAGACATCAATCTCGTTCTTCGCAGGAGTTCTGACGATGGAAAGAGCTGGACCCCCATCCAAAGAATTGTGGATTACCCTATGGGGCAATCCGCTTCCGATCCCTCCATGATTGTTGACCGTGAAACCAATACCATTTTTATGTTTTTCAATTATATGGATTTGGAACGCGAACCCAACATCTACTACCTCAAATACATCAAGAGCGAAGACAATGGCAAAACTTGGTCACCCCCAGTAGACATCACCTCCCAAATATCCAAACCACACTGGCACAAAGACTTTAAATTTATCACCTCGGGTAGGGGCATACAAACCCGTAAGGGAACCCTGTTGCATACCTTGGTCAACCTCGACCACGGCCTTCATCTTTTTAAAAGCGACGACCATGGTAAAAGCTGGCAACTGATCGATACCCCACTGATACCGGGAGACGAATCCAAGGTAGTGGAGCTGAGCGATGGTAGTTGGATGATAAACTGTAGGCTAAACCGAATAGGACATCGACAGGTATTTGTTTCCTCTGATGAAGGTATAACCTGGGCTTCCCGTCCAGATAAAACCCTAATAGACTCGGGATGTAATGCAGGGATCATCCGATGGACTGACAAAAAAACAAACGACACCAAAGGAGTTTTACTCTTTGTCAACGCCAACCACCCCACCAAAAGAAAAAACCTTAGTCTTAGGATCAGCAAAGACGACGGAAAAACCTGGTCCGCTCCAAAACTACTTTATGATGGGCCCGCAGCCTATTCTAGCATTAGTATGCTCCATAATTCCGATCTGGGCATTGTTTTTGAAAAAGATGATTATACCCAAAACAGCTTTGTTCGCATTAATAGAGAACAAATTTTATCTTCGTTGGATTGAAGTACAAGGTGAAAACTTTTCAATCCCACTGAGCTCATTGCCAATCCTCAGACAAACAATCAAAAATACTCTTCATAAAAAATGGTTAACTCAAAGGAGAGAAGCTAAGGTTTATGAGTCCTTTTTGTACTTTTGAGGAAATCGATAAAATGATAGAAATCCCTGTATGTTTTTTAGGTCAAGGTGACCTCCCTTACCACGCAACGCCACTTTCTGCGGGGATGGATTTACGTGCTCATATAGAAACGCCCATCACCCTAAAAACTTTGGAACGAAAGATCATACCGACAGGTTTGTCCATCGCTTTGCCCAAAGGCTATGAAGCCCAAGTCAGACCCAGAAGCGGATTGGCTGCTAAACACGGTATTACCGTATTGAATGCTCCAGGAACCATAGATGCTGATTACCGAGGAGACATTGGTGTAATATTGGTTAACCTGTCCAAAGAACCGTTTACCATTGCTCCACAAGATCGAATAGCACAGTTGGTCGTGGCAAAATATGCCACCGTGGAATGGCAACCTGTAAAGGCGCTCCCTGAATCGGAGAGGGGCAGTGGAGGATTTGGAAGTACAGGCAAAAATTAAATGTAAAGTAATAGTTTTAATATTTAAATATTATAGATTGAAAATCATTGTACCTATGGCTGGTAGAGGATCTCGACTCAGACCCCACAGCCTTACCGTTCCCAAGCCCATGTTGCCCGTAGCAGGAGCCCCTATAGTAGCACAATTGGTCAACGAAATTGCACGAGTAGTTGCGCAACCCATTGAAGAGGTCGCCTTTATTTTGGGAGACCCGGCTTTTTTTGGCCCTGCTACTGAAGAAGAGCTTACAAAAGTGGCGCATGATTTGGGGGCAAAAGCCTCCATTTACCGCCAACTGCAACCCTTAGGAACTGGACACGCTGTGATGTGTGCTGCCGATTCTTTGTCAGGCCCTATCATTGTTGCCTATGCAGATACCCTAATCCGAACCGATTTGACACTCGATCCCACTGTAGATGGAATGATCTGGGTAAAAAAAGTAGAGAATCCTAAAGCTTATGGCGTTGTCAAAATGGATCATAAAAACCAGATCACTGCCCTAGTTGAAAAACCACAGGAATTTGTTTCTGACTTGGCCGTCATCGGGATATACTATTTTAAGGAGGGCGAAGTCATCAAAGCCGAATTGGATAAAAGTATGGCTTCCGCCCGAGCAGAAGGAGAGGAGTTTCTATTAAATGAAGGCATATTGTCCATGATGAAAAAAGGTGCTGTTTTTACTCCTGGAGCGGTCAAAGAATGGATGGACTGTGGGAACCCCAAAATTACCCTAGAAACCAACACTAAAATGCTAGAAATCCTTACGGAAGAGGGCAATAAATTGGTGGCCGAAGATGTTATATTAGAAAACAGTAAGATCATACCACCCTGCTCCATTGGATCAGGGGTGGTATTAAAAAATGCCACTGTGGGTCCTCATTCGGCAATCGGAGAGGGCACCCGTATTGAAAACAGTACCGTAAGTAGTAGTTTGGTGCAAAAAAATAGCCTCATTCAAAACGCCCAACTAGAGGGTGCCATGATTGGTAACCATGTACATTACGATGGAAAACACAAATTTGTCAACATAGGCGATTATTCAGAATTATCATAGTCATGAAACACAAGCGGAACCTCTTACAATTCTCTAGGCAAATACTTCTGGTATGGCTAATGGTTGTTGCTTCGTGTAAATCTCCAGTATTGCCTCCCAGTAGGGTTCCTATGAAAAATATCGAAACCAACGAACTGGCCAATTCCATTGCCAAAAATCAATTGGAATATAAAAAATTTCGGACTCGCGTAAAAACCATTTACGATAATGGCAAACGCAAACAACAGATCATCATCAACCTACGAATGGAAAAGTCCAAATCCATTTGGATGAGTGCCAACATGATCGTTCCCATTGCCAAACTGCTGATCACTCCCGAAAAGGTCTCCTTTTATGAAAAATTTCAAAAAACCTTTTTTGAAGGCGATGTGTCATTTATCAATGAACAATTCAATACCCGTTTTGAGTTTGCCGATTTGCAAAACCTATTGATGGGTCTTCCCCTCACCGACATTAAAAGGGGACGTTGGGAAACCATTTCCCATCCCCAATACTATATTTTAACCCCTCGATCAGACAAAATGCGATTCCGCCCCACTTTCTTTTTTGATCCCAATAGCTTTTTGTTACTCGAACAGCGGTTTATGGTTCCGGG
>JABGSU010000149.1 GCA_018647605.1 Flavobacteriaceae bacterium | reverse complement strand
GGGATTGCGTTGGGAGCAAGACATGAATACAGCCCGAGGAGACCGTTGGTTGCTTTTGATTTCGTTTATTATTGGCCTATCTTTTGGGGTCCATTTTATGGGACTTTTGACTATTCCTGCTATAGGGATGATCTATTATTTCAAGAATACTCCAAAAGTAACCTTTAAAAGTTTTATTTGGGCCAACCTGATTTCTGTTGCCATACTCCTCTTTATATTTAAATTATTATTGCCTACAACCTTGGCATTTTTTGGAAACGCAGAGGTTTTCTTTGTTAATAAAATGGGGCTCCCCTTTAATAGTGGTACGCTAATAGCAGGTTTGTGTTTCGCCCTATTTTTTTATTACTCTTTGCGCTACACCCAGCGTCAAAAATGGATCAATGTCAATACTGGTATTTTGTGTGTTCTTTTTGTTTTGGTGGGTTTTTCTTCATGGCTAATGATTCCTATTCGTGCCAACGCCAATACGGTGATCAATGAAAATTCCCCAGCCGATGCCCGTGCGCTTTTGGCCTATTACAACCTTGAGCAGTACCCCGAAACCCATTTGTTCTATGGTCCCTTGTTTTCTGACATCTATGTCGGTCAGGATCAGACCGAACCCTATGTTGACGATAAACCCAAATACGAAAGAGATTATAAAACTGGAAAATATATCATTGTAAATCATTGGGAGAGAGCAAAAATTAATTCTAATAGCGAGCACAGAGGTTTTTTACCTCGACTATGGAGTTCGGAACACGCTGGAAATTATATGAATTTTACAGGTGCACTAGCTTTTTCTATTGCCCCAGAATACGAAAGCAATGAAATGTTACGGAGTCGTGTAAATGAATTCAGAGAGGACATTCGCGATGGAGTGGTTACAGGTGACGATTATCACAAATTCTTCAGATCGCTTTCTCCTTATCTGGTAATTGAAAAACCCAGTTTTTGGAGTTCTTTACAATTCTTATTTCAGTACCAAATAGGCTATATGTATTGGCGGTATTTTATGTGGAACTTTACTGGAAGACAAAACGATATTGCTGGGACTTATGATATCCTAAAGGGTAATTGGATCAGTGGAATTCCTTTTATAGACAATATGCGGTTGGGCAATCAGTCTAAAATTTCAGAAGATGCCAAAAACAATAAGGCTCGAAACACCTATTTTTTCCTTCCTTTTTTGTTGGGACTGATGGGGCTCATTTTTGTATATCAGCAAGATCCCAATCGTTTTTGGGTGTTGTTGCTTTTCTTTTTGTTTACGGGGTTGGCTTTGAAGATTTATCTTAACGAACGCCCTTTTGAACCTCGCGAGAGGGATTATGCATTGGTAGGTTCCTTCTATGTTTTTTCTCTCTGGATTGGATTGGGGGCCTTTTATCTGGCCAATCAAGCTAAGGTTTGGATCAAATCAAAAGGAATTGCTCCACTTGTGGTAGCCCTTTGTTTTATGGCTGTTCCTTTGTTGATGGCTTTTCAGAATTGGGATGATCATGACCGTTCAGATCGCTATACTGCTCAGTCTATGGCCAAATCATACCTTCAGTCCATACAAAAGGATGTGGGAGCTATGATTTTTACGATTGGAGACAACGACACTTTTGCCTTGTGGTATGCGCAAGAAATCGAAGGTTATCGCACCGATGTAAAAACAATCAATACCTCTCTACTTGCAACAGACTGGTATATCGATCAGCTGAAAAGAAAAACGTATGAGAGCGATGCCATCCCCTCTCAAATGACCCACGCCCGATATGCCTATGGTAACAGGGATTATATTAAACACGAGTCCTTGTTGGACTCTGTTCGTTGGGATATTAAAGACTTTATGAATTGGGTGTCGAGCGACCACCCCAGAACGAAATACAAGAGCTTGCTCCAACAGGCGGGAGAAGATCCCGATCGTTTGCCCAAAAATACACAGGAGATGGTTTTTTACCCTACCAACAAAATAAGGGTGAATGTCAATAAAGAAAATGTACTCAAAAGCGGTGTGGTCAAACCAGAGGATGAGGCACTGATCGTTTCCCATATCGATATTGATTTACCTGAAGGAGGGATGACCAAAAATCAAGTAATGATGTTGGATATTTTGGCCAATAATGATTGGGAACGACCAATTTATTTTACAGGAGGAAGCTATGCAGAGTCAGAGTATATCTGGATGAAGGAGTTCTTGCAATTGGAAGGCTTGGTGTATAAATTGGTTCCCATCAAAACTCCGCTAAACAGCAATAATCCTTATATCATGGGTCGATTGGATTCTGATTTGATGTATGATATTGTGATGAATTGGAGTTGGGGAAATTCTGAAAGCCCCGATATCTACCACGATGTGGAAACTCGAAAAAATAGTATTTCTTTTAGGAGTAATATGGTGCGATTGGCCGATCAATTAATCGATGAAGGCAAAAAAGAACAAGCCAAAGACATCCTTGATTTGGCGATGGAAAAAATGCCTATGGATTATTTCAGATATTATAGTCTCTTGGTTCCTTTTGTTGATGCCTACTATCGTTTGGATGCATGGCAATCGGCTCAAAAACTAGCCACAAAAGTAGCGTTTAAATACAGGGATGAATTGGAATATTTTAATTCCCTAAGTCACAACGAACAATTCATGATGGGGGAGGAGATCATTACTCAAGTAGAACGCTACAGAACTTTGGTAGAGGCTATTTTAGTCAATGAAGACCGGGATCTTTTGACAACGGAGTTGGATTATTTTACATCTTCTGTTCTGCCTTTTAAAAACCTCTATGGCGATTATGACTATTACACCTCGCTCAATGATTTTGTAGAGGGATATTATCTATCAGACCAGCCCGCAAAAGCAGAAGAATTGGTCGATTCTATTGTATCACAATACGAAGAGCGCTTTGAGATGATTGCCAAATTTTCAAAAAGTAATAAAAAGATATTTTTTGAAAAAATTAAAGGAGAAGTTTTGGATTTCCAAGAATTGATTTATCGGGTTGAATTGATGGGAGCATCTGATTTTGCTAAAAAATTACAATCGCGTTTCGATAAATCGATGGAACAATTTGAGTTAGAAGAAGCCTTCGGAAATTAGTTTAGGTGATCCTGCATAAGACTGATCAGGGTATTGGCATCTTGTTCACCGCTTTGTCTCCAAACCATTTCTCCTAGTTTATAAATCATTAAAGTAGGAAGTACTTTTACCCGAAGTGCGTCGGAGAGTTTGAGGTTTTTCTCCGAATCAATTTTGATTACCTTTCCTTTGTCGCCCATAGCAGCTGCAACATCCTTTAGTACAGGATGCATAGAAGAAGAAACCTGATCCTCTGCATTGTAAAAAACCAAAAGCAGCGGTAATTTGTCATCAATGAGTTCACCAAATTTTGACATTTCTCAATAATTTCAGGGGTTCACCTACGCAAATGTAGTTTATTTTGCGATTAAACCAATAAATTCTTCTTTTTGAGGGTAATTACTGTGATCTCTGGCCAAATACCTACTCGACCCGGATATGCCAAATAACCAAAACCTCGGTTGACATTCAGCTTCTGTTCCTTTTCTTCATATATGCCTGCCCATTGTTTGTATCGCCATTGGATAGGACTCCACTTGATCCAGCCTGGAATTTCTATACCAAACTGAAAACCATGGGTATGTCCACTTAGTGTAAGATGAAAAGGATTTGAATGTGGAAGTACTTCAGCCTCCCAGTGTGAAGGATCATGACTGAGAAGTATTTTGAAGTCCCCCGATTGGATTTTTGAAATGGATTTTTCCAAGTCGCCTGCTTTTTTAAATCTCCCTGCTCCCCAATTCTCAACACCTACCAAGGCAAGTTTTCCCCCATTTTTTTCAATATATCGACTTTCATTCAGCAACAGATCGAACCCCATATCCTTGTGGATTTGATACATTTCCTCAAGATTTTTTTGTTTTTCAGCTTTGCTTTCCCAGTTGCTGTAGTCACCGTAATCGTGATTACCCAGCACAGAAAACTTACCATAAGGGGCCTCGAATTTAGAGATAATATCAATCCAAGGCCTGGCTTCC
>JABGSU010000148.1 GCA_018647605.1 Flavobacteriaceae bacterium | reverse complement strand
AATTTCCCTGTTCGATGGCTCGGTCTTGACCCGGATTAACCTAGAATATACTCGTGCCGACTTTCCCGACCGCATGAGTACTCCCTTTGATATCCCTTCGGGGTATAAACCAATAGAAATGTAATGCATCGCTTAAAACAGCTCTGTGTAATCTTTTTACTATTTCATACCTCATTTGGGATGGCGCAGTCCAATGCTGCCCGTCAAAAATCATTGGAAATACAGAAAAAGCGACTACAAGCAGAGATCAAACAAATCAATACCCTGCTTTTTAGAAACACCAAAAAGGAAAAGTCGGTACTTTCCCAGGTAGAAGACCTTAATGTTAAAATATCCGTCAGAAGCGATCTGGTAAAAGTCAACAACCAACAGGCCAACCTCCTTACGCGCCAAATAAACGTTAACCAAAGGAACATCACCAATCTCAGAAGCGAGCTGAAGCAATTAAAGAAAGACTATGCTGAAATGATTCAAAAATCATACAAAAGCAAATCTTCCCAAAGCCGATTGATGTTTCTGTTTTCCTCCGAAGATTTTTTACAGGCCTACAAGCGGATTCAATACATGAAGCAATACGTTAATTTTAGACAAAAGCAGGGAGATGCTATTGCCGTTAAAACGAAAACCCTTCAGGTCCTCAACAAAAATCTCTTCGAACAAAAAGCTCAAAAAGAAGCATTGGTGTTAGAAAACCGAAAAGCACAGGAGCAATTGGAACAGGAGCGTAAATCCCAAGAACGCTTGATCAGAAGCCTGAAAAGCAAATCACGTTCTTTAGCAGGCGAGATCAAACAAAAGCAACGCAAAGCTGCAGCTATAGACCGAGAAATTGAACGCTTGATTCGTGAGGCCATTGCTGCCTCCAATAGAGCGGCAGGGAAAAATTCAAAAAATGCCTTTGCTCTTACCCCTGAAGCCAAGCAACTGGCAGCCAATTTTATTTCCAACAAGGGAAAACTTCCTTGGCCAGTAGCCAAAGGAATTGTGATTCAGCGTTTTGGAACCCAACCCCATCCGGTGGTTAAAACCACCATGATCAAGAGCAATGGCGTAACCATAGCCACCTCACCCAAGACCGAAGCCCGAGCAGTATTTGAAGGGGAGGTAATGACCATTCTCAGCTTTAAAGGAAGTAATCCTACCATTTTGATCAAACACGGGAATTTTATCACTACCTATAAAAATATGGGTAAAGTTTATGTTAAAAAAGGGGATAGGGTAAAATCAAAACAGTCTTTAGGAGAAATATTTACCCATCCGCAAACGGGTAAGACCGTCCTACAGTTCAGTGTATTTAGTAATTCTACACCACAAAATCCAAAAAGCTGGATCTACAGAATGTAATCTAATTTTCTTCCAAGTACCAAGCTTCCTCTTTGAGGGCGTAACGGATGTAATTGTGCAAATTCAAAGCCTCTCGCTTAGAACTGAAACGTCCATAGGCCACACGGTGCAGTCCTTCAGGATTTACCTCGGTAAAGGCAGCATCAAAGCCTTCGGATTTTAAACTCGCCAATTTCTTTTCTGCATTTTCAATAGAACGATAAGAGCCTGCAATTACACTGTAATAGGTTTGATCCAAAGAAGCCTCTTCAAAGATTTCTGGGGAGGCTTCTAAGCTCAAATCTACCTCAGCCAATGTACCCAAGTCAAAAGTTGCTTTCTGGACATTACTTTTGATCTTCTTTTGTGCCATTTCTGTGGCTTTTGCTTTTTCGTTGGCGACATATTGTTGTCCAAAATAATAGGACGCACCAACTAGAGCAATGGCAATCACACCAATGGCTGCATATCGTAAAACGGGAGAGCCGTTGTTTTCGTTTTCTGATGGAGTAAACATCAAGTCGTCGTTGTTTTCATTTTCCATGATGGGCAGGGTTTTAGATTCTTCTTTTTTGATGGGTGGGGTTAGTGATTTTCTTATAAAACTTTTTAGTCCATAGCCGTTCAGGTCAAAATTAATGATTCCATAGGGCGAAAAACTAATAGATTTTTCTGGATTGAGGCGCATTTCGCCTATGCCCGAAAAACTCAAATGCTGAGTGTTCAATCGCTGTTTCCAAACGATTACCTGTTTTTCTATCTTTCGCAAAGCCTGTTCGTAGGACATATCTTCCTTTTGGGCGATGTAATTGGCCAAAATACCATCATTACTTTTTAAGAGTCGGTTGAAACTGATTTCTTTTCGAGGGGGACTAAAAACACCTGTCTCGGGGTGAATCAACACATTAACCGTTCGGGTAAGAAAGGCACCAAAATTGGGTACCGTAACACACTCGTGCTGGTAGAGTAACTCTTTGATGTATTGCTGCAATGGCATATTCAAATATAAGAATAATTCTTCCCTATTATAACGATGATTATTTATGTTAGTATATTTAAAGCCACCTAAATTTTACATTTTTTAGCCATGAACCGCTTGCAAGCCTGTCTTTTTTTGCGAATGATCCCTGGATTGGGGAATGTTAGTGCCAAAAAACTATGGGAGTTTAGTCCCAGTCCTCAAGCCATTTTTGATCGTTCTCCAGAGGATTTCCTCAAGCTAGAAGGCACTGGGGACAAACCTTATTGGTCATCTTAAAAACTGGAAAAATTTCGCTGATACTGTTTACCAAGAGGAAGAAAACCTTCAAAAAAATCAAATCAAAACCCTATTTCTCGGCGATCACGATTATCCCAAAACCCTGGCTTTTTGTCCAGATGCCCCCTTGGTTTTGTTTTACAAGGGAAATTTCAACCTTTCCCAGCGCAAGCTGATCAGCATAGTCGGTACGCGTTCTGGCGATTCCAAAGGAGATAAAATTTGCTGAGAGTTGGTTGCAGGACTACAGGGACTCGATCCCATTATCGTATCTGGTTTTGCGCGAGGTATTGATATCATTGCCCACGATCAAGCACTAAAGTCACGTTTGACGACCCTTGCATGTATGGCCCACGGGTTGAACCAGATTTATCCCCCCGAACACATAGACTTTGTCGATAAAATTGAAGCAGAGGGGGGCTTTATTTCTGAGTTTACTACAGGAGAAAAATTTGATCGCAAACACTTTTTGATCCGCAATCGCATTATTGCGGGTTTGTCCCATGCCACGGTGGTTATTCAATCCAAGGCCAAAGGGGGTAGTATGATTACAGCCAATTTTGCACATCAATACAATCGGGAGCTTTTTGCTTATCCTGGTGATTTGGAAAATCCTTTACACCAAGGGTCTCATCAATTGATTCGCAGTCAAAAAGCCCAATTGATTACTGGAGCTGAAGATTTGATCAAAGCCATGGGTTGGGAGTCGAAATCCATTGGTACTTCGGTTCAAAAGCAATTATTCATCCAATTGAACGAAGAGGAAAAAATCATTTTTGACTGCCTTAAATTGGTCGCAAATGAAAGCCTGGACAACATCGCCATTGCCACGGGATTTTCGGTCAGTAAAACGGCTACAGTATTGTTAAAACTAGAAATGAAGGACTGTGTAAAACCTTTGCCAGGGAAGTTTTTTGAATGGGCCTAAAAGCCGAGTTTTCTTCTTACCCTAAGCAGCACTTCGTTGGCAATTTTACTCGCTTTTACTGCGCCTTTGGCCAGGGCGACTTCTACCTCTTCGGGATGATCGTTGAAGTAATTGAATTTTTCCCGTTCGGCTTTAAACGTATCCACTACCAACTCAAATAGCGCTTGTTTGGCATGGCCATAGCCCATGCCCCCCGCCAAATATTGTTGTCTTAAACCCTCAATTTGCTCTGGGTTTCCAAGTAGAGAAAAGATTTTAAAGACACTACAGTTCTCGGGTTCTTTGACATCTTCCAATGTTTTGCTGTCCGTTTGTATTCCCATGATCTGTTTGCGCAGGGCCTTGTCGGACTGAAAAATA
Organism: Flavobacteriaceae bacterium; assembly: GCA_018647605.1. Classification (GTDB taxonomy): domain Bacteria; phylum Bacteroidota; class Bacteroidia; order Flavobacteriales; family Flavobacteriaceae; genus UBA8316. The sequence goes on along the minus strand of JABGSU010000148.1, from coordinate 3,342 downwards.
TTGATGATGTTGTTTCTGGATTTCGACATTTTATTCCCGTCCGTTCCAATAATATATTGTGTGTTCTCTTGGATTTTTGCTTTGGGTAATACAAAAGTTTCACCGTTTTGGTGGTTGAATCGGGCGGCGACATCTCGGGTCATTTCAAGGTGTTGCAATTGGTCTTTCCCTACGGGAACCACTTCGGCATCGTAGATCAAAATATCGGCAGCCATCAACATGGGGTAGGTAAACAGTCCTGCATTGACATCTTCCAGCTGATCGGCCTTGTCTTTAAAGGAGTGGGCTAGCGTGAGCCGTTGGTAAGGAAAAAAACAACTCAGGAACCAAGCCAATTCAGTCACTTGACTTACATCACTCTGGCGGTAGAAAACGGTCTTTTCGACATCTAAACCACAAGCCAACCAAGCGGCGGCGGTGGCAAAAGTGTTTTTGGACAATTGTTTACCCTCTTTGATCTGGGTGACTGAGTGGAGGTCGGCAATAAACAAAAAAGAATCGTTATCGGGGTTTTTTGCCATTTTGATGGCGGGAAGCACGGCCCCCAGTAGATTGCCCAAATGCGGGACACCTGTAGATTGGACTCCTGTCAGAATTCTTGCCATAACAAGGGGGTCAATGTTTTCCTGCAAAGATATTTTTTTTCAACGGTTGGACAAAGTTTGCCCAATTTCCTTATTCCTACTTTTCTAGAAAATGTATTTTTACGACCAGATGAAGTTTTTGATCGTACTTTGGCGTGCTTGGTTTTATTTGTTGTCTTCCACACTTGTGGTGCTTTTATTTCCTTTGTTGGCCTTTCTATTGCTTTTTCCCAACGGCTATCGTCCCTTTTTTTGGATTGCCCGAAATGTTTGGGCACGATTGGTATTGGCAGGCATGGGCTTTCGGATGAAAAAAGTATTTAAAACAGATTGGGACCCTCAAAAAAGCTACCTATTAGTAGCAAACCATTCCAGTTACATCGACATTATGTTGATGTTTGCGGCAGCACCCAATCCTTTTGTATTTGTCGGAAAAAAAGAATTGGTGAACATTCCCTTTTTTGGATATCTCTTTAAACGGGCGGCCATTATGGTGGATCGCAGCAGCTCCAAAAGTCGTTATGGGGTCTATGGCCGTGCAAAGAAGGTACTGGATAAAGGCTACAGTGTCTGTATTTTTCCTGAAAAAGATTATTTGGACGAGACGATCTTATTGAATCCTTTTAAAAAGGGGGCGTTTAGAATTGCGATCGACCATCAGTTACCTGTTTTTCCAATGATTTTTTTGGATTGCAAACGAAAATTCCCGTGGAATACCACCCACGGCTATCCGGGGGTGTTGCGTGTGGATCTCCATCCGCCTTTGCCCACCGAAGGGCTTACAGAGAAAGATATTTTTGTCTTACAGGAAAAAACCTATGAATTGATTCATTCTGAGTTGGTCAACGACCCCAAACAAAGTGCTGTGGAGGCAATTGACGTTTGGAAAAAAGCGACTCAAACAAGCTAGTACACCAAGCTTTCGATTGGAATTATGGGTTGGTCCATGTCCCTTAAAGCATTGATCAATTTTAGCCCTTTAAAGTTTTTTAGATCCACTACTTTTATTATTTTTTCTTTGATAAGGCCCTGGGTCAAAAGCCGTGCACGGCAGGTGCCTTCCAAGAGCGGATGTGAAGGAGTCCACCAGTCTAAGCCGTCAAAGAAAATTACATTGGCATAGGAACTATCCGTAATCAAGCTTTTTCTAACAATCAAAATATCGTCGCAATTGTCCCTAAGGGCGAAGAGGTTTTCCAGTTTTTCTCGCTTACTATATTTGTGAGAGTAATCTAAATCTTCTGTAACCACCAATCGGAGGCTTTGAATGTTTTGTGTTTTGTAGTGTTGGAATTGGAAGTCTCTTTCGGTGGCGTTGTAAAGAACTTTTAATTTTACTCTTCCTTGAGCAAATGTTTGGGGGATTTGGATGCCTTCCAGAAGATCAAAAGTGGGGGAGGTGTTAAAAAGAGATTTAAAGGCTTTTTGAAAGCGCAACCGATGCCATTGGGCATTGAGGAGATTGCCATCTTGGACACAAAGGGATTCAAACAACGGGTACATATATTTTTTCAATCAGTTCGTTGTATTCGGATTCGAGATCACTTAGAAAGGTAATGCCACCACCACTGCGGTAGAGGAGTTGGTCGTTCTTTTTTTCGAGGTAGCGGATGTTGACGGCACTGTCGAGATTTTCACCATCAAAATAGCCAAAGATACCCGTGTAGTAGCCTCGTAAGTCTTGTTCTACGTCCTGAATGATGGAAACCGTTTTGGCTTTGGGCGCCCCACAGATGGATCCTGCTGGGAGCATGCCCAAGAGGATATCGGGGAGTTGACTTTTCCAGTCGGAGGGGAGTTTTCCACGAATTTCGGAGCTGGTGTGGTAGATTTCGTTTTTTTGGGTTTTGATTTTGTCGAGATATCGGAAACGGGTGACTTCTACTTCTTTGGCTACTTTGGAGAGGTCATTGCGGATTAAGTCTACGATGGTGTTGTGTTCGTTGATCTCTTTGGGGTCGGACTCTAGAATTTTTTGGGCATCGGGCAGATGGGCGTCGATCGTCCCTTTCATGGGATAGGAATAGATCTGACCGTCTTTGATTTTGACGAAACACTCGGGTGAATAGACGACAAAACGATCTTGGTGAAGGAGTTTGTAGGGGGCTTGGGCCCAGTGGAAAATGTCTTCCAAATCCAGTGGTGTTTGGATGGTAGAGGGAAAGGTGAGGTTGAGCAAAAAGGTATTCCCTTGGTAGATCTCTCGGACTACTTTTTGGAAGGCTTTGGAATACACGCTTTTTGGAATGGGAGCAATGGACAAGGGGCTGGGGGCGGGCTTTCGGTCTTGGGGTTGAAAGTTGCGGACACCTTTGATTTCAAATTGAAAACCAAGGCTTTGGGCGTCTTCCAATGGGCAGATCACAGGTTTTTGCTGTTCAAAGTCGATCAGAAAAAAAAACGGCTTTTGCGCAGTGGCCAAAGCCGACATTTTTGTTTTAAAGGAGGAGAGGTCCAATGCCTGTCTGGGATTGAAGAATGGGTTATTCTACCGCTTTGACGGTTTCCATTATTTTGGTTTCCAATTCTTCCATCAGTTCGAGATTGTCTTCCAGTAGGGCTTTGACGGCATCGCGACCTTGCCCCAGTTTGGTGTCACCATAGCTGAACCAAGAACCGGATTTTTTGATGATCTCGTAGTTGACCCCAAGGTCAATGATTTCTCCCAATTTAGAAATGCCCTCGCCATACATGATGTCAAACTCGGTGGTACGGAAAGGAGGGGCGACCTTGTTTTTGACGACTTTGACACGGGTTT
>JABGSU010000147.1 GCA_018647605.1 Flavobacteriaceae bacterium | reverse complement strand
GTGAAACGTTGAGAATCAAGGCCATGGTAACTGCTGATCCTGTGAAACAAAAACAAAGAGACGATTCCGCAAAAGCTCGTCAAAACAACAATCAATAATTAAATAAACTTATGGAGGGATTCTCTGGGCAAATGCCCTTTCTACTTCTAATGCTGGTGGTATTCTTTTTCTTTATCATCCTACCGCAACAGCGAAGACAAAAAAAGGAAAAGAATTTTATGAAGAACTTGTCCAAAGGCAACAGGGTTATTACCAAAAGTGGCCTTCACGCCAAAGTGGTTGAACTCAATGATAAAGACAATACCTGTGTCATTGAAACCATGGCTGGAAAGTTAAAAATAGAGCGTTCCGCCTTGTCCTTGGAAATGAGTCAAAAACTCAACCCAACCAATAAATAATATCATCCCGCTGCGGCGGGATTTTTTTTATCTTTTGTTCATGTACCGCTATCTGATCAAACCTATTCTTTTTCTCGGCGATCCCGAGTGGATACATTATTTTGTTTTTGGCTTGATCCGATGGATTAACAAGATTCCTGGCCTACCCTTTTTGATTCGCAGCCTCTACCAAGTCAATGATCCGCGGCTCGAAAGAGAAGTTTTTGGCATTCGCTTTAAAAACCCTGTGGGTTTGGCTGCAGGCTTTGATAAAGATGCGAAGCTCTACCAAGAGCTCTCCAACTTTGGTTTTGGCTTTATCGAGATCGGAACGCTTACCCCCAAGGGTCAAGACGGCAATCCCAAAAAACGTTTATTTCGTTTGCCACAAGATGAGGGATTGATCAACCGAATGGGGTTCAATAATGAGGGGGTAGCAGCAGCCATTCCACGACTCCAAAAAAATAAACACATCATCATCGGTGGGAACATCGGAAAAAATAAAATCACCCCCAACGAAAAGGCTGTTGAAGATTACATCCAGTGCTTTAAAACGCTCTATCCTTATGTAGATTACTTTGTGGTCAATGTCAGTTCCCCCAATACCCCCAACTTAAGAGCCCTACAAGAAAAAAAGCCGCTTACCGATTTGCTAAATACACTGCAAAAACTCAATCAAGCGACTGAAAAACTCAAACCCATACTTCTTAAAATTGCTCCCGACTTAACCGAAGAGCAGTTACTTGATATTATCGAAATTGTTCAGGTGACAAACACTGATGGGGTGATTGCCACCAATACTACCCTGAGTCGGGAAGGATTGCAATCTCCCAATAAAAGTGAAACAGGGGGATTAAGTGGAAAACCTTTAAGCCATCGCAGCACCGATGTCATTCGCTTTTTGTCTAAAAAAAGTAACAATGCCTTTCCTATCATTGGAGTAGGGGGTATTCATTCTCCAGAAGATGCCCTTGAAAAAATTAAAGCGGGGGCTTCACTGGTTCAACTCTACACCGGTTTTGTTTATGAAGGACCAGGAGTGGTAAAGCGGATTAATAAATTTTTGATGAACCAATAGTTTTTCGTATTTTGAACCTAAGATAGGTTTTGTTCCATTACCCCAAACTGAAATTAAAAATATAATGACCAATACTCCAACCCCTCCCTATTATGCTGTAATTTTTACCTCTGTTCTTAAACGGGATGATCCCGAATATTTGAAAATCAATGACTTTTTAAGGCAAGAGGCCGAGAAGTTGGATGGTTTTTTGGGAGAGGACAGCGCAAGGAACGATTACGGAATATCCATCAGCTACTGGAAAGATTTGGACGTCATTCAAGCATGGCGACAAAACGCAGACCACCAATGGGCAAAAGAAAAAGGAAGAAAAGAATTTTATAAAAAATATAAAATCAGAATCGCTCGAGTAGAAAGGGAATATCAATTTGAAAAAATCTACTCTGATTGATCTTGTCAAAAACAATTATAATATCTCGCCCCGTAGATGTCCAGAAAAAATCTTTTTAAAATAATAGTAGTCACTGGGATTGTACTGTTCATTCCGTTTATTGCCATGTTGTTTAAGGATCAAGTGCGGTGGAGCACCTTTGATTTTGTTTTGATGGATTTGATGATTTTTAGCAGCGTATTACTGGGTGTAACCTTCCAAAAAAAAATAAAAATCCCAAAAAAAGAATACTGGTAATGATCATTTTACTCTTGCTATTTTTATTGATTTGGGCGGAATTGGCGGTTGGGATTTTTGACACGCTCTTTGCAGGAAGTTAAAATCATTAAATCCATTACAATCAAATTTTTAAAGACACTCAGAGGGTTTCCCCATGATGGTATAGGCCATCTGGAAGCCCTGAAAAAAACTAACAGGCTGATGATCCAGACTTATTGATTTGGAAAATCGTTTGGTTTATGGGTTTGAAAAAGACAGCATCATTTTACTGCAATTCAGAAGAGACTATTCTATAAGAGAAGCTTATTAGTCGAAATAACTAAAGCCTTTTTTAGGATCAATAGTGAGTAAAGTTTCGTAAATCAATTTGATCACGTTTTCCACATCATCACGATGTACCATCTCTACCGTAGTGTGCATATAACGTAGGGGTAAAGAGATCAAGGCAGAAGCTACACCTCCGTTGCTGTAAGCAAAGGCATCCGTGTCTGTTCCTGTATATCTGGAAGAAGCCAAACGCTGGAAGGGTATTTTTTGTTTTTCTG
>JABGSU010000146.1 GCA_018647605.1 Flavobacteriaceae bacterium | reverse complement strand
GTCACAAATCACCCAAGCTCCTGGAGGCCAACTACAAAAAGCTTTTTTACCTCCCATTAAAATAAACAGACAAATCAAGCCCAAAAAAATTTACGCCGTCAAAAATGGAAAGTGGATCATCGATATGGGTGAAAATTTTACAGGCACCTATGCCATTGAATTGCGAGGGCAAAGGGGAAATAAAATTAACTTTAGGTTTGGGGAACGTATCTATAAAGATGGAACCTTAAATCCCATGACAGCCGTTACAGGTCAAATAAAAAAGCGAAGGGTTGGAGGTCCCGGTGCTCCAGACATCGCTTGGCAAACCGATAGTTATACTATTGGGGATAAAAACCCCGTTTGGTTCAGACCAGAATTTACCTATCATGCCTATCGGTATATGGAAATAGACGGATTGATGGCAAAACCGACAATAGACCAAATCATTGGGCTGTCCATTCACACCCCAGTAGGACAGAAAAACAATTTCACCTCTTCCTCCCCACTGCTGAATGAAATTCAAAACACTGTAAGAAGAACTTTTTTGGCCAACCTTGTGGGGGTTCAATCCGATTGTCCCGCCAGAGAAAAGTTTGGATATGGTGGCGATCTCAATGCCACCAGTACTTCTTTTATTTACAACTTTGATATGCAATCGTTTTACAAAAAAACAATATATGACTGGGTGGATGCCATTAACGATTCCACCTTTGTCGATACCGCGCCAAGTGTCGGTATTCAATATTGTGGTATCAGTTGGGAATCTGCTTTTTTAATCACTCAATACCAAAACTACCTATTTTATAAAGACTTGGAATCTGTCAAAGAAATGTATGCCTTGAACAACCAGTGGATGGACAAAGTCGCTCGGCTGCACCCAGAGGGAATAGTACATTCAGGTTTGAGCGATCACGAGTCCTTGACTCCCGTTCCAGTAGAACTGATTGGCACTCTGCATTATCTCCAATCAGCAAGAGTCATGAAGACATTTGCTGATCTGATGCAGGATGAAAAACAAAAAGTTAAGTACGAGCAATTGTCATCAGAATTGGAACAGAAACTTCGAGAGAAATTTTGGGACAAAAGCATTAAAGGAACAATCAACCGACAAACCCTATTTTCTGCCTTGCTCTATCACGAAATCATTCCAAAGGATCAAATCCAAGCGGCAAAAGATTCTTTGCTGATGGCACTTCAGAAAGCTCCCTCACAGCATTTGACCACAGGTATTTTTGGGACTCCTTTTGCTTTAGAGGCCATCTCTGAATACCTATCTCCACAAATTACCTTTGACATAGTCAACAGTATCGACTATCCAGGTTGGGGGCATATGGTAGAACAAGGAGCAACAACCCTATGGGAAACATGGAAAGAAAGCGATGATATTTACTCTAATTCACATCCCATGTTTGGATCAGTGACCGAATGGTTTTACCGTTGGCTTGGAGGCATCCGACCTGATCCAAACTACCCAGGATTTGAAAGGTTTTATATAAAACCCCATACCCCTATGGGACTGGACAGCGTGTCCACTTCTTATACTGCACCCACGGGAAAAATCATATCCGATTGGATTAAAGAAAAAGAAGATAGCTATCGTTATAAAATCAGTGTACCAAAAAGAAGCATCGCTCAAGTAGTTTTAATCAAAAAGCCGCATCAAAAAATTACTATTATTGAAGGTCAAGAATTTTTAAATTCCAACTATAAGGAAGACATAAGAGATGGAGAAATCAATTTAAAAAATGGAAATTATGAGTTCCTTATTTCACCATAGAATGTGAAAAAAGAGCTCTGTACTTATCAGAGATTATTGGAATGTAATATATAAGAACCTTATGAAACAATACATAAAAGTAGTTTTTGCGAGCTTTTTATTTATTTCAATAGGCTATAGTCAGTCTTTGGAAAACAAAAGAATACCCGGTTACAGACCCATATGGTTTGAACTCAATCAGAAATACGAATACGGAGACAAATATTCTGGCGCACTGGGAACCTATACTGCCAAGCACCATCCTTTGGCAATATATGCGGATGCAGTTAACAAAACTTTTTTTGTTTATGGAGGGACAAAATCAGCCGATAGCAAACACCTGCTTTGTATGATTGGGGAATATGACCACGGGTCAGGCTTGGTTTCTCAACCAATGGTAGTCTGTGATAAAATGGGAGTAAGCGATCCTCACGACAATCCCTCCATTTTAATTGATGATCAGGGGTACATTTGGGTTTTTGTGAGTGGTAGAGGAAGAAAACGGATGGGGTTCAAATACAAAAGTAAAAATCCATATAGTGTCGATGGTTTCAGAAAAATATCCACTGAAGAAATGACCTACCCCCAGCCTAAAAAAATGGGATCGGGATATTTTAATTTTTTCACTAAATATACTGGAGTCAGGCAATTGTATTTTGAAAAAAGTATAAATGGAAAAGATGGATCAACCGATAAAATGCTGGCAGCTATCCCCGAAAAAAAAGGAGAAAAATCGGGTCATTATCAAGTGAGTGCCCTCTTCAATGAAAAAAAAATAGGGACTTTTTTCAACCGTCATCCCAATGGTAAGGTTGATCAAAGAACAGATCTTTTTTACCTTCAGACCAGAGATAAGGGAGATACATGGTCGACAGTCGACAATCAGCTCATTGAAATTCCTGTTACAGACATAAATTCACCCTCAAAGGTGGTGGACTATGCCGAACTCCAAAAAAACATCTATCTCAAAGACATGACCTATGATCCCCAGGGAAATCCCATCTGTCTTTACATTAGAAGTAACGGGCATGAACCTGGGCCAAAAAGCAGTCCTTACGAATGGTGTATTACCCGATGGAATGGGGACGAATGGATGACACATATCATCACTACTTCAGACCACAACTATGATATGGGGAGTTTATTGTTTCAGGGGGGAAAGCTTTATATTATAGGGCCTACTGCTATAGGCCCCCAAAATTGGGGTGTAGGAGGAGAATTACAACTATGGACATCCAACGATTTGGGAAAAAATTGGAGTAAAGAAAAAGACCTTACCCAAAATAGTCTTGTGAATCATTCTTATGTTAGGAAGTCTGAAATTTTTAAATCCCCATTTGTTTTTTTCTGGGCCAGTGGTCATGCCCACCAATTTAGTAAATCAGAATTATTTTTCGGAAATTTAGAGGGTAATATATGGCAACTCCCCTATGACATGGAAAAAGAAACAGAACGACCCAAACCCTTGAAAACATTTAAATAACAAATAATCATTATAAAACATGAAATCATACATCAAGTTTAAACTCTCATTTATGATGTTCCTTCAATTTTTTATTTGGGGAGGTTGGTTTGTAACCTTAGGAACCTTTTTGGGGAATAATCTTAGCGCCACTGGAGGTCAAATTGCAATGGCCTTTTCAACCCAATCTTGGGGAGCCATTATTGCACCTGTTTTTATTGGACTAATCGCCGATCGATACTTTAATGCTGAAAGAATATTAGGCGTTTTACACCTTCTAGGTTTTGGATTACTCTACCTCATGTCCGAAACAAAAGACTTTTCAGTTTTTTATCCCTATGTATTTGGTTATATGATTCTTTATATGCCGACCCTTGCTTTGGTAAACTCCGTTTCCTTCAACCAAATGAAGGACACTGCTGCAGAATTCCCGTTGATTCGAACTTTCGGTACCATTGGCTGGATCATTTCAGGTATCGTTATCAGTTATGTTTTTGGTTGGGATGCACAAGATTCAATTGCTGAAGGTGCATTATCAAACACTTTTAAAATGGTGGCCATAGCCTCTCTTTTGCTCGGTGTTTTCAGTTTTAGTCTCCCCAAAACACCCCCCTACAAAAATGATCAGAGAAATTTTTCCTTAAAAAACGCATTGGGATGGGATGCCCTCAAGTTATTGAACGATCGGAATTTTCTTTTATTCTTTATTGCCTCCATTTTGATCTGTATTCCATTGGCATTTTACTATCAACAGGCCAATCCATTTTTAGTAGAATTGGGAATGGACAATCCCACAGCTAAAATGTCATTGGGACAAGCTAGTGAAGTATTATTTATGCTTTTACTTCCTCTGTTTTTTTCGCGTTTCGGTCTTAAAAATACTATTTTGGTGGGTATGGTGGCTTGGGTAGTACGCTATCTATTATTTGCTTATGGCGATGCAGGAGAAAAAACTTTTATGCTCATCACAGGAATTTTGTTACACGGAATTTGCTATGATTTTTTCTTTGTTTCGGGTCAGATATACACCGACTTCAAAGCTGGTGAAAAAGTAAAAAGTGCTGCACAAGGATTAATAACATTGGCCACTTACGGCATAGGAATGCTTATTGGTTTTTGGATAGCAGGAAAAATTTCAGATATTTTTATTTTAGAGTCAGGCATGCACGATTGGAATATGATCTGGAAATTTCCTGCCCTATTTGCCCTGTGTGTTTTTGTGCTTTTCTTATTGATCTTTAAAAACGAAAAAATCAATTTCAAAAATTAAAACAACCATTAATAGCTTTGTTTTGGGATAATAGATCCATGGGGATCAACATCACGATCTCCCAATATTTCTTGAATGCGCTTGAAAAAATTAGCATTTTTGATGTGTTCAATTTCTTCAGCAATCTCATGTACTTCATCCAAATCAAAACCCATTTTTTCGACCAAATAAAGTTCTATCAATCGGTGTTTGTAAATAATTTCAGCGGCTTTTTCTTTTCCGAAAACAGTCAAAAGAATCGGCTGGTAGGGCTTGGTGTCAACCCACTCCATCACCACCAACTTCTTGATCATATTGGACACTGTTGACTTGCTAACACAAAAATATTGACTGAGCGAAGTGACCGTTACAGATTGTCCTTTTTCATTCATTTTATAAATGGTTTTAAGGTAATTCTCCTTCTCTATTGTTTTTTTCATAAATATGTTTTGCAGTGCAAAACTATTAAATTAGTTTTGCTGTATAAAACTATTAAATGCGTTTCAATTTAATTTTTATTTTATTAAACCTACAACTGGTCTCTGCCCAAGATTTTTTTGTCAGGGGCAAGGTCTATTCCGAAGGGCAACCCCTTTCATCTGCCTTCGTTTATGTGAAAGGATCAAACACTGGGGTAACCACCGACATAAATGGCCAATTCTCAATTTACTTTTCAAATATAAAAAACCCTAAATTGCTTATCTCCTATTTGGGTCATAAAACACAGATAAAAAAGATTGTAAGTAATACCAACGATCTGGGAATTATTGAATTAGAGCTGGAGGATTCTCTGGAAGAAATTGTTATTTCAGGTACGCTAAAACCTGTTTCTAAACTGGACAGCCCTGTTCCTGTTGAAGTTTACAATCACAACTTCTTTAGGGCCAACCCAAGCCCTTCGATTTTTGAAGCCCTTGAAAATGTAAATGGAATTAGACCGCAATTGAATTGTAACGTTTGTAATACAGGCGATATTCACATCAACGGTCAAGAGGGAAGTTATACCATGGTTCTAATAGATGGTTTGCCAATTGTAAGTGGCTTGTCAACCGTATATGGGTTATCGGGGATACCTCAATCATTGATTGAACGTATAGAAATTGTAAAAGGACCTGCCTCTACCCTATACGGTTCTGAGGCGATTGGAGGTGTCATCAATTTGATTACCAAATTACCTGAAAACACCTCTAGCTTCTCGATAGATTCTTTTTTGTCTGGATGGGGTGAAATAAATACAGATTTGGGATACAAATATGCACTTTCAAAAAAAGTTAAGGGTGTATTTGGCCTAAACTACTTCAACTATTCAAATCCGATAGACAATAACGGAGATGGATTCACAGACTTGACCTTACAAGATCGAATCTCTATTTTTAACAAATTTACTTTTGGTCGTAAATTTTCGATAGCCAGCCGTTTTGTTTATGAAGATCGCTGGGGAGGACAAATGGGTTGGAGGCCCAAACACAGGGGTGGGAGTCAGATATATGGAGAAAGTATTTACACCAGTAGATTCGAACTTTTTGGAAATCACAAATTCAACAACAACCTCTCTTTCCAATTCAGCTTCAACGACCACAATCACAATTCAGTTTACGGGACAACACTTTTTAACGCAGATCAAACCATAGGTTTTGGTCAGCTTGTATGGAATAAAAACATTAAAAAAAATGAATTACTAATAGGAATAGCCTATAGATTATCCTATTACCATGACGACACCAAAGTATTATTAGATCGAAACAAAGCCCACACGACGCACTTACCAGGAGTATTCATTCAAAATCAAATCAATTTCAATCCCAATAACACACTACTCTTAGGTCTCCGATATGATCAAAATTCGATTCATGGAAACATACTCACGCCTCGCTTGAACTACAAAGTCAATAACGGTGACAAAAGCACTATACTAAGATTCAGCGCTGGAACAGGTTATCGGGTAGCTCAGGTTTTTACAGAAGACCATGCTGCCCTGACAGGAGCACGTGAAGTTGTTTTTTTAGATGACCTAGACCCCGAAAAATCGTGGAATACCAATCTTAATTATATTCAAAAATTTTACCTTGAACAAGGGTTGATTATCGACTTAGATCTCAGTCTATTCAAAACCCACTTCTCCAATAAAATCATTCCCGATTACGATACAGATCCCAATAAAATCATTTACAACAACCTGAGTGGTAAATCAGTTTCCAATGGGATTTCCATAAATGCCAATTTACTGGCAAGTGGTGGACTAAGAATCAATCTAGGGGCAACATTCATAGATACTTTTGCTGAGGAAAACGGAACAAAAACAACACCCTATCTCACCGAACGCTTTCAAGGCGTATGGAAACTTGAAAAAAAATGGAGGGCTAACAATCTCATTTTGGATTTAACAGGAACAACAGTAGGAGCATTGAAATTACCCACATTGGGAGAACTCGACCCTAGGGCCGATATTTCAACTCCTTTTAGTATTGTCAATCTTCAACTCACAAAAAGTTGGAACAATAGCATAGAATCCTATGGAGGCATCAAAAACATCTTAAACTTTACACCTCCCAAAAACAGTATAGCGCGTGCTTTTGATCCTTTTGACCGTCGAGTAAATTTTGATGACTCAGGAAGTGTTTTAGCCACAACAAATAACCCATATGCCTTAACGTTTGATCCCTCTTATGTATACGCCTCTAATCAAGGCATTCGGTTTTTCCTTGGGCTGCGTTGGAAATATAACTAATCATTCTTATTGGCAATGTGACCTTTTACCCTTCCCTTTTTCACTTTCCAACCCAACAAAATCATAAAATTTATAAGTAATTTTGACTGTTACTAGACAGTTGCTATGGGAAAAATTAAACAATCGTTAATATCGACAGTTGACTAAAAAAGTTAAATTTGGTATTGATATCTATTTATAATATTACGTCATAAAACTCAAATCTAAACAAAACTTAATATTTGAACTCTAATAAAAAAACATCATTTGAATTTTAGAATTAGCTTTATTATATCCTTACTATTAGTCAGTTGCAGTACTTCTAGTTCCCAAAAATCTGAACAATCTCCCAATATAATTTTTGTCATGTCAGACGATCATACCAGTCAGGCATGGGGAATTTATGGAGGTGTATTAGAACAATACGCAGTAAATAAAAACATCAAGAGACTTGCCGAAGAGGGAGTGGTTTTAGACAATGCCTTTTGTACAAACTCCATCTGTGTACCTAGTCGAGCTTCCATTCTCACCGGTCAATACAGTCATATAAATCAAGTCTATAATCTTACCGATGCCCTTGATCCCAAAAGGGAAAATGTAGCCAAACTGATTCAAAAATCGGGTTATCAGACTGCTCTTGTAGGTAAGTGGCACCTAAAAGATAAACCCTCTGGTTTTGATTATTTCAATATATTACCTGGACAGGGGAGGTACAATAATCCCATTTTAAAAAACAAAGACAATTGGGAATTTGGTAATAAAGGAGGTAAGGAATATAAAGGATTCTCTTCTGATGTAATTATGGAGGAGTCACTCAAATGGTTGGACAAAAGAGACAAAAAAAAGCCATTTATGTTGATGACCCACTTCAAAGCAACCCACGAACCTTTTAACTATCCAGAGCGATTCAAAAATTTGTTTGAAAATGACACCCTTCCTGAGCCCAATTCATTACTCGACTTTGACCCTGAGGAATCTGGCAGAAGCTTTGATGGACAAATATTAGAAATAATGGCAGAAAGGTGGCGGCAAGCTTCAGTCAACAATAAAGGGAATTATCCGGGTTTGCCTTTCGATACCGAGGGTTTGGATGCGGTTCAAGCTAGAAAAAAAACCTATCAAAAATTCGTTAAAGACTTTTTGAAATCTGCTGCCGCTATTGATGACAATATTGGAAAAATGTTGACTTATTTAGACGAGAATGGTTTGACCGAAAACACCATAATAATTTATACTGCAGATCAAGGCTATTTCCTAGGGGAACACGGTATGTTTGATAAAAGAATGTTTTTAGAAGAATCTGCCCGCATGCCTTTTCTCATTCGTTATCCAAAAGAGATACCTGCTGGAAAAAGAATAGAGGACATAATTCTCAACATCGATTTCCCTTCGTTACTTCTGGACTATGCCAACATTCCCCAACCTGATGGTTTCCAGGGAAAAAGTTTCCGAAAAAACCTCCTGATGGAAACCCCTAAAGATTGGCGGAATAAAATGTATTATCGCTATTATGCTCATTCTCTCAATCGACCTGCTCATATGGGCATACGAACAGACCGACACAAACTCATATTTTATTATGGACTATCATTGGGTATGAAGGGCACTTACACCAATGAAGCTAGCCCACCATCCTGGGAGTTCTATGACTTGGAAAGTGATCCCTTCGAACTCAAAAATGAATATAATAATCCTACTTTCAATACCACTATACAAAAATTAAAAAAGGATTTGATTCAATTGAGAGAGGATTATGGTGATGCAATTACAGATCAATCTGAGATGAAAAACGTCATCCAAGAAAACTGGTAAACTTTTATCTATAAAATCCCGATTTAGAAAAATTAATTTGAGGGTAAAAAATGTATTTCAGAGGTGAAATATGCTTTCTACCCTTTTTACTTTAGACTTTGACCATCGCTTTGGATCTCCAAACTCAAAAGAAAAAAAACTCTAATGCCAAAATACCCGATACATTTTATATTACAATAAACTACCATAGGATCGATTTACAAGGGGATACGCAATCAACAAACAAGGTGGATATAGGGTAATACAACCCGTTGGTAAATCACCCTATACTCAAAAAGTAACTTTTTGTAATCCTGCTGGAGGACTGGCTTCTACTGTAAATGATCTTTAAAGTTCTTTATGATGCTATTGAATAATTGCTTCTATAATAATATAAAAATATTGGAGGAACAAGCTCTTGAATTGATAACAAAAAACCCGTTGAAAGGAATAAAAACCCAAAGCCTAGAGTGAACAATCACAAGCCAAACAATGCTATGGGCTTTGGTTTTACTTTTATGTAATCAAGAATATCGTGGCTTATCTGCTACCTGTAAGGACAGGGCAGTTATAATTGATATAGATCGTGGATCCCTATTTTAAAATAAAAGATTTTTAAAATAGAATTCAAATTAATAAATAGTCAAAATATAAATTATATTTGTCAAAGTGTCCGCACACGAAAAAACAGATTAGATTACTCTATGAACTATTTTTTTAGAAATTCCATTCCATTAAGAGTACTGTCCATACTATCATTTTTCTATTTTTCATCGAGTAATGCTGAAAAAGAAATCAAAAAAAAAACTAACTTCATTATAGTTCTCACAGATAATCAAAGTTGGGTAGGAATCTCCTTCCAGGCAGATCATTCAGAACCCCGTTCCAAAAGCGACTATTATCAAACCCCTAATTTGAAACGAATGGCCATTGGAAATGAAGCTTCTTGGCTAGAGGTCAGGGAAAAGCCTCAAAAAAAAGACGCCTTTTTAAAGTGCATAGAACAAAAGTCGACACATCTCAATGGACAAGGAAAAGTAGGAGTTAATCTTAAACCTGGTTTTGGATTAAAAGTCAATGAAAAAAATTACATACTTTCTCGGACATTAACCTAAAAATTTAAATGAAAAATGAAAAAAATAAAACTCATTATTTTACTGTTTGGAACATTGGTTTATGGCCAACTTCCAGTTGATTTAGTCAATCCACTATTGGACTCAGCCAATTCCAGATGGTTCTTTTTTACCTCTGCCACGCGACCTTTTGGAATGGTCAATTTGAGCCCTGATATGGGAACAGCAGGGGCTTGGGAATCAGGATATCGTTACAACCAAAAAACCATCAACTTCTTTAGCCATATCCACGCTTGGCAATTGTCGGGGATTCCCGTGTTGCCGACCACTGGTACTATAAAAGCCCATTTAGGACCCAAGGCATATGGATCAGCCTATTCCCATGATAGGGAAAAAGTAGAGCCGGGGTATCATATGGTTGTTTTAGACGATTACAACGTCAAAGCTGAATTGACCTCCACCGTTCGAGTAGGTTTTCACCGATACACCTTTCCAAAATCCGACCAAAGTGCTGTCATTTTGGATCTCTCTGCACAACTGGGTCCCAGCGGAACAGAAAGCGGATATGTAAAAAAAGTTTCAAATAAAAAGCTTGAAGGTTATGCTGTTATGGAAAAAACAATAAGAAGGCCTAAATCCACTAAAGTTTTTTTTAGCATTCATTTTGACCGCCCTTTTGATGATTTATACGCTTTTCAGGATAAAAAATTATTGGGTAAAGTGAAAAAATTTAATGGCGAGAATGGAGGGGTATATCCTGTTTTCAAAACCAAAGAGGGAGAAAAGATCATGATGAAAGTAGGCATCTCCTATGTGAGTATAGAACAGGCCGAACTCAACCTCAAAACAGAATTGAACCATTGGAACTTTGAAACAGTGGTTCAAGACTCCAAAAATCAATGGAACGATTACCTGAGTCGAATACAAATTAAAGGAAATACCAAAGACCAGCAAATCAGGTTTTATACCGATTTGTGGCATGCTTTACAAGGCAGAAGGATCATCAGTGATGTCAACGGTAAGTACAGTGATATGACAGGAGAAAAACAACGCATTGGCCAAATTCCCCTGAATGGAAATGGAAAGCCTAAGTTCAATCATTACAATTCCGATTCTTTTTGGGGCGCCCAATGGACCCTCAACACCCTCTGGCATTTGGTCTACCCCAGAATATCTGAGGAATTTATCAATTCTATGCTGTTGATGTACGAAGACGGGGGCTTGATTCCAAGAGGTCCCTCTGGCGGGAATTATACCTATGTAATGACGGGAGCCTCGACTACTCCCTTTATTGTCAGTGCCTATATGAAGGGCATTAGAGGATTTGATATTGAAAAAGCCTATAAGGGTATGCTTAAAAATGCACTCCCAGGAGGAATCATGAGTAAAGTAGGTTATGAACATTACACCAACAAAGGGGGAGGTATTGAATACTATATTGACAAGGGTTATGTACCCTTTCCCCTATACGACAAACAATATGGCTTTCACCAGTGTGGTCCAGGGGTAACTATGGAATACGCATACCAGGATTGGACTTTGGCGCAAATGGCTAAGGCGTTAAATAAAAAGTACGACCACGAAATGCTAGAAAAAAGAGCCGCAAACTACCGAAATATCTATGACCCTGAGTCAGGATGGATGAGAGGCCGAACCATAGAGGGCAAATGGGTAACCCCTTTCGACCCCTTGGTTTATGAAAACGATTACAAGCACCCTTTGGGATCTGGTTTTGTAGAAGCTACTGCTGCTGCTGCTACTTGGTTTGTTCCACATGATCTGGCAGGACTTGCCGATCTAATGGGAGGGAAGGAAATCGCAGCGAAGAGATTGAACCAATCTTTTTTAATAGCCGAACAGCATGGGTTTGTTGCCCATAACCACCGTGGTGATGAATTTGTTGCAAGCGAACGCAGAAGAGCATATATCAATTATGGAAATCAGCCGTCTATGCAAACGGGCTACATATTCAATTATTTAGGACAGCCATGGCTCACCCAAAAATGGGTAAGAGATGTAATTAAAGAGGTGTACAGCGACAACGACCCCCAAAATGGATACAGTGGAGATGAAGACCAGGGACTCATGGGAGCACTTTCGGTATTGATGAAGATGGGACTCTTTGAAATGAAAGGAGGAGCAGATATTAACCCAACCTATGATTTGTCTAGTCCAATATTTGACCAAATAATCATCAATTTGGATCAGGATTACTATAAGGGAGGAAGCTTTACAATCGACACCCAGAATAACGACTCCAAAAACAAGTACATTCAAAGTGTTAAATTAAACGGAAAATTGCTGAATAAATCTTGGTTTCATCACAAGGATTTAGTTAATGGAGGATCATTGGAGTATGTTTTGGGCGAAGAACCCAACTACGATTGGGGAACAGCTGAAGATTTACTTCCAACAAGTATGTCTGATTAATAAAAAAATGGAAAGAAATCTGGGGTTTGGAATCATAGGCACTGGCAATATTGCCAAATTTCATGCAAACTGTATTGAAAAAATTGACAACGCTCACCTCATAGGGGTATTAAGTAAAACTGAAACCAGAGCCAATCAAGTAGTTCAAGATTTTAATTGTCCTGTTTTTTGGGATATTGAGAAACTACTATCCTACCCCGATATTGATATTATTTGTGTATGCAATGAAAGTGGATTACACGGAGTTACCATTGCTAAAATTGCAAAAGCTGGAAAACACGTCCTCTGTGAAAAACCTTTGGAGACTACTGTCGAAAAAATCGACCAAATTGCAGCAACAATAAAATCCTCGGGGATCCGATTGGGTTGCGTATTCCAAAATCGTGAAAATCCAGAATACAAAAAACTCAAATCCTATATTAGGTCAGGGACTCTGGGAAAAATTTTGTTAAGTCAAATCAGTATTAATTGGTATCGTCCTCCGAGTTATTATGAAGATTCGTGGCGTGGCACCAATACCTTAGATGGAGGTGCTGCTTTGATCAACCAAGGGATCCATACCATCGACCTAATGCTCGATTTAATGGGTGAAGTAAGTGAAATCAGTGGGTTTGTAGACACTTTACATCACGAGATCGAGGGGGAAGATGTGGCAGTGGCTAGTATGAAGTTCAAAAGTGGCACACTTGGAACCTTATCTGGAGGTACGGCCCTATATCCTGGAGAACCAGAGTCGATAAGCATTTATGGAACCATGGGTAATATAACCTTCAGTGGAGGGGAAATTACCTCCACCACCGTGACCAGCATCCAACAGGAATTGAGTAAATTGAATAATGAATATGGAAGTGGTGCATCTGACCCTATGGCGATCACAGATCAATTTCATATTGCCCTAATCATGGATATGATGCATGCCGTTGTCCATGATAGAGACCCAAAAGTGACTATTGATCAGGCCAAAAAATCAGTTGCATTGATCAATTCTATCTATAAATCAAAAGGAAATCAGATTAAGCTAATTAAAACCTAATGAATTATATTTTGAACTTTATTTTTTGTGTCATCCTATATTTGCATTAGCACCGATCGCATGTCAATCAACAATAGAGGAGATGTCAAAATTTATTTTAAATTATAATTATGGTTGATGACATTGGGTTTGAGTGTCTGAGCATTAATGGGAGTAAATCATATAAAACTCCTGTTTTAGATTCATTAGCCTCACCTGTCAGGAAGGCAAATTTGGCTTTCGTCAAATGCAATGGTCACATTTCAGATGTAGAAATTTAAAAGTTTGGAATATAAATTAATACCTATGAAAAATATTTTTTTTACAGTGCTTACAATTTTTTGTGTAACCCATTTGGTCAATGCGCAAAAAAAACCCAATGTAATTATAATTTATACTGACGATCAAGCGACGCTAGATGTCAACATATTGGGGGCCAAGGACTTGGTCACGCCCCATATGGATCAATTGATGTTGAGTGGAACTACTTTTACTCAATTTTATGCCTCTCCTGTTTGTTCTCCTTCTCGGGCTTCCTTATTGACCGGTAAGAATCCTCAAAGGGCAGGTGTGCCAGGTAATGCGGGACAGGATTTAAGCAGAGAATCTGGCCTCCCCCCATCAGAGTATACCATGGCAGAAATGTTTAAGGAAAATGGCTACAACACCTATTTAATTGGTAAGTGGCATTTGGGTTATCAGCCCGAAATGCGTCCCAATCAACAAGGTTTCGAATATAGTTTTGGTCATCTGGTAGGTTGCATTGACAACTATTCCCATTTCTACTATTGGGGAGGGGATAATAACTATGTTGGGGGGCCCAATCGTCATGACTTGTACCGAAATAACAAGGAGGTTTTCTTGGATGGAGAATACTTTCCCGACCTAATGGTGCAAGAAGCAAAGCAGGTTATTGAAAAGAAATCTGAGAATCCCTTTTTTATCTTTTTTGCAATGAATACGCCCCATTATCCTTATCAGGGATACGCCAAATGGATCAAATACTATCGTGAAAAAGGGGTCAAACATCCTCGTGATCTCTACGCAGCATTTTTGAGCACTCAAGATGAAAAAATTGGTGAACTGATAGGCCTGTTGGAAGTAAATAACCTAAGAGAGGAAACCATCATTATATTTCAATCAGACAACGGACATTCCACCGAAACCCGAGCCTATCATGGTGGAGGATATACAGGCCCCTACCGTGGAGCAAAGCAGTGTTTGTTTGAAGGAGGAATCAGAGTTCCCGCTGCTATTTCTTGGCCCGGTAAAATTCCTTCCAATCAATTCAGAGATCAATTGAGCGTCAATGTGGATTGGATGCCTACTTTAATAGAATTATGTGGTTTTAAAACCGATACCCAAGATATGGATGGTAAATCTCTAATGCCTATCATCAATAATGGAAAAGCACCCTCTAATCATGAACAAGGATATTGTTGGGAATTCAATCGCAGGGGAGAAGCCACTTGGGTCGCCAGAAAGGGAAAATGGAAATTATATGCCAATCCCTATGATACCAGTAGAAGAGACTATACCTATAATGAAAAATTTGTTCTTTTCGATTTGGAAAATGACCCTGGAGAATCTATCAATCTTTATGACAAAGAACCTCAAGTAGTTGCTGAACTTAAAGCACTCTATAAAAAATGGAAAAGTAAACATTGAATAAAATAAGCATATTCATATTATTGTTTTTTGGGATTCTTGAATTCGCCAATGGTCAATCTCAAAAAAAGAGAGCTAATGTGTTGATGATCAGTATTGATGACTTAAATGACTGGGTGGGTGTTTTGGAAGCACATCCAGATGTCCAAACCCCAAACATT
Organism: Flavobacteriaceae bacterium; assembly: GCA_018647605.1. Lineage (GTDB taxonomy): Bacteria > Bacteroidota > Bacteroidia > Flavobacteriales > Flavobacteriaceae > UBA8316. The sequence continues at coordinate 5,758 of JABGSU010000146.1, read as the reverse complement.
GATCACCTTGCTAACGAGGGAATCTTATTTACCAATGCCCATTGTCAAGCCCCTATCTGTGGTCCTTCACGAGCATCAATGCTGTCTGGACTCCGACCTTCTACCACTGGTATTTATGGTCAAATTAAAGACAGTGACCTCAGAGAAGGCAGTTCCATAATGGCATCTGTTCGTTTTTTACCGCAATACTTTAAAGATCACGGATACAAAACCATTGGTGTAGGTAAAATTTTTCACAACCACGCTCCAGAAGGGAATTTTGAAGTTTCTGGGGGAAGGATTGGTGGTTTTGGTCCCCGACCAGAAAAAAGGATGAAATGGAGTGAAAAGGGCACCTCTACCGACTGGGGAGCCTATCCCGAAGAAGATAGTTTGATGTCGGATTATACTTATGCCGAATGGACCCAAAAACAATTACAGAAAAAGCACAACCGTCCTTTTTTTATGGCCGTTGGTTTTATTCGTCCCCATGTGCCTTGGCACGCTCCTAAACAATGGTTTAATCGCTACAATCCTGATGAAATTACCCTCCCCCCCTTCCTACCAAACGATTTTGATGACCTGCCTGAAATTGCAAAAAAAGTAGCTTATAAAGGCATGATGCCTACCACCAATTGGGCCATCGAAAGTGGAGAATGGAAAAATATCATTCAGGCCTATTTGGCTTGTATTTCTTTTGTAGATCATCAAGTTGGGGTTGTTCTCGACGCGTTACATAATAGCGCTTACAAGAACAATACCATTGTAATATTATGGTCAGATCACGGTTATGAATTGGGTGAAAAAGGTTCTTTTGGTAAACAAACCCTTTGGAGTGAATCTACCCATGTTCCTTTGATTTTTAAATTGCCCGGAAGAAAAGAAAAAATAAAAATTAATCAGGCCGTAGAATTATTAGATGTTTATCCTACGCTTTTAGATTTAACTGGCCTACCTGAAAATTCTTACAATGAAGGTCAAAGTCTTGTTCCATTATTTACTCAACCCGAAGACCCATCGGCGGTTGCCATTACCACCTATGGTAAAAACAACCACAGTATGATTAACAGTCGATACCGTTACATTCGATATGAGAATGGTGCAGAGGAATTATACGATCTCCAAAATGACCCTGAAGAGCGAGTCAATCTCTCGAAGTTTATGGGCTTAGATTCTGTTAAAAAGTCCATGCGTAGTCACCTACCAAAAATCAATGTTGATTGGAAACATGGGAGTGCTTACACCATCAATGACTATTTTACAAAAACTTCAAAACAAAGTAAAAAAGAAAAAAAATGAGATTCGATCTACTCCCTTTAAAACTGACCAAAAGCCTATTTTTATTCTTGTTGTTGATTCCGATTCAATTGATTTCTCAGTCTACTGAAAAGGAAGGTCTCTACCTAGCTACAGGTATTAGGATTGGGGATGTTTCCCAAACAGAGGCCATAAGACCCGAACATTTGAACCTAAATGTCACAGTTGGAACCATGACTGTTTCCATTGATCCAGCCAAAGGAGGAAGTATATCGGTAAAGCATTATAGTGTGGACGGCGTTGAATTGAATGAATTCAGATCCAAAGCAAATTGATCTTATTAAGATTACTAATCATTTTATCAGTATTTTAATAACAATTGATCTAGGTCACGGCCTAAGGAATTTCAAAGAATATTAAGGGCTAAACATTAACCAATAAGTATTCTCGTCCCATATCATATCATGGCTACCTGTCAAAAATTGGCAAAAACTAAACACCAAACAGAGTACAACGGAAATAAAATCAAGCCTATTTCTGACAACAGCCTACTCCCTCATTAGTCTAACTCCAAGAGATCTAATTGACATTTATAATTTGATAAATCTAATTATAAAGAAATAACACTGCTGCAAGATTTAATTCATTGATGGACTATTTATAATGATTCCACCTTATGAGGGTCGTGAAGTTAATGAGTTAGTAAAAATAGAATATGACAATTATGATTATTATCAATTATATAACTTGAAAGAGGATATGAAAAAGCAAAATAATCTTGCTAAAATTAATCCTGAAAAACCTAAAGAACTAATTCATGATTTCGAAATAATCCATGGAAACGAATACAATGGTCTTCATCAACTTTAATTAAAATAAAAAAGTGTAAATCACAAAAAAATGAATCAAGTTGTACAATGATAAACTTTAAACAATCATTCTGTATCTATCTTTAAATTATTTATTGTTGATTTTTTTGTGGAAGTTGAGGGAAAAACTCCAATTCAGAAACTAATTTATCTTTTATGATTTGCACACTTTCTGATAAATCTACATCATTTAATGGATTAGTTTCTAAAACATCTTTGTCCATGTCAAAAAACTCACCATTTTGATATAATTTATACCTTTCTGTTTGAGAAAAAACATTTCTATATCTGGAATTACCCCACATAGGATCATAGTAAATATTAACGATCTCTCTTTTTAAAGTTTCTTTATTTTTAAGAATTTGCATTAGACTTTCTCCATCACCAGAGTTTTCTACATTTAAAATATCCGAAAATGTTGCATAGAAATCATTAAAGTTAACTAGACCTGAGTAACTTTTAGATTTTTTAATTATGGATGGCCAGCTTGCTACCATGGGTACATTAACTCCGTGAGATATTGTATTACCCTTCCCTCCTCTTATTGATCCATTTTCTGTTTGTGAAATTATTCTAGGATGAGTTCCATTATCACCAACAAATAGTAAAAGAGTATTTTCTGCAATACCTTGAGTTTCTAATTCATCCACAATTTTACCAATGATTTTATCCATGTAGGCAACCATGTCAACAAAATATTTATTGTTTTTCTCTGACCTTGTTTCTAAAGACTGCCATTCTGGCGAGTCAGGGGTTGGAACAAAAGGATCATGAACTAAAAGCATTGGATAATAAATAAAAAATGGATTTTCCTTGTTCCTTTTTATAAAATCAATAGCGTAATCTGATACAATATCAGGCCCATATGCATTTTCATTTCTTGTTAAAAATTTTCCATTTTGTTCAATTAATGGATTAGCAAACCTTTCACCTAGATCTTTTGTCTTTGTAAGTTGCCATAAGGAATATTCATCAAAACCAAATTCATATGGCCGCTTATTATCCTGAGATATTTTCTTTTCAACAGCTTTAATTTTTATACCATTGAGTTGCCATTTTCCTACTATGGCTGTTTTATATCCATTTTCTTTAAATAAGTTTCCAAATGTTTTTTGATTTGAATTTAGGTATGTAAAGTGCTCATAATTTCTAAAGTTATATTTCCCTGTCATGATTTTGACTCTGGATGGAGTGCACAAAGGCTGGGAAATTGCGTTTGTGAAGTTTATGCCATTTAACGCCAAAGAATCCAATACGGGGGTTTTATAAGAGGTACTCCCATTAATACTTAAGCATTCAAAGCCAATATCGTCAGCCATAATTAATATGACATTAGGCTTTTGCATTAATTCATCTTTCGAATTACAATTAATTAAAACTAATAGAATAAAACCTAAAAAATATTTCATCTTAAAAAACTATTTAAAAAAGGGTTACTAATGAATTAAAAAAATCCAAAGTAACCCTTAATGTTAAAATTAACTATTTAAAGCTAAAATCGAAATAAATAAATTAAGAAATATATTATCTCAATGGAAATTCGAAACTGGTGACTCAAATCCTGATGAAATAACAAAACATTGGTACAAAAGAACTCCTGGCCCAATTAAAGCGAGAAATAATTTAAATTCATCTATAAAGTTATTAAAAACTCCTTTTCATGGTGTAAGAGGAGAATTTCCTGGTGCATCAAACAATGCTTCAAAAATCAACAATAAAGGTCCCTTTTAGTTAAATATGAAACATATGTATAAAATTAAATATCTTCTTATTGCAATTCTATATGTGACTGTTATGAGATCACAATCTAAAAATGAAACTCAAAAAATAAATGTACTTTTTATTGTCGCTGATGACTTAAATTGTGATATTGGAGCATATGGCAATGAAAAAGTTATAACCCCAAATATTGATAAACTTGCACAAAACGGAGTCTTATTTGGGAATGCTCATAACCAATACCCTTGGTGCGGTCCCTCTAGGGCCTCTTTTATGACAGGGTTGTACCCAGATCAAACTAAGATAAAAAAATTAAGGCTTTATTTAAGACAAGCCATTCCTGAAGTAATTACTATTGGTCAAAAATTTAGACAAGAAAATTATCACTCAGTTAGGATAGGTAAAATTTTTCATTATCATAATCCAAGAGATATAGGCACAGCAGGACACGATGATAGTTATACCTGGGATCAAACTGTAAATCCTTATGGCAGAGACAAATTAGAAGAATATAAAATTAATACTCTAAAACCAAAGTCATTTGGTGGGACTTTGAGTTGGCTAGCTGCAGACGGAACTGATGATGAACAAACAGATGGTATAGGTGCTAATGAAACGATTAAATTTTTAGAGAAGTTTGCTAAAAGTGGAGAAAACTTTTTTCTTGCTTACGGCCTTTATAGGCCTCACACGCCATATGTTGCTCCTAAAAAATATTATGATTTATATAAAACTAATGAAATAGAAATTCCTACTAGTTCCGAGGAATATTTAAAATCAATCCCAATTCCTGCAGCTGTAAGTGTAAGAGAAAAGGGGAAGATTCAAAATAATTTAGATATTAATACTGCCCAAACAATTAAGGAAGCATATTATGCAACAACTAGTTTTGTTGACGCTCAAGTGGGTAGAGTTTTAAATAAATTAAAAGAGACAGGGTTAGATAAAAACACGATCGTAGTATTCACCTCAGATCATGGTTATCATTTAGGAGAACATGGGCATTGGCAAAAACGTACACTTTTTGAGAATGCAACTAGAGTTCCATTGATCCTTTCTGGTCCAGGAATAAATAAAAATCAAAAATCGGACGATGCTCCAATTGAACTAATTGATATTTATCCAACCTTAATGGAACTTGTTGGTATGAAAACACCAGAATTCGTGTCTGGAAAGAGTTTTGCTCCAATCTTAAAAGATTCTTCTGCTAGAGTTAGAACAAGTGCACTTACTGAATTAGGAGTTTCATTAAATAGTGAATCTAACGTTCAAGGATACACAATTAAAACTGATCGTTACAGATTAACACAGTGGGGTGATAAAGGAAGTCATGGTTATGAACTTTATGATCATATGTTTGACAAAGAAGAACTTAAAAATCTTTATGATATTGAATCGTATAAAAATATTCAAGATTCTCTTAAATTTTTAATTAACAACCGAATTGTTGAAGCAAGAGAAATTCCAAAAGGATTGGGTGAACAAATTGATAATGCTAAGCAGTGGAAAGAGCCTAAATGGATTCATTCACGGCCAAAATAATTATAGATTAAAACCATATGAGAATTTTTATTTACATCTTTTTGGGATTGGTTATTAATTCATGTTCAAAAAAAGAAAACCTTAATAAACCGAACATAATTCTAATAATGACAGATGATCAAGGATGGGGTCAAACAGGTTATTATAATCATCCTGTACTTAAAACACCCAACCTTGACGAAATGGCAAGAAACGGTATCCGTTTTGATCGTATTTATGCAGGTGCTCCTGTATGTTCCCCTACAAGGGCATCAGTTCTAACAGGAAGGGTAAATGACAGAACTGGTGTATTTAACCACGGATATGCCCTTAGAACTCAAGAAAAAACTATTGCCCAAGCCTTAAAAAAAGTAGGATATTCCACAGGACATTTTGGAAAATGGCATTTAAAT
>JABGSU010000145.1 GCA_018647605.1 Flavobacteriaceae bacterium | reverse complement strand
CCTTTCCATATATAATTTTATCCCTCCCATATTGACCTCTAATAGCCAATAATCTATTTTGCTTTCCCCAAATGAAGGTGCTTCCATTTTGTGAGGAAGTATATTTTAGCTCACTAGGATGTGCTACGTTTACCAACTCAATACCGAAAGTTTCGAAAATATCCTCTTTGTGACTTCTTCCGTATCTAAAAACTACTCCCCCAATCAAACTACTATTGGTATTGGTCGTCACTCCCCAAATAAATTCTTTTACGTATTTATCTTCGTCATCAAATTGGGAAAATCCCAAAAAGAAGCTTAAAATCATAAAAAAAGTTAGGATCCCTTTAAACATTAATCGATTTATTCTACAGTTGTAACGTAGAGGTAAAGATAAAAGTTTATAAATGCAATTCAAATCGGATTGTCAAGGAAGATTAAGAACTTCAATCATGCATCAAGGTTCTGGAGATACGCTCCTTACCGATGCGCCCAAAGATAACAAAGGTCAAGGTGAAACTTTTTCACCAACCGATCAAGTGGCAGCAGCCTTAGGTAGTTGCATAGCAACCATTATAGGTATAGAAGCTGATAAAATGAATGTTAAACTTAATGGACTCACTTGGGAGACCACCAAAGAGATGCAAATCCATCCAAGAACCATTGGGAAGATTAAGGTCCATTTTAGTTGGAAGAACTGCGAAATTTCTTTTAAACAACGTGTTTTGTTAAAAAACAAAGGCCTGGCCTGCCCCGTCATGTTGGCGCTCTCACCCAACATCATACAAGAAATTACCTTCGACTTTTAATCCTCTTGAAGATAAGCCAATAACACTTGGTAATCTATATCGAAATGCGAATCATGATACGTAACCGATCCCCCTTCAACAACTAATAACTGGGGTGATTCATGGCGCAAGTCAAAATCAATGGAAATTTGATCAGAAATACGGCGGTACCTGAGCAAATCTAAAAAATAGATGGATAAGTCCCCTATCTCATCCCCACACCATTTTCGTTCGAGGCGATCAAGCACCATGGCACTGGTTGAACAGCTGGTGCTGTGCTTGAATATCATCACAGGCTGTTCTTGAGACGCTTGTTTGATTTCTAGCAATTGATCTTCATTTATGAGAGGTATCCAGTTCATTAATTATTCCAAATTTTTCGTTCTTTTTTATCAAATTTTGCGGGGCTTACCTTCTCCTTGATCCCTTCAGGAGTACGGGTACTTGGTCCCAAGTTCACCCATAATAAATTCCAATCTCTATTTTTAGAATTTAAATACCCTCCTTGGTCTGATTTTTTAATACTTACATCCGTGATAGTTGGACCCCTAAAGGAATTCCAGGGCTTACTTTTTATAAATAAATCAAAAGTGAACCAGCTCAAGACACTTGCATTAAAATAATTTTTTTGCCCCGATACACTTCTAATTCTACTTTTTTCAAAATCGTTTTTTTCAAACTCCACAAATTTTAGACTCTTTCGCAAAATATTAGTAACCCGACTCAAATCACTTGCATTAAAGTGATTTTTATGCCCCATTACACTTCTAATTTTATTCTTTTCAAACTCATGACTTGTAAACTTCCCATGTTTCAACCGTTTACCCAAAACATAAGCCCCGTCACCCTCAAGAGGCCTCTGTTGATTTTTATTCCAATTAAATATCTCACGACCCTTTTTCTTGACCCTTATCGTTCTCAGTTTAATATCGCTATCAGGTATTATTTGAGCCTGCCCTTTAAAAGAAATACAGCACAAAAAGAATACCGATAATAGGAGCAATATGTAAGGTGACCTCTTCAAAACTTTAATGTAAATTAATCAAATTAATATTTGAGTAAATAATTTAGCTGTTCAAGTAACCGTATTTGAGGTAAAAAATTTTGCTCTAATGCATCAGAAAATGGAACAGGCGTGTCCAAACTTCCTACTCTCAAAACAGGCGCATCTAGATCTTCAAAGCAATGAGTACCTATCCAAGCGGCAATTTCTGCACCAATACCACCTGTTATGCAATCTTCGTGAAGAACCAAACTCTTGTTGGTTTTCTTTACTGATCTACTTACCGCTTCTTTATCCCAAGGCATTAAAGTACATAAATCAATTATTTCGAGTCCATCTATCACTTTGGATGCCTCTAATGCCCAATGTACGCCCATTCCATAAGTAATAATGGTTAATCTATTTCCTTTCAACGCTACTTGTGCCTTTCCTATTTCCATTGTTTGATAGCCCTCGGCTACCGGTCCCGTCAAAGATCGATACAAATATTTATGCTCAAAAAAAAGGTAGGGGTTGGGATCTTCAATCGCCGCACATAACAAGCCCTTGGCTGCTGCTGGCGTGGATGGATATACAATTTTCAAGCCAGGCGTATGAAAAAACCAAGCTTCATTTGATTGTGAATGAAAAGGACCTGCATTTACACCCGCACCTGTTGGCATTCTTATCACAACATCTGCATTTTGTGCCCATCGATAATAAGATTTAGCCAAATTATTGACAATTTGGTTAAACCCACAGGTAACAAAATCTGCAAATT
>JABGSU010000144.1 GCA_018647605.1 Flavobacteriaceae bacterium | reverse complement strand
GATTTTGATGAAAAAGAAAACCCTAACTACTTGTTTAATAAGTAATTAGGGTTTCTTAGATGTGGTCCCACCTGGGCTCGAACCAGGGACCAACTGATTATGAGTCAGCTACTCTAACCAACTGAGCTATAGGACCTATTTAGTCGCAAATATAAGCATAGCCTGTAAATATTTACCAAAATAAGTTTCCAATTGAGGCTTTCACTCATGGCAAAAATGTAAAACTGATATAAACGATCTAAATAAGTCTAATAAATCCTGAGTTTTATTGCCAACTAATAAAGACATACCTGTATTAAAATCCTTAAATTTAACAATATGAAAAATGATAAATTATCAATGTCTTTTTTGGCAGAACCAAATGATGTCAATTACAGCGGGAATGTGCACGGGGGAAAAGTTATGAAATGGATTGATGAAATCGGCTATGCTCTTTCTATTCAATTCACAAAAAAATATTGTGTTACAAAGTTTGTTGATGATATAGAGTTTCTAAAACCAATTCATATTGGTGATTTGGTAAATCTTGAGGCAAAAATAATTAAGGTTGGAAAAACTTCACTCAGAATCAAAATAGATGTTTCAAGCACTAATTTAATTAAAAATAAATCCAAAAAAAACTGCGAATGCTTTATCGTTTTTGTTGCAGTTGACCAAAAGGGGAATAAAACGTCTATTAAATCATAAATTCAAATAAAGACGATTTTATAACCGTTAAACCTTTTAATAAGATTAAAATTTTCTAGTTGGTACATTTATAGCTTGAAAATAAACATACAAAACCTGTCTTGAGTGATCCCAATTGAATTTTTATCTATAACTTTAATTAATAGAATAGTTAAGAATGAAACTTACTCAATATTTATCCCTTTTTGTTTCCATAGTTGTATTAAGCGCCTGGAGTTTTCAACTCAACCGACCCTCTGTTTTTAGGGGAGGAACCGCTACCAATATGTCTGAAGAGTTTGCAACCTATGGGCTAGACGGTTCCATTATGATTGGTGTAGGTATCTCAAAGGTAATTTTGGCACTATTACTATTACTGGGGGCTGTGAAATTCCCTAAGTATATTAAACCTGCAGCGGCTGGAATGGCTCTTTTTATGTTAGGAGCAGTTTATTTCCACCTCAGTATCGGCGATGGGATCATCCCTACACTTCCTGCTGCTATCCTATTATTATGCTGTTTGACCTTAGTCTTCGATCCCAAGTTTATCAATAAGCAAAAGAGCTAAATCCTTAAAAGTTTTAGCCGTTTTGTCATTCAAAATCAATCCTCTAAATGAATGAACCCTCTCTTAATATATTTGGAGCATCCTTGGCGGTTTGTGGAACAAATCCTTTAACAGGTGCTTACAGAAACGGCTGCTGTGATACAGGGCCATTAGATGTAGGAACGCATATCGTTTGCGCTGTGGTTAGTGATGCCTTTTTGGCCTTTTCAAAAAGTAAAGGAAACGACCTGACCCGTCCCTATCCCCAATACAACTTCCCGGGTTTGGTGACAGGAGACCACTGGTGTCTATGTGTTTCCAGATGGTTAGAAGCCTATCGATCTGATGTGGCTCCCCAAATAATATTGGAAGCCTGTCATCAAAAAATACTGGATTATATCGATCTGGACGTTTTAAAAAAATTTGCTTTTGAACCTACTTGATCTCCTTTTTTGGTTTTCATCCATTTCATTTTTATTTTTTGGAATCGGTTGTTTTACCAGTCCTTTTGTTAGAGCAGAGTTTATACGTTATGGTATTCCACAATTCAGAAAACTCACAGGCCTACTCCAATTATTCGGAGGGTTGGGGATTATCATTGGTTTTTGGATGGATCATTTACAAATCTTGAGCACCCTTGGGCTTTCCATTTTGATGCTATTTGGAATCATCACACGTATACTGGTTAAAGACAGTATAATTAAAACCCTGCCTGCGATTTTTTACAGCTTACTAAACACCTATTTGTTTGTTGAGTTGATCTTTGATTTTTTATAATTTCCCTTTGACTCAAAAAAAATTAGCCTCCCACAAATGTGAGAGGCTAGAATAGATGTGATAAATAAAATATTACTCAGATTGGATTCCTAATACATTCTTTAGGTTGTCCATACCAAATTCATTTCCGTAAAGTAAGGTGGAAAAACGCGCAACTTCAGCAGCGATAAAAACAGCGGCCTTGATCTCATCTTCTGTTGCACCAGCTGCTTTTGCCATGTGCACTTGAGCTGTAATACAATACTCGCATTTCATGGCTACTGAAGCAGCTATGGCTGCCAGCCTAGCTTCTTTCAATGCGATGGGGCCTTGAGTGAAAATCTTATTCCATTCTGCAAAATACTTCGCTGCATCACCCGCTACAGCTTTGGGATACATCTTGTTAAATGGACTTTTTTTCAATAGTGCGTCGTAGTCTTCATCTGTGGTTTGACTCAAACCCACTGAAGAAGTCAATAAAAATAGTAATATAAGTTTCTTCATTTTAAAAGTGTTAAATGGTTAATAAATTTATACAGTTCCTTTCTTAGATCCATAATAAAACAGCCCAAGGGTTACTAACCCCAGGATAATGACGGGAAGGGGTGCCGTTGGGTCTCCCTTGATAAAACCAATGAGATCGGGAAGAGCAAAAAAGCCTGATAATACAAATAATAAAAAAGAAACTCTTTTTAAGGTCTCCAAATCTGTAAAAGAGGTGGCTCCAATGATTATAAAAATAATCCCTAAGACCAATAGTCCAACGACCAAAGCAAAAGTCTCAAACATGATTACAGCATCGGCTGATGGATTGGCTCCAAAAGCATCTGCAATAAGCATCATTTTAAATTCAGCCGAAAAAAGAGATAAAAACAAGGGGATTCCTTGTATGAAAATCAGTGATGCACAAAGCCAAAAAATAGTTTTAATTTTCATTTCAAATTGATTTATGTTTACTACAATTTAGTAAAAAATTAAATGCCTGAGAAGACTATCTTCTTCCAGTAAATTCCATGGCCTCTCCCTTACCGAAACCGTAGCTAAATCCTATCACCCAAAACCTCCCGTAAATCGATCTATTCAAAATATTAAAATCGTCTCTGATCGTCTGGTTTTCATTCACTCGGGTGGCAAAAATATCTCTGATATTAAAACTGACAACCCCTTTGCCTTTGAGCAGCTTTTTTCGCGCCCCTAGGTTCAGATACTGACTTGGACTGGCTTTCCCGTCAATGGTCTTAAAACCCGACTGGTAATTCCAACTGAATTCCATATCCAAATCTTTGGGAAACTTAAATTTGGAAGTAATTTCCGAACTCCAACGATTGCCTTTAAAATCAAATGATTGACCCTGCCAAGCCGCTTTTCGGTCAAAAGTGTTGTAGTTAAAATCTCCGCTGACTACAATTTTTTTGGTCGGATTGATTTTTCCATTCAATTCTATCCCATTTGCCCTTTTGGTCCCCAAGTTTTCTGGGGCTCTCACACTGATGTTGTCTTGAAATGTAGTTACGGACTCAATGGCATTGGTCGTAAAAAGTTGATATAAACTCATGTTTAAAGAAGCAATCCCCTTCACGTATATAGCGGAAATTTCATAGGAATCTGAATATTCAGATCGCAAATCGGGATTTCCTTTTCTATAGTTAAAACTATTTCGAATGTTGAAAAAAGGATTCAAATCCCATAAGCGCGGTCGGTAAATCCTCTTAGAGTATCCCGCCTGAATTGAGAATGTGGTATTGAATTTGTATGAAGTATTCACAGAAGGAAACCAATCCGTAAAATTCTGATCATTTTTTTGATTCGTGTTGACCAAAAGGGTATTAACCCGCGTATTTTCTGTCCTCAGGCCCAATTGAACCCCCCAAGTGTCTGATTCATAGGCGGTAATACCATAAACCCCAAGCACGCTTTGTTTGAATTCAAAAATATTTGTAAACCCAGGATTGGTCACCCACTGCCCTCCTAAATCGTCTTTGATTTCAAAATCATTACTTACATCATTGTTGGAATATTGAAATCCCCCCTCAACGTTCCATTCCTCTCCAAAAGGGTGGGTATAATCCAATTTGAAAGTGTGGACTTCTTCCTTGAAGAAAGTACGGGTCTGTTGATCGTCAAAAGCATCGATTCCCAAAACGGAAGTATTGAAAAATTCTGAAGTTTGTTCTTTGCTGAAAAGATTTCCTGTGGCACTAAAAATCAGGTCGTGATCCTCGTCGTCCAAAAAGTCTTTTTTGTAAATAAACTCATATTGGTATTTGGGATTGCCCGCAGTCGTTACCTCCTCTCGGTTCCATTCTGAAGTCAATTGAGTATTGTTTTGATACTGCATCACATGTGTATTGGAGGGTTGATCCTCTGCTTCAAAAGCATAAAAACCAGATAGTGTGATCACGTTTTGAGGATTGATGTAATAATCTGTACCCAATATGATATTGTAAAATTCTTCTTTTCGATATTGGGTCCCTTCGGTCAATATTTGGGTATTGGTCAAAAAATTATCGTTTTTGTTCTTCCCCTGTCGTGGATAATTTCTTATTCCATACCCGATTTGGTTGAACAAATTAAACCTTTCTGTACGCCTATTGAGACTCAAACCAACACTGTTGTTCTCGGGCTCCCCATAATTAAGAGAAAAAGATCCGTTAACCCCATCTCTTTCGTCTTTTTTGATTACTATATTTATTATTCCTGCTGTACCTTCCGCCTCATATTTGGCTGAAGGATTGGTAATGACTTCGACCTTTTCAATCATCTCGGCCGTAATGGATCCGAGAGCATTTCCTCCCTCACTAGTCAAAACTGAGGGCTTTCCGTTAATCAAAATTTGAACCCCCGAGTTGCCCCGAAGGCTGACTTGCCCCTCTATACTGACTGTAACGGAGGGAACATTGTCTAGTACTTCCAATGCATTGGCGCCAGTACTACTCAAATCCTTTCCTACATTGAATACCCTTTTATCCAGTCTAAATTCGGTTGTTGACCTTTCTCCTCTCACTTCGACCTCATTTAACATTTGTGACTGTTCACTCAGAGCTATTTTCCCTAGATTTACGTTTTGTCCATTGATCTGAATATCTTCCCTCCTGATGGTTTCATAACCGATAAAACTTACCTCTATGAAAATCTCTTTAGAAGAGGCAATTAAAGAAAAAGAGCCGTCGTCCGCTGTTGTAACACCCGTTATGGGTTGGCTTGTAGACTTCTCTACAACCAAAACAGTGGCAAAAGGAATCGGTTGTTCGGAAGATTGATCAATGATCACCCCTTTTACTTCAAAATTATTTTGCTGAGCAAATATTATAGAAAGCTTAATTGACAATAAGAAAGGAAAGATGATTCTTTTCAATGGTTTACTTGTTTTTTCTTTAGATGTGTTTTCTGTTCAATGGTTTAACAAAAAAAAGGGTTTTTGTGTAAAAAAAATCTGTTTTCAAAAATTTTAAATATTGTAACTTTCCTTTTAGATTAATTCAAAACCATAAATAATGATCCTAGAGCTGAAGCGTCTTTTTGGAAATGTTTTTGAAGAGGCTCTCATTCAAGAGATTACAAGAGTGGGTACCCTAAAGGAAATTCCTGAAAATTTTATGATGATCGACATTGGTGAGCGGATTAAAGGAGTCCCTTTAATGATCTCAGGAGCGATAAAAATCTCGCGGGAAAATGAAAAGGGAGAGGAATTGCTATTGTACTATATCGAAGAGGGGGATTCATGTACACTCACTTTTGCCTCAGAAATGGGAACGACCAAAAGTAAAATCAGAGCGGTATCAGAATTGCCCTCAAAATTGATTATGATTCCCATTAACCAAATGGAAAACTGGGAGGGGAAATATCCCAGCTGGAGGAAATTTCTTTTTCGCTCTTATCAAATCAGAATGGATGAAATGGTCGAAACCCTTGACAGTATAGCCTTCGACGGTCTGGAAAAAAGACTATTAGATTACATAACCGAAAAGAAAAGGGTCAATGGAAAAAACGAATTGCAAATAACCCACCAAAATATTGCACAAGAATTACACAGCTCCCGTGTGGTGATTTCTCGTTTACTCAAAAAATTGGAGCAAACGGGAAAAATTGAACTCAAAAGAAATAAAATTGTAATCACCTGACTTATGTAACCTAGGTTACTTTTCTTTTTAAAAGGAAGTGTATTTTTGAACCCTAAGACAATTTAATGCGGAGGTATTTTCCCATTTTGGAGTGGATTCAAGATTATAACAAAACCCTTTTTAAGGGGGATTTGTCTGCTGGAATTACTGTTGCCATCATGCTAATTCCGCAGGGTATAGCTTATGCCATGATTGCGGGTCTGCCCCCAGTTTATGGCCTATATGCAGCCATCTTTCCCCAATTAATTTACGCACTGATGGGTAGCTCTCGACAATTGGCCGTTGGACCTGTGGCCATGGATTCCCTTTTAGTTGCTACCGCACTCAATACCATGACCATCATCGATACAAATCATTACATTTCTTTGGCCATTTTCTTGGCCTTGCTCATGGGGCTTATTCAAATTTTCTTGGGTTTGATGAAATTTGGGTTCTTGGTTAATTTTTTGTCCAAACCTGTTATCAATGGATTTACTTCTGCTGCTGCTACGATTATCGGTTTAAGCCAACTTAATCTCATGTTGGGGATAGAGATTCCCTCAAATAACTTACTACATAAAATCATTCAATCGCTATGGAACACCGATACTAAAGTCCATCTTTTTACGGTACTCATTACCACAGTGAGTGTGATCTCCATTTTTGCAATCAATCGATTTTTTCGAAAAATTCCAGCGGCAATAGTCGTTGTCATTATTGCTAG
The DNA here is from genome assembly GCA_018647605.1 of Flavobacteriaceae bacterium. Taxonomy (GTDB): domain Bacteria; phylum Bacteroidota; class Bacteroidia; order Flavobacteriales; family Flavobacteriaceae; genus UBA8316. Next base: position 21,346 of record JABGSU010000144.1, on the reverse strand, counting down.
TATATTGACTTTTAAACTCGGTTGGAATAACACGGGAGTGAAAATTGTAGGCTTTATTCCCGAGGGGCTTCCCTCGGTCAAGCTTCAATGGGCTTCTTTAGCAGAGATCTACCAATTAATGCCCATGGCACTTACTCTGGCGTTGATTGCCTTTTTAGAGGCCATTTCCATAGCCAAAGCCATAGAATTAAAGGAAAAAAAGGAAACCGTCGATCCCAATCAAGAGTTGATTGCCTTGGGTACCGCCAATGTCTTTGGGTCCTTTTTTCAAACATATCCCACCACTGGAGGATTTTCCAGAACAGCTGTCAACCATCAATCTGGAGCCAAAACGGGTATGGCAGCATTGATCAGTGCCCTTTTGGTGGGTTTGACTCTAATCTTTTTTACCGATTGGTTTTACTACCTCCCCAAAGCTGTTTTGGGAGCAATTATACTCAGTGCCGTCATTAGTCTTATTGACCTTAAATATCCTTATCACCTTTGGAAAACCCACCGAGAGGAATTTTTTGTGCTGTTATTTACTTTCATCACCGCTCTTTTTATGGGCATCAAAGAAGGAATTCTTTTGGGGACTCTGGTCGCATTATCGCTTATGGTTTACCGCTCCTCTCAGCCTCATATTGCTGTTTTGGGTCGCATAAAAGGTACTTCTCGCTTTAGAAACGTTCTCCGGTTTTCAGAAGAGATAGAAACTTTTCCCGGAGTCTTAATTGTAAGATTTGACGGACAACTTTTTTTTGGAAACCATACTTATTTCAAAAAGCAAATCACAACACGAATAGAGGAGGAAAAGAAAATAAAATATCTTGTAATTGATGCTGGTCCCATCAATTATGTTGATGCCAGCGCCTCATCAACCTTACACCATTGGATTCAAGACCTCCACCAAAAAAATATTACGGTCTTGTGGGTCAAAGTCATAGGCCCCCTAAGAGATCTTTTTTTTCGTAACGGTATGGTCAAAATCATCGGAAAAAGAAATTTTTTCTCTAGTTTAGAAACGGCATTAAGACATATCGAAGGAGAAGAAATTCCAAAAATAGAAAACAGAATCTCAAACCAGAGTAATCTTAAATAACAATGTAAAATGAAAGTACAACAGATTTACACAGGATGTTTGGCCCAAGGAGCCTATTATATTGAAAGCGATGGAGAAGTGGCAATCATTGATCCGCTTAGAGAAGTTAACCCCTATCTAGACAAAACTAAAAAAGACAAGGCCAAGATTAAATACATTTTTGAAACTCATTTTCATGCCGATTTTGTTAGCGGACATCTTACCCTTGCCAAGGAAACGGGTGCTCCCATCATTTATGGCCCCCAAGCAAATCCCGATTTTGAAAGTATTACTGCAAAAGATGGGCAGGAATTTCCCTTGGGAAATAGCACCATTGTCGCGCTACATACTCCTGGTCACACTCTAGAAAGTACTACTTACTTACTGAGAGACAAAACGGGGAAAGACATTGCTATTTTTAGTGGAGATACCCTATTTCTAGGAGACGTCGGTCGTCCCGATCTCGCACAAAAAGGAAAGGACATGACCCAAGAAGATTTGGCCGGCATGCTCTTCGATAGCCTTAGAAATAAAATCATGCCGCTGTCGGATGATATTACCGTATATCCAGCGCATGGCGCAGGGTCCGCTTGTGGTAAAAATATGATGAAAGAGACCGTAGACACCCTAGGGAATCAGAAGAAAATGAATTATGCTTTGAGAGAAGACATGACCCGGGAAGAGTTTATTGAGGAAGTTACAAACGGACTATTGCCCCCTCCCAAATACTTTCCCTTAAATGTCAAAATGAATAAATCGGGCTATGACGATATTGAAACAGTTTTAGATCGTGGTATGAAAGCCTTGACCCCCGAAGCCTACGAGGTTTTGGCCAACGAAGCCGATGCCCTGATTCTTGACGTAAGACACCAAGATGAATTTGTCAAAGGACATATTCCACAGTCCATTTTTATTGGTTTGGATGGAGGCTTCGCTCCTTGGGTAGGAGCATTAATTGGAGACACCAGTCAGCCCCTTTTGATCATTGCTCCCGAAGGAAGAGAGGAAGAAGCCATTACCCGCCTTTCTAGGGTAGGTTTTGACAATACCTTAGGTTATTTGAAAGGTGGTTTTGACGCTTGGAAAAAAATAGGTAAAGAATATGATATCATAAGTGGAGTGAATGCAGAAACACTAAAAACATTAATTAGGGACAATACTACTTCGGTTTTTGATGTCAGAAAAGAAGGTGAATATATTTCTGAACACATTTTAGGTGCCCAAAATACACCTTTGGACTTTCTCAATGATCATTTAACTCAATTTCCCGAAAAAGAACATTTCTATATCCATTGTGCTGGAGGATACCGCAGTGTTATTGCAGCCTCTATACTCAAGAAAAGAGGAATTCATAATCTTGTCGATATCAAAGGTGGCTTTAAAGCCATCAAAGAAATAGGAATAAAGCTTACAGACTATATTTGTCCAACCACTATTAAATAAATTATGCTCGAATTTTTAACCCAACCGTGGCCCTGGTATTTCGGAGGAGCCATGATTGCAATTGTCCTATTTTTATTGCTCTGGACAGGTAAAACCTTTGGAATGTCCTCCAACCTCCGCACCCTCTGTTCCATGATGGGGGCTGGAAAAAAAGCTTCTTTCTTTCAATTTGACTGGAAAGCGCAAGGATGGAATTTAGTCGTTTCGCTAGGAGTGGTTATCGGTGGGTTTATTGCCTCCAACTTCATCGCCAGTACCAATGCTGTAGCCATATCAACAGAAACCGTCGATCAATTGGTTGCTTTGGGATTTGAAGATGCAGGGAAAAGTTTTGCTCCTAAGCTCCTTTTTTCGAATAATGCCTTTTCAGACCCATATGTTTTGCTTTTACTCATATTGGGTGGTTTTTTAGTCGGTTTTGGAGCGCGATATGCCGGAGGTTGTACCTCTGGGCACGCCATATCTGGTTTGACCAATTTTCAGTTGCCCTCATTTATTGCAGTTATTGGCTTTTTTATTGGCGGTCTTTTCGTCAACCATTTTATTATTCCTTTTCTCTTTTAATTTATTTATGAAAACTATTATATATTTATTTATCGGTATATTTTTTGGAATCACATTATACATGTCGGAGGTATCCTCTTGGTTTAGGATTTATGAAATGTTTCAGTTCAACTCTTTTCATATGTATGGTGTCATTGGTTCTGCTGTTTTCTTTGGAGCCATTTTTACTTTTCTTATCAAAAAATTGAAGATCAAATCTGTTTTTGATCAAACTCTCATCTCCCTAACTGACAAGGAGAAAGGCTGGAAACGCTATTTAATTGGAGGGATTATTTTTGGTTGTGGTTGGGCCATTTCAGGTGCCTGCCCAGGTCCAATGTTTTCACTCTTGGGAGCCGGCTTCATGCCAATTGCCTTAGTAATCGCTTCTGCTACCCTAGGAACATTTTTCTACGGATTGATTCGCTCCAAACTCCCTCATTAAAAATTAAATTTTATAATATGAAAAATATTCCCTTGCTTTTTGGTTTCATCTTTTTAATAGGTTGTCAAAACCCTAATGCTTCAAAAACAGAGAAGACAAATCCTCCCAATATCATTTATATTTTGGCTGATGATTTGGGTTATGGAGATGTGGGGGTTTACGGACAAACCCATTTCGAAACCCCTAATTTAGATCGACTGGCCAAAGGTGGAATGCGGTTTTTACAACACTATTCGGGCTCCACGGTTTGCGCTCCCTCGAGATCTGCGTTAATGACCGGTCAACATACGGGGCATACTTTCATTAGAGGTAACTCCGAAAGGGGTTTTACCTTAGAAAACGAAGGGCAGTATCCATTGGCTCCCGAGGAGTTAACCATTGCCGAAGTGCTAAAGGAAGCAGGGTACAGCACAGGAGCCTTTGGAAAATGGGGACTGGGTTATCCTAGTTCTGAGGGTGATCCCAATTTTCAGGGCTTCGATCAATTCTATGGTTACAACTGCCAGCGAGTGGCGCACAACTATTATCCTACCCATCTTTGGGACAATCAAACAAAGGAAAGCTTGACTGGCAACGATGGTAAAACAGCTCAAACCTATGCACCAGAATTGATCCACCAAAAAGCTTTATCCTTTTTGGAAGAAAATAAAGAGGCTCCTTTTTTTATGTTTTATCCCGCTGTAATTCCTCATGCTGAGCTAGTGGCTCCCCAAGAATATATGGTAAAATATCGAGACAAGTATTTGCCCGAGAAGGAATACGATCAAAAAAAAGAAGGATACAGCGTAGGAAGGTACAATTATCAAGCGGAAAGTCATGCCGCCTTTGCCGCTATGATCAATATTTTGGACGATCAAGTGGGTGAAGTTTTAGATAAGGTTCACCAACTGGGCATCGACGAAAATACTCTCATTATTTTTACTTCCGACAACGGACCCCATCTGGAAGGTGGAGCAGATCCCGATTATTTTGACAGCAACGGACCTCTGAGAGGTTATAAAAGAGATCTTTATGAAGGAGGTATTCGCGTTCCCATGATCGCCTATTGGCCTTCCAAGATTCAACCCAATTCAACCACCGACCACATTTCTGCATTTTGGGATTTTTTTTCCACAGCTGTTGAAATCGCGGGCATAGAAAAAGACATGACCTCAATTGATGGAATCTCCTTCCTTCCTACTCTTATGGGTAATCAACAACAAACCCATCCCTACCTCTACTGGGAATTTTTAGAAAGAGGAGGAAGACAGGCAGTTAGAATGGATCAATGGAAAGGGGTTCGATTGAATATGGCTAAAAGTCCCGATGCTCCCATTGAACTCTATCGACTGACAGACGATATCGGGGAAGAAAATAACTTGGCGGAGCAATACCCAGAGATCGTTCAAAAAATGGACAGCATGATGACTGAAGCGCATCAGTATTCTGATATTTTTTCCTTCCAATACGAGAAAGAAGAAAAGTAGATTTTACGTTTTTATGTCACCCATCATCTGATCTCGATAGGCATTGGGGGTCAATTGGGTAATCCTTCTAAAGTTTCGAAAGAAGTTGGAAAGATTGTTAAATCCACTTTCGTAGCAAATGGACTTTATATCATCATCGGTTTCTGAAAGTAATTTGGTTGCATGATTGATGCGGTACTCGTTCAGAAAAGCGGTAAATGTTTTGTTAGTGCTCTTTTTAAAAAACCTGCAAAAAGATTGAGGTGTCATAAATGCCTGAGTGGAAATATCTTCCAATGCAATGGGCTCCATAAAATGATCTCTTATGTAGTTAAAAATGGTCTTAAGTCTCTTGTTGTCGGAGGGGCTGCTGATAAAAGCATAGCCCTCCGCATTGAGGGTTTTTCTGTCTTTCTCTTTCGCCAAATCGTAGAGTATTTTAACAAAGGTCAAAAAAGCATCTAACTGTGATTCATATTGTAGCCCTTCCATTCTCAACCCAATGTCTTCCTTTATCGAGCCACTGAAAACAATTCCTTTTTTGGATAATTCCAACAGCTGATTAATGATCTTCAATTCCTCAAAGTTCTGAAAAGCATTCTCGAATATATCGGGCTTGAATTGGATGACAATTTCTTTTTGGTTTTCTTCAAAACCTTTTGTAAATCCAGTATGAGGCAAATAGGAACCAATTAATATCAAATCCCCATCTTGATAATTTGACAGATGGGTTCCCACTTGTCTTTTCCCTACTCCTGAGTTGATGTAAACCAATTCTACCTCAGGGTGGTAATGCCACTTAATCTTATTTGTATTTGGCGAACGACTGTCAAAATATGCATATTTATAGGAATGTCCAGTGTCGGGGGAAATGGTTTCAAAATCGGGCTTGATCACTTGGTTTATTTTTTATATAAAGTTACTAAAGATGTAATTAATTAACAAGCAAGGAGATGTTAAATCATTATTAAGGTTAACTACTAACAATTCAAGAAATTATTGTGCCATTAAAAGTGTCTTTTTGGTTGTTTTTTTGATAATACACTATTAAAATAATTCCCTGTAATGCTCAGAAATAAAGAGTTGAGCTTGCCATCAAATATTACTAAATTTTTATATTTACTGAATAAACCTTATTGAAATGAACAATACAGATAGGGCATCGATATTTATTGTGTCTCTGTTTTATGTCGTGACTCTAGCCAGCGGATATATAATTCACTCTAATCATTTGATTGGCAAAAAAAATCAGGTGGAGCGATTGGTACTTACCATTAACAGTTCTGAGGTCAATTCAAACGAAAATAGTATCGTTGTTTATGAAGATAGAGGAGCCTCTCAACCCACTAAAAAAGTTTATGAAGCGGGATCCGTAGTAGCCGTTTCCTCAATATATGAACAAAAAGGGTATAAGTTGGATCACATCACAGAGTTTCTTAAAAAAGTGATGGATCAAGAGGTAGTCGTTACCCGAATATGGTTTTCAAAATCCAATTAATTGGGATATTTTTTGCAAAAATATTATTGTTTACTGTGTCATCGTTTTTTTGATCTTTCTATTGTATAATGCAATCAAAGACTTAAAAAAATAAACTTCTTTTTAGGCAAAAAATCCCGAAGGATTTGAAACTCCCTATCTTTGAAAAAAATTGAGTTGAAAAAGAAAAAGCCAGATCAGGTTGTTTGGGACCAAGAACAGGAGGACTATATTGCCCGCTTGCTCCCCTATGCTACTCAGGCCAACGGGCCCGTTATCAAGATTCCTAACGTAGATGCTTTCAAACAGAAAGGAGTCGAAAAGGTATCTAAACAGTTGCAAATAGAACTGGAAGAGTTGCAAAACAAAATCAAAAATTTTGTAAAATCTGCCAGTGACACTCAAAAGGTATATACCGCTAAGTTTAAATTTGAGCCTTTGGTGGGAGAGGTTTATTTTCTGTACCAAGGTGAGAAGGAAGAGTACCTTTCACTGATCCCTCCAAATCAATGGAAAAAGAAGTTTCTTGGAGCTTTTCGACTTAGCTCAGAATACAAATGGGAGCAAGTGGAATGGTAGGCTAACGAAAGTTCTGAGTGCCAAAACCCATACCCTTTTCATCAAAATAAAGACCCACCCCAAAATGGGTAAAATCCCCTAAAATATTTTTGTAATGAGGGGGACTATTTTTCCAACCCGAGACCATACATTCGGCCAAACTTTCTGGAGATCGTGTATCTCCACATCCCTTTACATTTTCAAACCATGGTGTTTGAGCAATATTTTCGGCTATACCATTAAACCTATTGCCTTTTCTCACCCAAGCCTTTAATTTATATTTTTCGGCACGTTCCACAGGATTGCGTCCTAAATGATCCACATGGGAATAAAAATCGTGTTTGACCATGTTCTCACTATGAAACTGAGCCAAATCCATCAGAGAGTCCAGACGTATCAGTTTGGACAAGCCTTTTTCAATTCTCAAAGCATTGGTTTTTTCAAAAATCATTTGCCGCATCTCTTCGACATCTTCTTGAGCAAAAACAGAGGTTAGGCTAAATAGGGTCCATAAACTTGTTAAAAATAATCGGATACTATATTTTCTCATAGTCTCAAAAATAACAATTATCATGAGGAATGCCTACTTTTGTAAACTATGGGTATGGAAGAAACACCAAGACAAAAAAAAGTCGCCACCGCTATTCAGCAGGAAATGGCTGCCATGCTTCAACAAGCCATTCGTAATCAAGGGGCCTCTAACCTAGTGCTTTCTATTACCAAGGTTAGTGTAACCGTTGACCTTTCCCTTGCCAAAGTTTACCTCAGCATTTTTCCCCAAGACAAAGCGGTGACTTATCTTAAAGGCATAAAAGAAAACAGCTTTCAGATCAGGCACGACATGTCCCAAAGAATGAAAAATCAATTGAGGCGCATGCCTGAATTTTCCTTCTATATCGATGATTCTTTGGATTATGTAGATCGTATCGAAAAAGCCCTCAATCAGCCCGAAAATCCTATTGATGATACCCAAAGTTTGCCCAAAAGACAAAAAAAGTAAATCATGCCGGTAGTGTTCAAAATCGCTTGGCGTTATTTTTTTTCGAAAAGTGGACAAACCGTAATCAATAGGATCAATCGAATTGCTTTATTGGTCATTGTCGTTGCAACGGCTGCGTTAATGATTGTCCTCAGTGCTTTTGCTGGACTAAAAGATTTTGGCTTGTCTTTCTCCAATATTTTTGATCCTGACTATCGGGTAACGGCAACGCAAGGTAAAACCATTAGTTTTGATAGTACCCGCATAGCACGATTGAAGCAGGTAGATGGTATTGTGGCCTTCAGCCCCATTTTAGAGGAAAAAGTTTTTCTTTCCTTTAAGGAAAAGAATCAAGTAGCCTACCTCAAAGGTGTAGGGATCGATTATCTTTCAGTCATTCCCGCCGATTCGCTTGTAGCCGTTGGAGAGTGGCTCATCCCTGATACTGATGCCATTGTTGCGGGCTACAGTATCGGAGCTGGAATGGATTTGGGCGTTTATGACTACAGTTCTTTTCTCAACATCAGTATTCCACGTAAAAACACAAAAAGTGGTCTGAGACAAAATCCATTTTATACCCAACAGGCCGTCACTATTGGTTTGTATCAAATCAGTGAAGACATTGATAAAAAATACATTTTCAGCAACTTGGGTTTTGCCCGTAATTTGTTGCAGTACCCTCCCAATACCTTTTCTTCCATAGAAATTAAGGTATTATCAGAGGCCAACACCAAAGATTTAAAAAAGGAAGTACAAAAAATTTTGGGAGAAGCCATAGAAATAAAAGACCGGGCTCAACTCAATACTGCCCTCTACAAAATGCTAAATACGGAGCATTTGGCCATTTATCTTATTTTTACACTGGTACTTATCATCGCACTTTTCAATGTAGTAGGTGCTTTGGTGATGATGATTTTAGAAAAAAGACCTCAGATGACTATTCTTAAAGCCATGGGCATTTCACAACAAAATCTCCGCTATACTTTTTTTCTTCTGGGTATGCTCATCATCTTGTTTGGTGGGGGTCTCGGGATAGTTTTGTCTTCTGTTGTAATCCTGATCCAACAGTGGATTCCTTTTATTCATGTCCCTGGAACAAGTTTACCCTATCCCGTCAAATGGGAGTTTGAAAATTTACTTTTGGTGATGGCGACCCTAATTGTGTTGGGGAGCATCGCCTCTGCTTGGGCCAGTAGAGGTATAAAACGATAAACTAAACTCAAGCCAGTTCTAATACCTCTTCCAAAACACGGTTCAGGATTTCAAAGACCTCATTGGGGTCATTGGCAGTTACCATGGCAGTTCTATAAGGTTTGAAATTGGGAATGCCTTTAAAATAGTTGGTATAGTGACGTCGTGTTTCCAAAACGCCCAATACCTCACCCTTCCATGCAATGGACATTTCTAGATGGCGTTTGGCCACCGCCACTCGGTCTTTCAAGCTGGGAGGATCGCAGTGGGTTCCTTTTTCAAAATAGTGTTTTACTTGATTAAAAAACCACGGATTTCCAATGCTTGCCCTACCAATCATTGCGCCATCCAAACCGTAACGGTCACGCATTTCCATAGCGCGTTCAGGACTATCGACATCTCCATTGCCAAAAACAGGGATATGCATCCTCGAATTATTCTTTACGGCAGCAATGGGTTTCCAATCGGCCTCGCCTTTATACATTTGAGCCCTTGTTCGACCGTGAATGGAAATGGCTTTGGCTCCGGCATCTTGCAGGCGCTCTGCTACCTCCACGATCTTGATGGAATCGTGGTCCCAACCCAAACGTGTTTTAATCGTCAAAGGCAAAGAAGTGTGTTTGGCCATTTCTGCTGTCAGTTTGACCATCAGGGGGATGTCTCTCAAAATTCCTGCTCCTGCTCCCTTACTCACCACTTTTTTGACAGGACAACCAAAGTTGATATCTATAATGTCAGGTTGAGAAGCCTCAACAATCTCAACCGATCGCAGCATGGATTCCAAATTGGCCCCAAAAATCTGAATGCCCACTGGGCGTTCTTTTTCGTAAATGTCTAATTTCTGAACACTTTTGGCAGCATCACGGATCAATCCCTCGCTAGAAATGAACTCAGTGTAAACCACATCGGCACCATTCTCTTTGCACAAGGCGCGGAAAGGTGGATCACTAACATCCTCCATGGGAGCCAACAACAAAGGAAAATTTCCTACCGGTATGTCGCCAATTTTGACCAATTTGAATTTTTTACAAAAATAGCAAAATCCTTTGCCATATTAGTCTATTATTCTAAGTCAAAAGTCTTTAGGATGTTTTCAGTGAAATCAGCATCCCAAATTTCGGCTACTACTCCCTTGTTGAGATAATAAATTCTTGGGGGAGAATCTCCTATTAAATCAAAAAAGGTATTGACGTCGATAAAGGCATAGGGAAATGTGGATTGTGTTATGCTTTCAAAACCTTCAACGGTAGTAGAACCCTCTTGATAGAAAAGGACATAGAGTTCTGGGAAATCTTTAAATTTTCTTTGAAGTTCGCCCAATGTTGTGGCAGCTTCTTGACAGTGTTCACAGTCCAAATTAAAAACAGCGATTAAATTTTCGCCTGAAGAAAGATCAGACCTCCCTTTGTACTCAAAATGAGTAAAAGTGTCAAATGGGAAATCTTCATGATTGGGCATCGGCAAAAACAACCACATGCTTAGAATGGTCGCTCCTATGAAACCAAAAACAATAATTTTAGATATTTTTTGAGATTTCGCAGTTTTGAAAATCACAAAAGCCACCGCCAACATCACCAGGTTCTTGAGAATGGACTGCTCGGGTGTCATGGAAATCATTTCTCCAAAACAGCCACAGTTTTCAGTGTCTCCAATGGACCATAGATAAATCAAATGAACCGTAAAACCCCCCAATAATAAAAAAGTGAATTGCATCAATTGTTTGATAAAAAAAGGAAAAAACATCAGAAGTCCTAGAGCAAACTCTAAGCCGATAAAAAAACGTGCCATATGACCCGCAAAGGCTCTGTTGGGTGCTAAGCCCTGATCCATTAAAGTGATCTCAAAAAATCCTGGGCCTACGGCTTTGGTATAGGCAGAAAATATAAAAGTGATAGCCAATATTATTTGCAATGGTCTGGATAGGGTTTTCATTTTTTTCACAATTAGAATTTAAAAGTAACTTTTCTGAGTTAAACAAAAAAGCAAGCTTTCAAAATAAGTATCTTTGTAGAAGCAGAGGAAAATGCGCGGATGAAACATATTAGAAATTTTTGCATCATAGCCCATATCGATCATGGTAAAAGCACCCTTGCGGATCGCTTGCTAGATTTTACGGGAGCTGTAACTACTCGAGAGATGCAAGAGCAGTTACTTGACAATATGGATTTGGAACGAGAAAGAGGAATCACCATCAAATCGCACGCCATACAGATGGAATACGAACATGAAGGTGCGCCATATGTTTTCAATCTCATTGATACTCCAGGTCATGTGGATTTTTCATATGAGGTATCCCGATCTATTGCTGCCTGCGAGGGCGCACTTTTGATTGTCGATGCTGCCCAAAGCATTCAGGCACAAACCATTTCCAACCTCTACCTTGCCCTAGAAAACGATCTGGAAATTATTCCTGTTCTCAATAAAGTAGATCTTCCCTCTGCCAATCCAGAAGAAGTGACCGATGACATTGTGGATCTTTTAGGGTGTAAGGCCGAAGAAGTCATCCCAGCCTCGGCGAAAACAGGATTGGGAATTCAAAATATAATAACCGCTATCATTGAGCGCATTCCTCCTCCAAAAGGAAAAGTAGAGGCTCCTCTACAGGCCTTGATTTTTGACTCGGTCTACAATCCTTTTCGAGGGGTAGAAACCTATTTCAGAATCATCAATGGTGAAATCAAAAAGGGGCAAAAAATACAATTTATTGCTACAGGTAAAACTTATTTTGCCGACGAGATAGGAACTCTTAAACTCAAACAAGAGCCTAAGAAGTCCATAACTGCTGGAGATGTAGGTTACCTCATTACTGGAATCAAAGAAGCCAAAGAGGTAAAGGTCGGAGACACCCTAACGGGAGCAGACAACCCAACTCAAGAGATGATCGAAGGATTTGAAGAAGTCAAACCCATGGTTTTTGCGGGAATTTATCCTGTAGATACAGAAGATTATGAAGAGTTACGGGCCAGTATGGAAAAGCTTCAGTTAAATGACGCTTCACTTGTTTTTGTTCCAGAAAGTTCAGCCGCTCTAGGCTTTGGTTTCCGTTGTGGATTTTTGGGAATGTTGCATTTGGAAATCATTCAAGAAAGGCTGGAGCGCGAGTTTAACATGACCGTGATTACAACGGTTCCCAACGTTTCCTATCATGCCTATGCCAAGAAAGATCCTGATGAAATTGTAATGGTAAACAACCCCTCTGATTTACCCGACCCTTCTTTCTTAGATCGTGTAGAAGAACCCTATATTAAGGCCTCCATTATAACCAAATCAGATTTTGTCGGTAACGTCATGTCTCTCTGTATTGAAAAACGAGGAGTCATTACCAACCAAACCTATCTGACCACGGAAAGGGTGGAATTAAACTTTGATATGCCCTTGGCGGAGATTGTTTTTGATTTTTACGACCGATTGAAAACTGTTTCTAAAGGTTATGCTTCTTTTGATTATTCACCAATTGGAATGCGTCCTTCAAAATTGGTAAAAGTGGATATACTGCTCAATGCCAATCCTGTAGATGCCCTTTCGGCGCTGATTCATGCCGATAATGCATACCACATTGGAAAAAAAATGTGTGAAAAGCTAAGAGAATTGATCCCAAGACAGCAGTTCGATATTCCCATCCAAGCTGCTATTGGCGCTAAGATTATTTCACGAGAAACCATCAAAGCGTTACGTAAAGATGTAACCGCCAAGTGTTATGGAGGAGACATTACCCGTAAACGAAAGCTACTCGAAAAACAGAAAAAAGGAAAAAAGAAAATGCGTCAAGTCGGTAATGTAGAAATCCCCCAACAAGCTTTTATGGCCGTCTTAAAGCTGAATGATTAATGTCTTAAAAATTGAGTTGAAACTTTTTTTAACCTACTCTTTATTGATTCCGTTTGGAGTATCTTTGATTCGTCTCGCTATCCCAGTTTTGGATTATCTGGTCAACTTCGACTACATCGCTGAAGTCTTGTGCCTAAAAAAAGAAGTCCCCAGAGTAGCTGTAATGGAAAGTGCTACTTGATGCAGCAACTTGGGGAAAATAATACAGCAGGTACTAAAAGTGAAATTCCTCAAACCAAATGGGAAATCCAACTCTTATCGCTCCACAAACAACTGTCTTATCAATTATTGTTTAAGAATTATTTAACCCTCTATCTTTTCATTTCACCTAGCACAAGCTACAGGGAAAATTCTTTTCCTCCCGATACACCTCCACCAAAACAAAACCTCCCCTATTTAGAGCTTGACCATCAAGTAAATGCTTTTTATTTTATCTCAAAATCAACACAAAAATATCTCTGTCTTTTCTAGAGGTTCGGTGGAGTAATCAATTAGAAATTCCGCTTGCCTAACACCTGGCAGATGTTACCAATAAAAATTAATAAGCATTAGCATGAAAGAAATCAACAATTGCCTTTATGGCATCTTAATGTTTTGTTCTCTATTTACCTCAGCACAAGAAAACCTTTGGACATCAGGTAGGCCTGATGGACATGCACCCATGGATGTCATGGGGGATCATTACCATAAAAAAGGGGAGTGGATGGCCTCCTATCGTTTGATGAATATGACCATGGGAGGGGCCCGTTCTGGTAACCAAGACATGGCCACCTCCGTTGTTCATCAAAGCTATATGGCAGCACCAAAGGAAATGCAAATGAGTATGCACATGCTGGGTATAATGTATGCTTTTTCAGATCAGCTTACTTTAATGATGATGACAAATTATTCTGTTCTTTCTATGGATTTAGTAAACCGAATGAATGCTTCTTTTTCCACTGAGTCAGATGGCCTTGGAGACTTGTCTTTGTCTGCTCTGATTAAACTTTACAATCAAAACCGAAATTCGATTCATTTACAAGCTGGATTTTCTATTCCTACGGGAAGCATCGATCAAAAAGGCGATACTCCCATGATGAGTAATACTCCTTTGGCCTATCCCATGCAGTTGGGTAGTGGAACTTGGGGCCCTATTATTGGTCTTACTCATCAGGGGCAATCTTCCGCTTTGTCTTGGGGATGGCAAAGCCGATACCAAATCCGCACTGGAGAAAATGATAATGGCTACCGATTAGGTAATTCGTTTCAAACGCAAGGTTGGGGGGCTTTAAAACTCTCACAGAAATGGAGTTTAGCCACCAGTCTTAAATACATCAAACGTTCAAAAATAAAAGGGCAATATGATGCTCTTAATCCCATCATGATGCCTTTATTTAATGCCACTAATTCAGGAGGAAATCAATTGAACCTCGGTTTTAGTTCCAATTTCTATTTTCCTGAGGGTACTCTTAAAAACTTTCGTTTGGGTGTGAGCTATGAAATTCCTTTATCCCAAGATACAAATGGAATTCAAATGGCAAACGAAAATCTTTTGACCATTGGAATCCAGTATAGCTTCAAAGCCAAAGAGAAAAAAGAAGAATAAAAGCATTGTTTCTCAAATTACCTCTGCGATTGATAATCTGATCTTCATTTGTAGAGGTGATTTTGATCTAATTGTTCGAAAAGGTAACTTAGCGAAAAAACTAGACCGTGAATCGTATTCCCTTTTTTGTCTTTTTCACTTCCCTACTGTGTTTGCAATGCAATGATCGCGCAACAAAAGAACCCAAAAAGCCAAATGTTGTATTACTATTAGCAGATGACATGGGCTATGGAGATTTTGAAATGATTGGAAGGGCTACTAAAACACCAAACCTGAATCGACTTGCTAAAGAAGGGGTTTTATTTGATAATTTTTATGCAGCTGCGCCCAACTGTTCTCCTTCAAGAACAGGCTTATTGACCGGTAAAAGTCCTGCCAAGGTAGGCATGTACAGCTATCGACCACCCCATCATCCTTTGCATCTTCCAGATAAGGAAGTGACATTGGCTGAGTTACTGAAAACCAAAGGCTATCGTACAGCACATATTGGAAAATGGCACTTGGGTGACCTCACCCAAGACGCCGAACTCAATCACCCACAACCCCACGATCAGGGTTTTGACCACTCTTTGGGAACCGAAAATAATGCTGAACCCTCCCACCTCAATCCTAAAAACTTTATCCTAAACGGTAATGCCTTGGGCCTCATAAACGGTTATTCTTGCCAGATTGTAGCACAAGAATCCATAGACTGGATGAGTCAAAGAGGAGATGATCCTTTCTTTTTGTATGCCGCTTTTCACGAACCACACCGGATAGTTGCCTCCCCTCCTAAGCTGGTTGAAAAATATAAACACCTACCCACTAAAGATGCCGAATATCTTGCAAATATTGACCATTTGGATCTGGCCATTGGTCAGATTTTGGATTATCTAAAACAAAATGATTTGATTGACAATACCCTCATCATCTTTAGTTCGGACAATGGCTCCTATCGTTTGGCCTCCAACGCAGGGTTAAAGGCCGTAAAAAGTTACTTGTATGACGGGGGAATCCGAGTTCCTGGAATTGTAAAGTGGCCCCAAATTAAAACAAATAAAAAAATCATTCATAGTCCAACAGGTTTAGTTGATATAGTTCCTACCCTGTGTGATATCATAGGTATAGATCCTCCAAACGGCCTGGATGGAACGAGTCTTTTACCCCTTTTGGAAGGAAGGCCTTTCCAGCGCCAGCGGCCACTCTACTGGTTCTTTTACCGAACCCAACCAGAAATTGCCATGCGTGTTGGAAATCACATGATCCTAGGTTTAGATCATGATACCATTCCAAGGGCTCACCAGTATTCTCAAGACGACCACGAATATATACAAACCATTACTCTTAAAGATTACGAATTGTATGACTTGAATCAAGACTTTTCTCAAGAAAACGATATTTTCGATATTCATCCCAGGAAAGATTCGCTCCAAAGACTTATAGATAATCAGTTGGCTGAAATAAGAAACAATCGCTATCCTTGGGAAGACCTCCCCCTGAATTTGGAGAAAAGGAAAAAGAAAACCAACTGGGTTCAGTATTAACAAGGTTTTTAATTAGATGATTTAACCTCAATGAAGCAGACTATAAAAAATGATCTGTGTCAATTCATAAAAAAATTTGGTTGGTGAAAATTGAATTTCTATATTGAGGGAATGAGTTCGATAGCATTCAAAAAAATAATGGTGGGATTTGCTTTCTCGCCCAATCTGAAAGCCAATATTTATGAAGCTTTAAGGATGGCGCATTATTTTGGAGGGGAATTGGTCTTTGTTCACGTAGGAAGAAAAACCCCTGAAAAAGAATCTATTTTTAATGAAATTGTCGGCTCGAGCCCTGTTCAATCTGAAAAAATATCTGTCCACTGGAGGATCGGAGATCCTGTAATAACACTACTCCAAGCGAGCAAAGATTTCGATGTGGATTTGATTCTTCTGGGCGCTTTGAAAAGAGAAAATGTCCTTAAGTTTTATTTAGGGTCTATCGCTAGGAAAATTACCCGTAAGGCTAAATGCTCTGTACTGCTATTGATTAACCCATCGGTTGAAAGACAGCCGTGTCAACACATAGTCGTCAATGGGCTTGACAGTCCTCAAACCAAGCTAACCATCGAAGCCGCTTTTGTGGTTGCAAACGCTTTAGGAGTCAAAAAAATATCACTGGTAGAAGAAATCAGTAGGTCCAAAGTTGCAGTAGCCGTCGACGATGACAGAAGTTTGAGGCGGGCCACCCTGAAGAAAGAAAAGTTGAGAAGGCAGGAACAAACAAGGGTAAAAGACGTGGTTCAAAAACTTTCTGATGCATTGACAGCCGATGTCAATTGGACAACCCAAAGCATATTTGGAAGACGAGGATATTCTATTGGACACTATGCCAAATTAGTTCGAGCAGATTTATTGGTAATGAATGCACAAGAAAACTTGAGCTTTATCGACCGTTTTATCACGCGAGATATTGAACATATTTTAGCGGAATTACCCACCGATGTTTTAATCATAAACTTAAAAGGAAATGAATAAAGCCAACCCTTTTAAACAATTTTTTGGGGACTTACCCAAGAATATTTTTTCGGGTTTTGTCGTTTCACTCATCGCTTTGCCCTTGGGACTAGGATTGGCCATTGCCTCCGAAGCACCCCCCATCGCTGGAATCATTGCAGCCATCGCTGGAGGTGTAGTCGTTTCAATATTGGGTGGTTCACACCTCACCATTACAGGTCCTGGTAATGGCTTGGTAATCGTGATTCTTTCGGCCATTGTTGGTATGGGAGAAGGGGATTTGTATCAAGGCTATTTGTTCACTTTGGCTGCCATCATGCTGTCGGGTTTACTACTTTTTATTTTTGGTGTTTTTCGATTGGGTGCATTGAGCGAGTTTTTTCCTTCTACAGCACTTCAAGGAATGCTGGCTGCCATTGGAGTGGGTATTTTAGCCAAACAATTTCACGTCATGTTGGGGTTTACTGATGTTAAAGGTAATACCATCAGTCAATTGATTTTGATCCCCAATTCCATAAAAAACCTACTGGCCAACCCCTCAAATGAACTCATTTTGGCCGCCTGTATAGGCGTTTTGAGTCTCTGCTTTTTGTTTCTTTATGCACGAGTCAGAAATTCTGTTTTCCAATTGATCCCCGCACCCATGTGGGTAGTGATTGCCTCAATCGGGGTGATGTATTACTATGATTTAGTTTTAAAAACACCCGAAGTTTTAGGTTCCAATCTTATGATAACCTTACCCGAAAATTTGATGGCGTCTCTACCCAGACCAGATTTCAGTAAAATTCTTTCCTCTGAATTTATGGGCTATACCCTTTCCATTACTTTAGTCGCCGTGATAGAGTCGTTGTTGAGTATAAAAGCCGTTGACAAGCTGGATCCTCTAAAAAGAAGATCCAATATTAATAAAGACCTTAGGGCTTTAGGAATTGCCACGGGAATTAGTGGTTTTTTTGGCGGCCTTAATGTAGTCACTGTTATTGCAAGAAGTTCGGTTAACGTCAACAACGGAGGTAATAATCGTTCTGCCAACTTTTTTCACGCCGCCTTTTTAGTTGTTTTTATACTATTATTTGCCAAGCAAATTCAAAAAATTCCTATGCCTGCACTGGCTGCTATTTTGGGCTATACGGGCTATAGACTCGCGACTCCCGAAAACTTGTTTAGGATCTACAAAATAGGAAAAGAACAAGCCATTATATTCCTTACTACCCTAGTTACTACCTTACTCACCAGCCTAACCACCGGTATTTTACTGGGTATATTGACTACCCTATTGGTACACGTCTTCCTCAACAAAAGTGGGGTTTTGTTTTCACGCAATTGGCTCAAACCCAATGTACTGATGTACTTAGAAGAGGAAACGGGGAATTACTATGTCAGTGTAAAGAATTTTTGCAGCTTTTTGAACTTTTTTAAGCTCAAAGCTAAATTGGACGAAATTCCCCCCAGTGAACATGCCATTATCGATTTTTCACTTTGTGAGTTTGTAGATCATACCGTAATGGAAGGACTCAACGATTATAGTCGAAGTTTTTCGCGACAAGGCGGTTTTTTTGAAATCATTGGTCTCGATGTACACGAAGCCAAAACCAAACATCCTTTTGCCATTCGCAAAAGCTTGCCTGAATCATCCTTTTTAAACTTCGAAATTTCTCTGACTAAAAGACAGAAGCTTTTGCAAAAGCTATCGACCATTCTCGATTGGGAATACCTCGCTGATCCTGTCTCTAATTATGCTGATTTAGAACAGTTTTTCTATTTCAAAACCAAATGGATCAATTACCGATACAATAATTTAGAAAGCAAAAACAAGGACTTTTTACTGTTTGATCTTTCCTACAGCGAAGGGGCATTTATTGCTAAAGAAGACTTAAGGTCAACCTTTTTACAGATCAAAGTACATCAGAAAATGCCCGTTTTTACTCTTGACAAAGAGAACTTTATGACTGCCATACTTCAACTATCAGGCCTTCAAGATATTGACTTTAAAAAGCATCCTGACTTTTCAAAAAGGTTTTATCTTAGTGGGGAAGATGTAAAGTCCATTCGTTCATTTTTTACAGATGAGCTTATTTTCTTTTTTGAGAGCCATCCTGCCTATTACTTAGAATCTAATGGAGACTCTATACTGATTCGAGGTAAGGAACGTTTGGCAAGTATTCAAGAAATTAAACAGATGCTAGCTTTCGCAGAGGAGCTTCTTAAAATTCTTGAAAAAAAATAATATATCTATCTTTTAGACAGAATTTTTAGTTCCTATAAATTTCTAGAACTCAAAACGATAACGACATGAAAATTAAATTTATCCAACTGTTCATAGTGTGCTTTGTCGCTGGTTTGTCCGCACAACAAAAACGAACCATTGGATCGGTTGAACGATTACACGCAGATATGGACCTATTCGTTCCCCAGAGTGCAGAGATTGAAATACTTGCCGAAGGCTTTGAATGGTCGGAGGGACCCGTGTGGGTTGAACCGCTAAATGCTGTTTTATTTTCCGATGTCCCAAAAAATAAAATTTACAAATGGGATGAAAAAAATGGTTTGACTGTATTTCTTGATCCAAGTGGCTTTACCGGTATTGCTCCCCGAGAAAAAAAGGGTAGTCACAACGCTATGAACCGAGATGAAAGCGGTTCCAACGGTTTGACCTTAGATCAGAATGGTCAACTCGTCATTTGCATGCACGGGGACAGAAGAGTCGCTCGTCTCAAAGACTGGGAAAGGAAAAGTTTTACCACAGTTATCGGTAAATATCAAGACAAATATTTTAACAGCCCCAATGATTTGGTCTATGCCAAAAATGGCGATTTGTATTTTACCGACCCTCCTTATGGTTTAAAAAAGGGAGACGACGACCCTTGGAAAGAATTAGATTTCAATGGTGTTTTTAAATTGACCTCTCGGGGAGAGCTTTCTCTGATCATTGATGACCTAACCCGACCCAATGGAGTAGCCATTTCCAATGATCAAAAAACCCTTTATGTAGCCATTTCTGACCCTAAAAACCCAAGGATCATGGCATATAATATTGTACACGATGGGGTTGAAAACGGAAGGGTTTTCTTTGACGGAAATGCACTGGCAAAAAAAAACAAGGGAAGTTTTGATGGCCTCAAAGTTCATCCTTCGGGAACCCTATTCAGTACAGGTCCGGGAGGTGTTTTGATCATTACCCCAGAGGGAAAACATTTGGGTACCATAAGAACCCAAGAGAGATCCTCCAACTGTGCTTTCGATAATCAATTCCAATACCTCTATATGACAAGCGACATGTATTTAACCCGAATCAAATTATAAAACTGTGGAACTGCATTCCATCGCTTGCGGAAATTTCAAATTGGACGGAGGAGCTATGTTTGGTGTGGTCCCCAAACCTTTATGGGATAGAACCAACCCCGCCGATGCTAACAACAGAATAGAAATATGCAGTAGGTCTTTGTTAGTTGAAGAAGGCAATCGACTGATTTTGATTGATACTGGAATGGGCAACAAACAGAGTGAAAAATTTTTTGGTTATTACGATCGATCAGGACCCGAAAGCTTGGATGCATCCCTTAGTCAAAAAGGTTTTCACAGAGACGATATCACTGATGTGTTTTTGACCCACCTTCACTTTGACCACTGTGGGGATGCGATAATGAAAAACAAAAATGGAGTGCTCACTCCCGCATTTAAAAATGCTGTTTTTTGGTCTCACGAAAGTCATTGGCAGTGGGCCACAAATCCCAATCCACGCGAAAAAGCATCATTTTTGCCAGAAAACATTTTACCCATTGACGAAAGCGGTCAACTGACCTTGCTCAAAGGTGACGGTTTTATAATGGAGAATACTCCTTTAGAGTTTGACGTCATTCTGGTCAATGGCCACACGGAAAAACAAATGTTACCACTAATCAAATACCAGAATAAAACAGTGGTATTTGCAGCCGACCTTATCCCCACCGTTGGCCACTTGCCCATTCCCTATGTAATGGGTTATGACACCCGTCCACTGATGACCATGGAAGAAAAAAGTAAGTTTTTAAAATTGGCGTGCGAAAAGGATTTCTTGCTATTTTTAGAGCATGATCCCTATCACGAGTTGATCACGCTCCAGAATACAGAAAAGGGAGTTAGGATGAACGAAAAACACAAGCTAACAACTTATTTTTAATGAGAAAGCTTTTTTATTTACTGCTTTGCCCTTTTTTATTTTCCTGCGGGAGCATTAAATTCGTAGGTAGCCCCACCGACACTCCGTTGGTCAACTACAATAAAAAAAAGCCGCTATTAGAAAACGAGAAAAAGTTTTGGCACCTGATGGACCTTC
>JABGSU010000143.1 GCA_018647605.1 Flavobacteriaceae bacterium | reverse complement strand
CCTTTCCCCAGAGTGTTCAGTACCCGTAAAGTTATCCGAGATGGATCGGAGTATTTTGGACCCTACCCCAATGTAAAAACAGTTTATACCTTACTCGAGCTCATTCGGGGAATCTATCCCATTCGCACATGTAACTTCGACCTCTCCGAAGAAAAAATACAAAAACAGTCCTATAAGGTCTGTCTGGAATACCATATTGGTAATTGTATGGCTCCATGTGAGGCAAAAGTGAGCGAAGAAGATTACGATCAGAATATTGCAGGTATCAGAGACATTATCAAAGGGAATTTTCGTCGATCTTTGGAACAGTTCAAAAGCCAAATGGAGCATTATGCCAATGCGATGGAATTTGAAAGGGCACAGGAAATCAAAGAAAAATTGGAGTCACTGGAAAATTACCAAGCCAAATCTACGGTAGTCAATTCCAAAATAACCAATGTGGATGTCTTTACCATCATCTCTGATGAGAGCTATGGTTATGTAAATTTTTTCCAAGTCGCCTTTGGTTCCATCACTCGATCCCATACGGTAGAGATCAAAAAAAAGTTAGAAGAAACGGAAGCCGAAATGCTGCCTTTGGCCATTGTTGAAATACGTCAACGTTTCAATTCCCAATCCAAAGAAATCTATCTCCCTTTCGAAATAGATCTGGGGCCAAAAATTAAAGTAACAGTCCCCAAATTAGGCGACAAGAAGAAACTCGTCGATCTGTCCCAGAGAAATGCCAAGTTTTTCCGACTGGAGCGTTTTAAACAAATGAAAATTGTAGATCCCGAACGGCATGTAAAGCGTTTGATGAACCAAATGAAAACAGACCTGCGTCTTCATGAGGAGCCCACTCACATCGAGTGTTTTGACAATTCCAACATTCAAGGTACCAATCCAACTGCGGCCTGTGTGGTGTTTAGAAATGCTAAGCCCTTCAAAAAAGACTACCGTCATTTTAAAATCAAAACTGTGGAAGGTCCCGATGACTTTGCCTCTATGGAAGAGGTGGTTCACCGACGCTATAAACGCCTATCAGATGAGGGACAATCGTTCCCACAACTAATTGTAATCGACGGAGGAAAAGGACAGCTTTCCTCGGCCGTAAAAAGTTTGGACCGATTGGGACTTCGAGGTAAAATTGCCATTATAGGCATAGCCAAAAGACTAGAGGAAATTTACTACCCAGGAGACAGCATTCCTATGTATTTGGATAAAAAATCGGAGACCCTCAAGATTATTCAGCAATTGCGTAACGAGGCCCACCGCTTTGGTTTAACACTCCACCGAAACCTCCGCAGCAAAGCAGCACTAAAATCACCTTTGGACGGAGTGGATGGTATTGGGCCCAAAACCAAGGAGATATTACTCAAAGAATTTAAATCCTTAAAAAGGATCAAAGTTGCCTCTGAGATTGAAATCATTCAATTACTAGGTAAGGTAAAAGGTGTTAAAATTTATCAAAAATTACAAAGCCTTTGATTGTCTTTTGACCTTTTCTTAACCCTAATTAAAAGGGCATTTCAATCATTTATTTAATTTTGTATAGCATGCCATTAAAAAATAAACAATTATTGTTGCTTTTGATTTGCAGTTTGAGCCTATTGGGTTATGCCCAAGCTGACCCAGCAAACGTAACTCCCAAGCCGTCGCTGCCCTTTGGGGCAGGAGAATGGTTTCAATTCAGAATCCATTACGGAATTTTTAATGCTAGCTATGCCACTTTGGAACTCAGTAATGATACAGTGAACGGTATTCCCGTTCTACATGCCAAAGGCTATGGTACCACAACAGGATTGGCTCGTTGGTTTTTTAAAGTAGAAGATCATTATGACACCTATTTTGATGAAAAAAAGGTTCTCCCCTTCTGGTTTATACGTGATATAGATGAGGGGGGTTATACCAAAAATCTGGAAATCAATTTTGACCACCATCAAAATTTAGCCCATGTTAATAACCTAAAAAAAAACGAAAAAAGTACTTACGAAATTGCTGACAATGCCCAAGATCTTATGTCAGCCTTTTATTATTTGAGAGCCTATTATCCCGATCATAAATTAAAGCCTAATGAAACTTTTAGCATCAATATGTTTTTCGACTATGAAAATTATGTTTTTAAAATGAAGTATTTGGGAATAGAAAATCTCAATACCAAATTCGGCAAGATCAAATGCATGAAATTCAGACCCTATGTTCAGTCTGGAAGGGTTTTTAGAGAACAAGAGAGTGTTACCCTTTGGATTACAGACGATGGTAATAAAATTCCCATCCGGCTAAAAGCCGATTTGGCCATTGGTTCAATCAAAGTCGATTTGGAAAAGTTTAAAAACTTAGTGGCTCCTTTTGAAATTCAATTCAATTAAAACCAGTGATTGTTTATTACTCCTTGCATAACTTTTTGTTAAATTCCTTGTGATTCAGTCTCTAAAGCAAGAAATTTGTGTCAAACAAAAATAGATTCGTTTGTTTATGAATAAGGTTTTTGTATTACTATATTTTTTTGGAATTATCTTTGTTTTTTCCTCCTGTGAGATGAACAATCAGTCCATGCTTACAGAGATACCTGTTGTTAAAGTCGATATCAAACCCAAAAAACTGAAATATGGTTTTGACCTAAATCAATACAAGATTGTAAAGAAAAAAGTCAGAAGAGGAGATACCTTTGGATCAATTCTCGAAAACAATGGAATTGACTATCCCGAAGTATATGATATTCTTCAATCCATCAAAAATAAGGTAAGTGTTCGCCGACTGGTAGCGGGGAAATCCTACAGTCTTTTTTATTCCAAAGACAGCATTAGCACCCCCAAAGCATTCGTCTATGAGCCTCAAGTGGACAGCTACACGCTTGTTCTACTTAGAGACAGTGTTTATGGAAAAAAAGTAGACAAGCCTGTCAAAATCGTTCAAAAAGAAGGCAATGGTCTGATCGAAAATTCCCTTTATGAGACCATGATGAACAGTGGTTTAAACGACCAGTTGACCTATTATTTGGCCGATGTTTATGCTTGGAATATCGACTTCTACAGGCTCCATAAGGGTGACCGATTTAAAGTCATTTACACCGAGAAATTTGTCGATGATACCGTATCATTAGGGGTTGAGCGTATAAAAGCTGCAATATTTCAACATGCTGGGAAAGAATTTTATGCTTTCGAGTTTCAACCCGACTCGCTTAAAGGAATTGTGGAATATTTTGACGAAAAAGCCAAAAATCTAAGAAGAGCATTTCTTAAAGCACCTGTAAAGTTTGGCCCAGTTACCTCACGTTATAATCTCAAGCGGAGAATTGCCTATTATGGCAACCGAATCAAACCTCATCGCGGTACCGACTTTGCTGCCAATGTTGGGACTCCCATTCTGGCCACAGCCAATGGTGTTGTGGTAAAATCCTCCTATACTCGAGGCAATGGGAACTACGTCACCATCAAACACAATAATATCTACAGCACCCAATACCTCCACATGAAACGTCGCAAAGTAAAAGTAGGGGAGTTCGTCACCCAAGGACAAGTCATCGGATGGGTAGGTATGACGGGCTATACCTCTGGGCCTCACGTTTGCTATCGGTTTTGGAAAAACAACCGACAAGTAGATCCTTTTAAACAAAAGCTTCCCGAAGCCAAACCCATTACTAATCAACTAAAAATTGATTATTTAAATGCCATCGCCGATTTGAAAACCCAGCTCGATTGCATATCTTTCACTCCAGAATCAACATACATTAACTCAGCATTAGCACTCTCTCATAGTGACATTAATTAAACGAAATCCCACCGCCCTCAAATCTTGGAAATCATTAGAATCCAACTTCAAAAATCACGCTCAGAAAAAAATAACTGACTACTTTTCCGAGGATGCTGACCGCATTAAAAAACTTTCTCTACAGTGGGAATCTTTTTATGTAGATTACTCCAAGAACTTATTGGATGAAAAAACCCTAAGTCTATTAACCGAAATGGCCAAAGAATCAGGGCTAAATGAAGCAATTGAAGCCTATTTCAGAGGAGCCAAGATCAACGAAACAGAAAATCGAGCCGTACTTCACACCGCACTAAGACAGCTCAATCCCATTAGCATAATGGTGGATGGCGAAGACATCACTCCTCAAATAGAAGTCGTTAAAAAACAAATGTTTGACTTTGCCGATCGGGTCATTTCTGGAGATTGGAAAGGACATACAGGAAAAGCCATCACCAATGTAGTGAATATCGGAATTGGGGGTTCAGATTTGGGTCCTGCCATGGTTACCGAAGCACTTGAATTTTACAGCAATCATTTGCAGTTAACTTTTGTTTCCAATGTGGAAGGTGATCATGTCGAACAAGTAATCAAGACAATTGACCCAGAGACAACACTTTTTTTAATTGTTTCAAAAACATTCACTACTCAAGAAACCCTGAGTAATGCCAACACGCTGCGGAAATGGTTTTTGAACCATGCACCTGAATCGGCCATTAGCCAGCATTTTGTTGCTGTATCTACCAACTTGGAAAAAGTAACCGATTTTGGTATTGCTCCAGAAAATGTCTTTCCTATGAACGATTGGGTAGGCGGACGTTTTTCCTTGTGGAGTACTGTTGGGCTATCGATCTGTTTGGCTGTGGGGCCCAAGCATTTTGAGAATTTACTTCAAGGGGCAGCGAAAATGGATGAACATTTTCGTACAACCGATTTCAAGGAAAATATTCCAGTAATTTTAGCCCTGATTACCGTTTGGTACAACAACTTTTGGAAGGTCGAAACCGAAGCCATCATTCCCTATTCTCAATATTTGAGAAACCTACCCGCCTATCTCCAACAAGCGATCATGGAAAGTAATGGAAAGGGGGTTGATCGAGAGGGGAAAACGATTGACTACCAAACTGGAAACATCATTTGGGGTGCCTCTGGAACCAACGCCCAACATGCCTTTTTCCAATTAATACACCAAGGAACCAAGATGATCCCTGCCGACTTTATTGGCTTTGCCAAACCCCTTCATGTAGGCAACGATCATCAAGATAAATTGATGTCCAATTTTTTTGCCCAGACTCAAGCACTAATGGAAGGAAAAAATGGAGAAACAGTAAGAAAAGAACTCTCCGATCAAGGAAAATCTCCAGAACAAATCGAAGCACTGCTTCCCTTTAAAGTATTTGAAGGCAATCGTCCTTCCAATACACTATTTATTGAACAACTCACACCAAATAGTATAGGATCTCTTATCGCACTATATGAACACAGAATTTTTGTCCAAGGAATCATTTGGAATATCTATAGCTATGACCAGTGGGGGGTGGAATTGGGAAAACAATTGGCAAACAATATCCTCAAAGATTTCGACGGTGATAAAATAGACCACCACGACCCTTCTACTCAAGGGTTGATCCAACAGTATAAAAAATTCCGGAAGTAATCTTAAAACCTCAAGTCTTTGAGTTTCAATTGTAAGCTTTTCTCTCCTCTGAATTCATTTTCCTCTACCGTGTAAAGTATCTGAAATAGATCTCTACTTTTAATTTTACTAATGTGATTGGTCATCCCAAAACCAATGCCTGATAAGTTTGATTTTGAGGAGTCGGTTACCTCTAGTTTTAAGTGAGTTTGATCTTGACCAACAGCTTTTGTTTGACCACCGTCCAGACAATCTTTCGTTAAAAATACTGGTCGCATATTACTCGGGCCAAAAGGAGCCATCTGTGCCATAATCCGTTGAAATTTTGGTGTGATTTTATCCAATGTAATTTCAAGATCATAGGAAGTAGAAGGAATGCGCTGCTCTGGTAATAGGGTCTGTTCCACCGCCTTTTCAAATGCCTTTTTAAAAGGCAGAAAATTTTCTGGTTTTATTGTCAATCCAGCAGCATAACGGTGCCCCCCAAATTGAACAATATGTTCCTTACAAGTCTCCAAAATTTGATAGACGTCTACTCCTTTGACTGAACGAACCGATGCAGAATAATAGTCGCCCGAAGCAGCAAAAACTACTGTGGGTCGATAATAGGTTTCTATCAGTCGAGAGGCGACAATCCCAATTACACCTTTGTGCCAATCGGGTTGAAAAACAACCGTAGAATAGGCTTCTTCTTCCCTATTCTGTTTAATTTGATCCAAGGCTTGAGCAGTAATTTTTTGATCCAATTCTTTTCGCTCGCTATTGAATAACTCAATGGCCCTTCCACGAGACAATGCCTCTTCTTTGTCTTCTGACAATAGCAGTGCTACTGCATGACTACCGTGTTTAATTCTCCCTGCTCCGTTGATTCTTGGTGCAATGACAAATACCAAATCAGAAACATTGATTTTTCTTTTTAGTTGATGGATAAAAAACCGAATCCCTACTCTGGGATTTTCATGAATCTGTTGAATTCCAAAATGGGTCAATATCCTATTCTCCCCCACTATGGGTACAATGTCTGCAGCAACGGCCATAGCAACCAAGTCCATAAAGGGTATAATCTCCTGAATTTTTCCTCCATTTTCTTGGGTCAAAGCCTGTAATAGTTTAAAACCAATCCCGCAACCACATAATTCTTTAAAAGGGTAGGGACAGTTGGATTGTTTGGGATCTAAAATCGCAACGGCGGGCGGAATTACCTTCCCAGGTAAGTGGTGATCGCAAATGATAAAATCAATTCCCAGAGTTTGGGCATAGGTCACATTATCTACCGCTTTGATACCACAATCTAGGGCAATGATAAGGCTGATATTTTCTGTCTTGGCATAGTCAATTCCTTTGGCGGAAATCCCATAGCCCTCCTGATATCGATCAGGGATATAATAGATACAATTGGGGTGGTTTTGAATCAAAAATGAATATACCAAGGCAACAGCTGTCGTACCATCTACATCATAATCACCATAGATCATTATTTTCTCACCCTTGCCTGTGGCTTGAAGGATACGGTCAACTGCCTTTCGCATTCCCAGCATCAAAAAAGGGTCGTGCAAATCTGACAGGTCTGGGCGGAAATAGGACTTAGCCGTATCAAAGTCCTCAATACCTCTTTGAATCAATAGACACGCAATTTCGAAGGGAACTCCAATTTCTTGTTGTAGTTGTTTGATCTTCTGCTCATTGGGAATGGGTTTGGGGCTCCAATGCATCTTGATTATTTTTTTTGAGATCCAGATACACAAACCACAAATTCTCCTTTAGGAGCATGGGTATTAAAATAATCCTCTGCTTCTTTCAAAGTCCCCCTAAAAGTTTCCTCAAACATTTTTGACAACTCTCTTGAAATGGATACCCTTCGCTCTGGACCATAAATTTCAGAAAACTGACTCAAGGTTTTGAGAAGCTTATGCGGGGACTCATAAAATATAAGGGTCCGATCTTCATCCAAAAGTTTTTTTAAGCGTTTATTTCTTCCTTTTTTGGGAGGTAAAAATCCTTCAAAAACAAAACGATCGGAAGTAAGCCCACTTTGAACCAAAGCAGGAATCAAGGCCGTGGCACCAGGTAAACAAGTAACTTTCAGATTAAGAGACAGCGCTTCCCTAACCAAAAGGAAACCTGGGTCAGAAATCCCTGGCGTTCCAGCATCGGAGATTAGTGCTATATTAAATCCCGTATTTAATTTTGAAGTAATCTCCTCTAGTTTTCTATGTTCATTATGCATGTGGAAAGCCTGCATTAGGGTATTGATCTGATAATGGTTCAACAGCTTACCACTGGTACGGGTGTCTTCAGCTAGTATCAAATCGACTTCTTTTAAAGTGGCTACTGCCCTGTAGGTGATGTCTCCTAAATTGCCTATCGGTGTTGGTACTAAAAAAAGCTCCCCCATTTTCTTGTTTGCTTCAATGCGATGAAACTACTATTGAAAATTATTTTCTACGATTTTTAAAAAGCGAGCCTCAAATTGCTCCTTGCCTTCCCAATGATTGTGATCGGGCTTGATCATTTCCAAAATAAATTTTTGTGCTTCCTCCCAAGTCTGAAGCGTTGCAATCTGCGAAATAGCACGATGATAGTCATTGGGACTTTGATCAAAAAGATGCTTTATGAATGCCAATCGGTCATTCAAATCAATTTGAAGTCCTTTAGAAAACTCATCATTTAAACTCTTTTGATGTCCCATCTCAACAACGGGTGTTTCTTCTTTTCTCTCAAAAGATAACTCTTTGGTATTCTCATGAAATAAGTCTGCAACAGAAGGTTTTACTTCGGGAATTTCTTTCACAGTTTCCTTTATGGTATCCATGATAGGTGGCAATTCCTCTCGGTCATTGAAATGTTCTTGGTGGGTTCTGGACTCAGGTTGGACTTTGATAAAGTCAACCGCGTGGTCAACATTGTTTTCCAAATCCTCCCAAAAATCTTTTTTAAAGCCCTCTGCATTTTTAATTAAAATCAATCGTTCAAAAAGTACTAAAGTAGCATCATAGACCTTTTGATAATTGTAAGGCTTCTCCATTTCAAGAATTTCTTCTGCCAACTCTTTGAGTTGCTGATGTATTTTATTGGGCATGAATTATACTATTACAAAGCTTTGTTTTAATACCTTTGTTTGACTGTAAATTACAAAATGTTTTTAGAAAATCCTGTAAACCACAAAGAACAATTTGGATGGATCGAAGTGATCTGCGGATCTATGTTTTCAGGAAAAACAGAGGAGTTAATTCGGCGTCTAAAACGCGCCCAATTCGCCAATCAAAAGATAGAAATTTTTAAACCTTCTATCGACCTGAGATACGACGATCAGATGGTTACTTCTCACGATGCCAATCAGATTCCCTCCACTGCTGTACCAGCAGCCGCTAATATTCCAATTCTGGCCAATGACTGTGAAGTCGTAGGAATCGATGAAGCCCAATTTTTCGACGATGAGATTGTAGAGGTCTGCAATGATTTGGCCAACCGAGGTATGCGAGTAATTGTCGCTGGACTAGACATGGATTATAAAGGAAAACCCTTTGGCCCTATGCCTGCCTTGATGGCTACTGCCGAGTATGTTACCAAGGTTCATGCCGTCTGTACAAGAACAGGGAATTTGGCCCATTACAGCTACAGAAAATCGGATCAGGAAGATTTGGTCGTTTTGGGAGAAAAGGACGATTATGAACCCCTCAGTAGAGGAGCATTCAAAAAAGCTTTGGAAAAACAAGAGATAAAAAAGGGAGACCAAAAGAATATTAAAAAGAGCCGATCTTGACCCTTCTCGAAATTGATTTAAAAAAATTAGAAAGCAACTATCACTCACTGAGAGAGCATTTGGATCCGCATACTAAAATGATCGGAGTGGTCAAGGCCAATGCTTATGGAAGTATTTCTGGATTGATTGCTCAAAAATTAGTTGAATTGGGTATAGAAGCCTTAGCTGTTGCCTATGCCGACGAAGGCATCCAACTGAGACAATCTGGAGTGACAGCACCGATATTAATTTTTTATCCACAGATAGCCCGTTTTAAGGACATTATCCATCACAACTTAGAACCTGTACTTTACAGCAAAAGAAGTTGGGTGAAGTTTGCCGAGCAAACTCAAGCAGAGCAAAAATCAGCCTACCCCATCCATGTCAAATACAACACTGGCTTGAACCGTATTGGGTTTGACCCCAATGAAACAGACTGGGTTTTGGGGCAATTAAAAAATTCTCCCTTTCAAATTAAAAGCGTTTATACTCATTTGGGACAAACCGAATCACCCAAACCCGACGCAGCGACAGACCGGCAAATTGAACTATTCAATCCAATCATGCATAAGCACAATGCTGCTCCAGAACAAATGCCTGAGTACCACCTCTTGAATACTTCGGGGGTATTCAATTATCCAGAACTTCATATGGATTGGGTCAGGGTAGGTATTGGCTTATATGGATTTGCAAACCATCCTCGATGGAATCAATCTCTGCAGCCTATTGCCCAACTCAAAACAAATATCACCCAAATTCACTACATCAAGATGGGAGAAACGGTAGGTTACAATTGCGGATGGAAAGCTCCTGAAAATACTCGTATTGCCGTACTACCTATTGGACATGCCGATGGCTTCTCAAGACAATACGGACATGGTAAAGGCTGGGTACTGATCAATGACCAAAAGGCACCTGTGGTTGGCAATGTCTGTATGGACATGGTCATGGTAGAAATCGGAGATATTCCTTGTAGTGAAGGAACAGAAGTGGTGATCATTGGAGCAGGAATTAGAGCCGACGAATTGGCCGAAAATGCAGGAACTATCTCTTACGAATTACTTTCGTCATTGGGAAATCGTATCCCAAGGATTGTTAAAGAATAGAAAATCACTTTTTGTTACAAATAAAACAGTTTGTTGAGATTTTGAAAAAAACGCCATTGAAATTGTGGGCAACCGCATAATGCTTAATTTTGCCAAAAATTTTACAGATGAAATTAGCAGTCGTTGGAGCAACAGGAATGGTAGGTGAGGTAATGCTCCGAGTTCTATCCGAAAGAAAATTCCCGTTTACGGATCTGATACCAGTAGCCTCAGAAAGGTCTGTAGGGAAAAAAATAATGTGTGGAGGAAACTCCTACGAGGTGGTCGGGCTGGAAACTGCTGTTTCAATGGAACCCGATGTCGCATTATTCTCTGCTGGTGGATCAACTTCTCTAAAATGGGCGCCCAAGTTTGCTGAAGTAGGAACTGTTGTAATCGATAATTCTTCTGCTTGGCGAATGGATCCTGAGATAAAGTTGATCATCCCTGAAATCAATGCTGAAGAGTTAACTTCGACTGACAAAATCATTGCCAATCCCAACTGCTCTACTATTCAAATGTTGGTCGCACTCGCCCCATTGCAAAAAAAATACGGAATTCAACGCATCGTTGTTTCTACTTATCAGTCTATTACTGGAACTGGAGTCAAGGCAGTCCAACAACTCGAAAATGAATACAATGACGAAAAGGGCGAAATGGCCTATCCTTATCCCATTCATCGCAATGCAATCCCTCATTGTGATGTCTTTATGGACAATGGCTACACCAAAGAAGAAATGAAACTGGTCAATGAAACCCATAAAATTCTTAACGATAATTCCATAGGGATCTCTGCTACTGCAATAAGAATTCCTGTTGTTGGAGGACACAGCGAATCCATCAATGTACAACTCAAGAAGGGGTTTGAACTTGAGGATATTCGAAAACTCCTTCAGGACAGCTCAGGTTTGGTCGTTCAAGATAATCCCGAAACCAATACCTATCCTATGCCCATCTATGCTGAAGGCAAGAATGAGGTTTTTGTAGGAAGAATCAGGAGAGATGAGTCCCAAGACAGAACCCTCAATCTATGGGTGGTTGCTGACAACCTTAGAAAAGGGGCTGCAACCAATACTATCCAAATTGCGGAATATTTGATGGACAAAAAATTGATTTAATCTGAGAAAGATTTTTTAAAGTTTCGCTTTAAATAGTGATAGAAATCAAGAGTAAGATCGGATGTGGCACTTTTATTTTCTAAATCTACTCGTGCAGACCATTTCTGTAACTTTTGATCATACCAAGCCATAAATGATTCTGACCGATACGGCAAATCCATTAATGAGAGAATTAAAATCCCCAAATTCGGATAAAAAAGTCTGAATTGATTCCCAATGGAGTTCACAGTTGAGATACTTTGACCCCTCTGAGTTCTTTTTGTAGCAGAAATAGGATGACATCAATATTTCCGCTAAAGTAAAATAATAAAGTAGTTCGATTTAGGTTGTTTTTTTTCATAATAATAATTTTTGGAACAATACAAATGTAAGTAGAGACTAAAAGAATTTCACTATATAGTGAATAATTTTTATTAAATGATGTTTAAAATAAAACACTGCTTTTTAAGCAGAATAATTCATTGATTTTTTAAAACAAGCACCAGACAATTTGTATATATGCCCATTAAACATTTTAAGAGTGAAATAACCCGTCGATTTGTCGAAGTGGTAAAATATCTGATGATGAGTGAGGCAGTTCATTCTAAAACCGAAATAGGTTTATTGATGGATCAACCCCTTCAGGTAGTCTCCAAACTTCTAACGGGTCAAAGAATTATTACTTTGGAACAAATACGGAAATTGATTTTAAACACCAATGTAAATGCTCATTGGTTCATTACAGGAGAAGGTTTAATGCTCAATGGCCAAAATGCTTCTGTCAAAGAATCAAAAATGGCCTATTCCGTGAGTGGAAACAGGTCTTCTAAAGCCATTGCTGCTATACTACCACTGGTCTCCGATTTGGAGGAAAGGATTGAAGAGTTGAAAAAAGACAACTAAGAAGTACCAGAGCAAATGAAAAAATCAATGGATGTATTGAAGAAAAATTAGGTGTTTTCTAATCCTCCATCGAAAAATTATCCATAAACTTTGTCGTATAATTCCCAGATATATAGTCTGGATGGTCCATTAATTTACGGTGAAAAGGAATGGTTGTTTTTATCCCTTCAATTACAAATTCATCCAGTGCCCTTCTCATTTTATTGATTGCCTCTTCTCTTGTTTGAGCTGTAGTGATCAGTTTAGCGATCATCGAATCATAGTGGGGTGGGATGATATATCCGCCATAAACATGAGTGTCCAATCTCACTCCATGTCCACCAGGGAAATGAAGGGTAGTGATTTTTCCGGGACTAGGTCTAAAATCATTGTAAGGGTCTTCCGCATTAATTCTGCATTCTATCGAATGCATATTGGGCAAATAATTTTCTCCAGAAATAGGTACTCCAGAAGCAACCATAATCTGCTCTCTTATGAGGTCAAAATTGATTACCTGTTCCGTAATGGGATGTTCAACTTGAATACGAGTGTTCATTTCCATAAAGTAGAAATTCCGATGTTTGTCTACCAAAAATTCTACTGTTCCTGCTCCCTCGTATTTAATGAATTCAGAAGCTTTTACTGCAGCGGCTCCCATTTTTTCTCTTAGTTCGGGGGTCATAAAAGGCGATGGGGTCTCTTCTGTCAATTTTTGGTGTCTTCTTTGAACAGAGCAATCACGCTCTGAAAGGTGACACGCTTTACCCTTGGAATCACCGACTATTTGAATCTCGATATGACGCGGTTCTTCAATCAGTTTTTCCATATACATACCGTCATTACCGAAGGATGCAGCTGCTTCTTGACGGGCACTTTCCCATGCTTTTGACAGCTCTTCTTCTTTCCATACCGCGCGCATGCCTTTTCCTCCTCCTCCAGCAGTAGCCTTTAACATTACAGGGTAGCCAGTTTCTTTAGCTATTTTTTGAGCCTGTTCAAAAGATTCCAATATGCCCTTAGATCCTGGAATGGTTGGGACACCTGCGGCTTTCATGGTAGCCTTTGCCGTAGCTTTGTCTCCCATTTTTTCAATCATATCGGAAGAAGCGCCGATAAATTTGATCCCATGCTCTTTACAAATTTTTGAAAATTTAGCGTTTTCGGACAAAAACCCATAACCCGGATGAATGGCATCGGCATTACAAATTTCTGCAGCAGCCATAATATTGGCCATTTTCAAATATGATTCTGAACTGGGTGGAGGACCAATACATACGGCTTCGTCAGCAAAACGAACATGAAGACTCTCTTCATCGGCAGTCGAATATACTGCAACGGTTTTGATACCCATCTCTTTACAAGTTCTGATCAATCGCATGGCAATTTCGCCACGATTGGCAATTAAAATCTTCTTAAACATTGGGAAGAGGTTTAAACCGGTTCAACTAAAAATAAGGGCTGGTCAAATTCAACAGGAGAGGAATCATCAACTAAAATTTTAACGATTTTTCCTCCCATTTCGGATTCAATTTCATTGAATAACTTCATGGCTTCAACCACACAAAGCACGTCTCCCTCTTTGATGGTATCTCCTACTTCAATAAAAACATCTTTATCTGGAGAGGGTTTTCTATAAAAAGTCCCAATCATCGGAGATTTGATGGTGATCAAATTATCGGCTTCGTCCTTTGGAGCTTCGGTTGAAGGCTTTTCAGGCAATTCTGTATCGACAATAGCCGGTGCTACTTGTGGTGTCTGGACAACCATACTCGGTACGGATTGTACCGCCGTATGAGGGTCTACAAAAGGATTATCCGCACTGGTCTTGATGGTGATTTTGAAATCATCTGTTTCGAGTTTCACTTCGTGAGCTCCGGATTTTGCAACAAATTTGATTAAGTTTTGAATTTCTTTAATTTCCATAATTCAAATGATTTAAATTTTTAATAGGCCCAAGTTAAGTAGGCCGCACCCCAAGTGAAACCTCCGCCAAAAGCAGCAAAGATCAATCGATCTCCTGGGCTTAATTTTGATTCGTAATCTTTTAATAAAAGCGGAAGTGTAGCCGCTGTTGTATTTCCTAAATATTCAATGTTTGACATTACCTTCTCGCTAGGCAAACTAATTCGTCTAGCGATGGCATCGATGATTCTTTTGTTGGCCTGATGGGGAACTAGGTAAGCAACAGTATCAGGATTAATTTCATTACGATAGATGATTTTTTCAACTGCACTAGTCATTTCTGATACGGCATATTTGAAAACTGTTTTCCCGTCCTGATATAAATTGTGCATGCCTCCTTCAACGGTTTCTGAAGAGGTCGGAAATAGCGACCCTCCTGCTTTGATATTTAAAAACATTCTTCCGCTACCATCGGACCTGAGATACTCATCCTCCCATCCATATCCTGAATTATTGGATTCAAACAATACAGCACCTGCACCATCTCCAAAAATGATACAAGTGGTTCGATCCGTATAATCCACTATGGAAGACATTTTATCGGCACCTATCAGTAAAACCTTATGATAGCGACCACTAGCGATCATACTGGACGCATTGGACATTCCGTAAAGAAAGCCTGAGCAAGCGGCTTGAAGATCAAAAGCAAAAGCGTTGGATGCTTTTATTTCTGAAGCCACATAAGCAGCAGTAGCAGCAACGTTCATATCGGGGGTAATCGTCGCTACGATCACCGCATCAATTTCAGTTGGATCTAGGTTTCTCTTATTTATGAGATCTTGCGCGGCTTTAATGGCCATAAAAGAAGTGCCTTTAGAGGGATCTTTAAGAATTCTTCTTTCTTTAATTCCAGTTCGAGCCACGATCCACTCATCATTGGTTTCTACCATCTTTTCCAATTCAGAATTGGTGAGTTTGTCCTCCGGAACATATGCGCCAACTGCAGTAATGGCGGCCTTTATGGGGCTTGGATTGATATAATTCATCAGCAAATCACTTCCTTTTGAACTGTCAATGTTAGATGTGAAGATAGTAGTTTTTTAGAGCAAATAAAATCTTTGTCTACAAAAAAAGCTCTTCTCGACAAGGAAGAGCTTTAAACAAATTGTTGTTCTATATTAGGCTTCAATCACCTCATTGTTATTGATCAAAACTTTACCTCTATAATAAAGTTTTCCTTCGTGCCAATGAGCACGGTGGTAAAGGTGTGCTTCACCAGTAGTGCCGCAAGTACCAATTTGAGGGGTCGTTGCCTTAAAGTGAGTTCTTCTTTTGTCCCTTCTGGTTTTCGATATTTTTCTTTTTGGATGCGCCATTTTTGTCGCTTTTAAGTTTAATTTTTATGTTTTTACAATAAAT
>JABGSU010000011.1 GCA_018647605.1 Flavobacteriaceae bacterium | reverse complement strand
CCCTAAAAAACTCTTCATCGGTTTCGATCCAAACAAAATCGCTACTCACTTTTTCGTTTAAAGGATTGTAGAATACTTCAAGATATTTAAGTCTTTTGATGTCTTTTACTTTTACCTGTGCGATAAAATTGTGATAATGAAACTTATCAAAAGGACTGATGAAAGAGGTATAAGAATCCCAAATGATGTTTCTGGTGTATTCTACATTGGCAAAGTTGGATCCAACAAATGCTCGGATGGATTTGTTGATTTCCTTAACGTTAATGGGTACAATCTCACTGTCCTTCAGATTTTTTCTTTCTATTACATCGAGAAAGCCTTGGTGTTCGGTTGTAAAATCCTCAAGACTTGATTTTTGTTCTTGGATGGAGATGCCCAATTCTTTTAAATCGGGGGCATTGTTTTCTTTTTCCTCTTTTTCCTCGATCAGATAAAACTCTTCATCTTCAGGAATCCATTCAAAATCACCCGTTACTTTTTTGAAAAAGGGATTGTATCGTACTTCTACATATTTAAGACGGTCCAAACCGATGACTTTCACTTGTGCAATAAAAGAGTGATAATGATAAATATCGGAGGGAGATAAGAAAGTCTTGTAGGAATCCCAAATGATGTTTCGGGTAAATTCGACGATCTCGGGATAGCGTTCCTCGACAAAAAACCGTATCTTTTTGTTGATCTCTTTGATATTTATCGGAGTGATTTCTCCAGCATCATTTTCTTCAAACCCTTGGTGTTCAGTGATAAAATCTTCTATTTTCACACGTTCTTGCTGAGCAGAAACAACCGTATTGGTTAGCAGAACAAGGGAAATAAACAAAGCATAAAAGCCAAACTTCATGGTGGTATTGGTATTATTAATTTTCATAAATATAGTAAATATCAAAATGAGTCGTAATAATTGCCCTATTATTTAGACAAAAAGCGGAACAGATCGTTGCCGTTGGCATAGAGTACCAAAGCCAACAGAAGGAAAAATCCTGCCATTTGAGCATATTCCATAAACTTGTCATTGGGTTTTCTTCCGCTGATCATTTCATAGAGTAAAAACATTACGTGTCCTCCGTCCAGCGCAGGGATGGGGAGTAAGTTCATAAAGGCCAAAATGATGGAAATAAAAGCTGTACTGGCCCAAAAAGCCCTCCAGTCCCATGAGGCAGGAAAGAGACTTCCAATGGCGCCAAAACCGCCCAATTGAGAAGCTCCTTTTTTAGTGAATACATACTTAAACTGGACTACATAATCATAAAGTGTCCAATAGCCGTAGCTAAAACCTTCTTCAATACTCTCTACTAATGAGAGTTCTACTTGACTAATTTTTATATTAGAGCCTTGAATTACTCCCATTTTACCTTCAGCATCCAACACCATAGTGAGTGTATCTCGCATTTGATTACGTTCCACCACATATTGAACCGTTTGGTTGGCATTTTCTTTGTTAAAATTGCGCAATTCCATCCAATCGTCAATGACCAAATCGTTGGCAGAAACAATTTTATCCCCTGCTTTAAAACCAGCAGTAAAGGCATTTTTGTCTGTTAAAACACTGTCAATTTCGGCTGGAAAACGAGGATATAAAGGATTCATATCACCTGATGAAAACATTCGGTTACCGATATCCCTTGGTATCTGAAGGGTAACTTTATTGCCATTAGCACGCTGGACTTGAACTTCTTCAACGGATCTTATCAATAACATCTTGTTGATGTCCAATGCCACCTCAAGAGGCTTCCCATCCACCGTTAGGATTTGATCACCTTTTTCAAAACCTATTTCTTTAGCCAATGGTGAAACTCCCATTCCCATCGGTAAATCACTATTGGGAAGGATATTTTTTCCCCAAACAAAAAGGATCATCATGTAGATCAAGAAGCCCAAAACCAAGTTGACAGTAACGCCTCCCAACATGATGATCAGCCTTTGCCATGCGGGCTTGCTTCGGAATTCCCAAGGTTTTGGTGGTTGTTGCATTTGTTCCTTGTCCATGCTTTCATCGATCATGCCTGATATTTTGACGTAGCCCCCTAAGGGCAACCAGCCGATACCATAAACGGTATCTCCAAATTTCTTTTTAACCAAAGCAAATTTCACATCAAAGAAGAGAAAGAATTTTTCTACTCTTGTTTTAAATATTTTGGCAGGAATAAAGTGACCAAGTTCGTGTAAAACAATCAGAAGTGACAAGCTGAGTAACAGCTGAATGCCCTTCATTACCATAGGTTCCATAGTATAACAATTTTGGAGATCAAAAATACCAATTTTGGGGACATTACAGTTTCATTTCTACAAAAACCTTTCTCTTAAATTATTTAAATTTTTTATGACTTATCTTTGTCAATAGATGGATTTTTTAAAAAAATACAGAAAATTTTTAGGGGCATTTGCAGCGGTTTCGGTCATCATCTTGATTTTGTTTTACAATGCCTTGACACCCATTCCAAAACTACCTATTTTTCAGCCCGCTATGGTCAATTTTGAATTGGTGGACAGCACCATCCAACACCAAAAAAAGTACCATCATATTGCCGATTTTTCATTTATCAATCAAAACGGTAAAACGGTTACACCTTTTGATTTTAAAGGAAAAATATATGTAGCTGATTTCTTTTTCACCACCTGTCCGACCATCTGTATTGCAATGACAGACCACTTGCTGAAGGTGCAACAGAAAATACGCAATAATCCCAATGTGATGTTGCTATCTCATTCGGTAACCCCTCAAATCGATACGGTCGCTCAACTAAAAAAATACGCCTTGGAAAAAGGAGTTGTCGATGCCAAATGGCATTTGGTGACAGGCGATAAAAAAGAAATTTACGAATTGGCCAGAAAGTCCTATTTGGCGGTCAAAGAGGACGGAGACGGTGGTCCCTTTGACATGATTCATACCGAAAATTTTATTTTGGTGGATCCCGACCGAAGAATTAGAGGTTTTTATGATGGAACCGATATTGAGGAAATTAAGAGGTTATTGGAGGAACTGGAGGTTTTGATTCAAGAATACTTTCCTTCATAAATAATCGGTAGTTTTCGCCATAGATCGGTCAAAATTTATAATTTTGTTTTTTTAAAATGATTCTAAATAATGTTCCCTCTTGATCAATTGACCCCTGGACAAAAAGCAATAATCGAGTCGATTGAAACTGATTTTTTACCATTAAAACTGATTGAAATGGGGTGTCTTCCAGGGAATGAAATTTCATTGCTCTATTTGGCACCATTTCGGGATCCACTTTACCTAAAAATCGATGAATCCCACTTGGCCATCAGGAAAGATGTTGCCCGCTATATTATGGTAAAACCGCTAACGGATGGTTAAGAACATCAACGTTGCCCTGATTGGCAATCCCAACACTGGAAAAACCTCTGTTTTCA
This sequence comes from Flavobacteriaceae bacterium, assembly GCA_018647605.1. GTDB lineage: Bacteria > Bacteroidota > Bacteroidia > Flavobacteriales > Flavobacteriaceae > UBA8316. The sequence goes on along the minus strand of JABGSU010000011.1, from coordinate 2,996 downwards.
ATGCCCTGACGGGTTTGAATCAAAAGGTGGGGAATTACCCCGGGATTACGGTCGAAAAAAAACAAGGCAGTTGTCGGTTGGATCGCACCACCAAAGCGAGAATCCTTGATTTGCCTGGAACCTACAGTCTCAATGCTTCTTCTATGGACGAGAGTGTGGTGGTTGAATTACTTCTCAATAAAAATGACCTCGATTTTCCAGATGTTGCCATAGTGGTTACCGATGTAGAAAACCTCAAACGAAACCTTTTGTTATTTACTCAGATCAAAGATTTGGAAATCCCAACAGTTTTGGTGATTAATATGTCTGATCAGATGCAAAGAAAGGGCATCAAAATTGATTTAGAAAAACTAGGAAAAAAACTTAATACAAGAGTGGTTTTGGTCAGTACTCGTCTTAACTCGGGAGTTGATCAGCTCAAACAAATTTTGGTGGATTACCGAACTCTTTCTACCCTTCCGATCTTGGATCCCAATTCAATTGACCAAGCTTATTTTGAAAGTCTGGGGAAAGCCTTTCCCAATCAATCTCTTTACAAATTGTGGTTGGTGATCACACAGGATGTGAATTTCACCAAACTGGAGCGGCAGAAAGTTGCGGATACTGCACAGCTTAAGACCCAGCCTAAAACCTATCTCAAAAAATTACAACAGCGGGAAACAATCAAACGTTATCAAATGATCAACCAAATTCTCAAGGAAACCTACCAAGTGAATCGAGAAGAGGCAACAGACTTGAGAAGTAAATTGGACAATCTGTTGATCCATAAGTTTTGGGGCTATGTCATTTTTTTCTTGATACTACTGACCATTTTTCAGGCCATTTTTGACTGGAGTAGTATTCCCATGGATTTTATTGACAGCAGTTTTGCACATTTGAGTGAATGGACCAAAGCCCAAATGCCCGCGGGGGTATTGACGGATTTGATTGCAGAGGGTGTAATCTCTGGTTTGGGGGGTATCGTGATTTTCATTCCACAAATCGCTTTTTTGTTTTTGTTCATTTCCATTTTGGAGGAAACGGGTTATATGAGTCGTGTGGTTTTCTTGATGGATCGCGGTTTGCGAAAATTTGGTTTAAGTGGAAAAAGTGTGGTCCCCTTGATTTCTGGAACGGCCTGTGCTATTCCTGCCGTGATGGCTACCCGAAATATCGAAAACTGGAAGGAGCGATTGATTACCATTTTGGTGGTGCCTTTCACGACTTGCTCTGCCCGATTACCCGTCTATATGATTCTCATTTCTTTGGTTATTCCCGATGAACGCCTAATGGGTGTAAATTATCAAGGCTTAACACTCATGGGGCTCTATCTTATAGGGTTCTTGATGGCCATTGTTTCTGCTTCCATTCTGAATGGTTTTCTAAAATCCCCCAACAAATCCTATTTCGTGGTCGAAATGCCCAATTACAAGCTTCCTTTGCTCAAAAACGTAGTGCTTACAGTTTGGGAAAAAACCCGTTCGTTTGTGGTGGAGGCTGGTAAAATCATATTGGCCATTTCAATTTTATTGTGGTTTATGGCTTCTTTCGGCCCTGGAAAAAACTTTACCCATGCAGCGGAAATTGTGAGTCAAGAGTATGCATTGGAACCGTTGGAAGCTTCGGAGTTGGAAAACAAAATTGCTTCGTTTCAGTTGGAAAATTCCTACATCGGTATCTTGGGAAAAATGGTGGAACCCCTGATTCGACCCTTGGGATATGACTGGAAAATAGGAATTGCCCTGATCAGTTCTTTTGCTGCTCGGGAGGTTTTTGTGGGAACCTTGGCCACCATCTACAGCGTGGAGAGTGACACTGAAGAAACCATCAAAAAAAGGATGGCTGGAGAAATTCGAAATGATGGCACGGCTCTTTTTAACCTCCCTACAGGTATTTCTTTGATGTTGTTTTACGCTTTTGCCATGCAGTGTATGAGCACCTTGGCTATTGTCAAGAAAGAAACCAATAGCTGGAAGTGGCCTACGATTCAACTTTTTTCAATGAGTATCATTGCTTATATTGTGGCTTTGATCGCCTATCAAACCCTTAAATAATGGAGATTTTACAATACGGTTTGGCTATTTTTGTAGGAGGCTGGTCCCTGTATTATCTGATCAATAGATTTAGACCTAAAAAAAACAATTTCACAGCCGATAAAACCTGCGGGACAGGTTGTGGTTGTAAACCTAAGGGTAATAATCCAATCTAATATTCTACTCAAATATAGATAATTTTTCAAAACAGAACAAATATGTTCTGCAAAATTCTTACCACAAAACTTAGATTGAAATTATAATTTAGTTTAAAAGTGCAAGTATCGGACGATTTTTTGATTGCTGAATTGGGTAAAAGAATTTCCTTTTTCAGGAGAGAGAAATCTCTTACACAAGCACAATTGAGTGATTTGGTTGAGATGGAAGAATCTGCTTTAAGAAGAATTGAATTGGGAGGAACGAATCCAACATTTAAAACCCTACTGCGATTATCCAAAGGTTTGGAGGTTTCGCTAAAAGAGTTGTTGGATATTCCAATGTCCTAAGCTTTCTGCATTAGGCTTTCAATTTCATCAGGATCTTTAGGAATGTCTTTCATCAGATTGATAGGAGGCCCTTGTTCTTGAATGAAGACATCGTCTTCAATGCGAATGCCAAAACCTTCTTCGGGAATGTATATTCCAGGCTCAACGGTCAGAACCATATTGGCTTGCAGAGCAGCGTCTACTATCCCATAATCGTGTGTGTCTAGCCCCAGATGGTGGGAGGTGCCATGCATAAAGTATTTTTTATAGGCAGGTTTTTCGGGATCTTGATTTTTGACGGTGGTTGTGTCGAGTAGCCCCAACTGAATTAATTCGTCGGTCATGATTTTACCGACTTCTTGATGATATTCTTTGATTAATATTCCAGGAACCAGCAATTGCATGGCTGCTTTTTTGACTCTTAAAACAGCTTGGTAAACTGATCGCTGTCGCTGGCTGAATTGACCCGAAACTGGAACGGTTCGGGTCATGTCGCTGG
>JABGSU010000142.1 GCA_018647605.1 Flavobacteriaceae bacterium | reverse complement strand
TCTAATGTTATTAAATAATTCCGAAGATTTATTTTTCTGGGTATACCATTGGATTCCTAATAAAACCCATAAGACAGGAAAGAAAAAACCAACAATTATTTCAAACCAAAACCAACCGTTCTGTTTTGTACTAACATTCAAAAATATTTTTGATTTATTTTCTTTTACTTTAATATCAATATTTCCATTGAATTTAATTACCGGATTAAGAATTTTACTTTTTACAGAAGATGTAAAATCATTTCCATTAAATGATACCTTATTAAATTCTTTTTCAATATAATTTTGTATTTCATTTAATATTTTACCCTCTTCTAAATTCTCATCTGATTTAATTTGGTAGTTATATGATATTTCTGACATAATTTAATTTTTTATAAAAATAAATAAAATTATTAATCGTTAATTATTGTCCTTCTAAAAGAACAATGTATATCTATAACTAATTGATTTATAATGTTTTAATTTATTGGTTCGATTCCTGGAGGTACCACTTCAAATTCCCGTAATATCCTTTACTATATGGTTTTACGGGTTTTTTCTTTTTAGGGGTGTGCTTAAAAGTGTGCGCAGTTTGTAACATTACACAACGATTATACTCTTATACTACAATAACTCCTTTTCTTTTTCTAAGAATTCTTTAAACTTCTATTTATATGTTTCTTTATCAACTGATAATAGACACTTATCAATCTTATGATAGAAATTCTTAACCAAATCTGATTTCTTCACTTCTTCTAAACATTCATTTAAATATAAGTTTTTACTATATTGTTTTTAAATTTGAAAGACATGAATCGTTTCGCCAAACAGTTTATAGTTATTAGCCTTCTTAGCATTCAACTGTTATTGTCACAAGGCTACAAAATAGAAACTGATCAAGGAACGAAGTACATTACAAATGAAATAATTTGCAATGGACGTTTTTGGACAGAAGTCGAAGGGAAAGCAAAAATGGAGGACTTTTCCCAACTTTGGGGCAATGCCGAATCGTGGAGAAAAAGATCACAAACCATAAGAAAAAACATCCTAAAGGGCATGCAATGGGATAAAATCTCCTCTTATGACGGCGACATCAACGTGATAAAACACTCCAAAAAAATAATGGACGGATATACAGTGGAAAATATTGCCATCGAAAGTTTTCCAGGGTTCTATGTTACAGGAAACCTTTATCGCCCCATAAAAAAACAAAAACATTATGCTGCTATATTGAGTCCACATGGACATCTCAAAGACAAGCGTTTTACAGATTACGTTCAACTCCGCAGTGCCTATTTGGCTAGTAAAGGAGCCATTGTTTTTGCCTACGACATGGTAGGCTTTGGAGAAAGTGATCAAGTGAGGCACAAAATGCCCATCAGCTTACTATTGCAAACCTGGAACAGCAAAAGGGTTTTAGATTATCTACTGAGTTTACCCCAAGTCGACCCCAACCGAATGGGTATGACTGGTGGATCGGGTGGAGGAACCCAAACCTTCATTCTGACTGCAATCGATCAAAGAATTAAAGTATCCGTCCCTGTGGTACAAGTATCAGCACATTTTTTTGGAGGCTGTGTTTGCGAGAGCGGAATGCCCATTCATAAAACGGCCAATTTACAAACCAACAATGTTGAGATTGCTGCCCTCGCTGCCCCCCGTCCCATGCTTCTAATATCCAACGGAGACGATTGGACCCGAAATACTCCCAAAGTCGAATTTCCCTACATCCAAAAAGTTTACCAAGCCATGGGAAAAAGCGATAGCGTTGAAAATGTCCACCTTGCCAACGAAAAGCATGATTATGGTTACTCCAAACGAATTGCTGCCTATCAATTTTTAACCCAACATCTGCAACTCGATGATCATGACTTATCCAATAATAAGGAAGTAGACGAAAGCTTTATCAAAATTCTTCCTCCCGAAAAACTTAAGGTATTTTCCTCCAAATACACCAGATCCAATTCCACTCTTAAAAATGAATTTGAAGTGCTCAAATTTTTAGAATTTCCCACGGATCAATATCCATATACTTTCTACAAAAATTAAGTATCTTAGTGGAAAACCATTTGACTACCCATTCACGATATAATGATTATGAAAAAGATTTATGTACTTATTTTTTTTTCAGTACTACTACTCTCCTGCTCTATTGAAGTACCTAAGGAAATTACTGAGCAATACAGTGCTTTACCAGAGGTTGTGGATTTTAACTACCACGTCAAACCCATACTATCAGATCGTTGCTATCAATGTCACGGACCCGACGAAAAAACACGTAAAGCTGGACTGAGACTTGACGTAGAATCCATTGCATTTTCCAAATTGGAAAGTGGGAAAAGAGCCTTTAGCCCTGGAAGCCTATACAAAAGTGAAAGCGCAAGAAGAATTTTACACGATGATCCTGACATCGTAATGCCTCCTCCTGAGGCCAATCTGGCACTTACTAACAGGGAAAAAGCCATTATTTTTAAATGGATAGAACAAGGGGCAGAGTGGAAGGAACATTGGGCATTCCTACCTCCCAAAAATCAAATCCCCATATCCGAAACAAATGGACTAACACATCCCATAGACCAATTCATAAAAAAAAGACTCGAACAAGAAGGATTGTACTTCTCACCCAAAGCTCCCAAAGCCCTTTTAGCCAGAAGAGTCTATTTAGACCTAACAGGGCTTCCTCCCTCAACTGAAGAATTAGATGCTTTTTTAAATGATAAAAACGAAAAAGCCTTTGAAAACCTCATAGATCGTTTACTCGATACCGATGTCAATGCCGAACGTTTGGCCTTGGATTGGCTTGACATAGCCCGCTACGCAGACTCCCACGGCTTGCATGCCGATGGCGTCCGTACCATGTGGCCATGGAGGGATTGGGTACTCAAAGCCTTTAAAGAAAATATGCCCTACGACCAGTTTGTAACATGGCAACTAGCAGGAGACCTCCTGCCCAACGCCACCCAAGAACAGAAGCTGGCCACCGCATTCAACAGAAACAGTCCGATGACCGCCGAAGGAGGCGTTATTGACGAAGAATGGCGTTTGCATTATGTCTTTGACCGAACCGAAACCCTTTCTACCGCTTTTATGGGACTCACCGTGGCCTGTGCCAAATGCCACGATCACAAATTCGATCCTATTTCTCAAAAAGACTATTTCCAACTTACTGCCTTTTTTAATAACATTCGAGAGCTCGGTATGACCGGCGACGATGGAGACTATGGCCCCCTTTTACCATTGTCCGATGTGGAAACCCAAGCCAAATTAGACCAACTCAACCAAGGGTTGAATGCCATCAAAAAAGATATGGCCATCACCAGTCAACAGTTGGAAGATGTTTACCAATATTCAGATGAGTTGGCCACAAAAACCAAAGCAAAACCGCAACTCGTCTTTCACGGTGCCTTTGAGAAAATGTCCGATATCGGGAAAAATAAACACAGCGTAGATGGTAAAAAAGACTTCTATGGTCGAAGTGAGCAAACCCCTAAAGTCGTCAAAGGAATCCTTGGCAATGCTTTTGATTTTAGTCTTGACCACGACCATCTTCATATTACCAATAAATTGATTCCAAACTTGGAATGGACTGAGCCTTTCTCCATATCCATTTGGTTGAATACTACCAAAAGAAAAGAGGGATCTTCCCAAACCTTGATCGCAAATTCAGGAGGCAAAAATGACCTCTGGCGCGGATGGGAATACTATTTGGACGACCAAAACAGGGTCAACCTTCGGCTCATCAATGTAACCCCCTCCAACCTCATACATGTCAGGTCCGTTGACTCCCTTCAACGCAATGAATGGCAGCATCTCTCCGTCACTGTCGATGGTGATGGAAAAGCCGAGGGCGTACGTTTATACAACAATGGAAAAGAAATTGAAAAAGTAGGTGTCATTGACAACCTCTACAAAACCATGATCCCCACCCGCAGAGACCGAGAAAAAGGATTTGTCACGACCAAAAGAGATTTGGTAGTTGGCCGATCCTATGAAGGCTCAACAGGCGACTATGGACTTTTCACTGGACAACTCGATGAATTGAAGTTTTTCAAAGGCGTATTGACCCCCTTCGAAATCCAATCCATTCATTCCGAAACCCTTGGAAAAGAGGAAGCCATTGCATGGCCAATAGTCAGAAAACACCTGATCGAAAAAGACCCCAAAATCGTTCAACTCAAAAAACAACTCAAAGAAAATAGAGAAGAATACCTCAAAACCTATGCCCCCATAGAGGAAATCATGGTCATGAGAGAAATGGAGACTCCAC
>JABGSU010000141.1 GCA_018647605.1 Flavobacteriaceae bacterium | reverse complement strand
TAAAGGAATTGGAAAATCGACTTTCTAAAGGGGACTACAAAGATTCCGTTCACAAGATTAAGTTAATGACCGCACGGGACATGATTTTGGAAATGATATCGAAATAAATCCGATATTTAGGGTCTAAATACTCCTTTTTGAACAGAAGAAATTTTATATTAAATGGAGGAAAGCTTGCCATTAGTGTCCACTTTTTCTCACCTTTATTATTGGCTGAAAAACAAAAAAATAGAGTGGCAGTAGAGCAAATAACTTCAAGCCCACTCCACCATTTTTTTGAATATATTTGGCAGTCATTGACCATCCCATGGAATAAATCTGACACTAATTTCTACACGATCTTAAAATTTAAAATAAGTGAATGGGTCAAAACCCCTTCTTTTAGAAGAGGGGTTCATAAAAAAGATTTAAGAATCGACCCTGCTCCTCGATGGGATCACGACAACAACCAAATATTAATTTCGGGGCTGGATGAAAACGGTATTCGTCAATTGTTTATCATGTCCATTAATCCTAACTAAAGATGACAATGGAAATGATCCCTCATCAAGGTATGAGTATGGTATCTCTTGGAAAAGGAATCTTAGGAATGTTGGTCTTAATTCTAATGGCCTATACCTTGAGCAATAATCGAAAAAATATACCATGGAAAATCGTTGGTTTGGGACTGTTATTACAAATCGTTATTGCCATAGCGGTAATTAAAATTTCTTGGATCAAGGGGTTATTTGAATACGTTAGTGGCTTTTTTGTAAAAGTTTTGGAATACACTCAGGTAGGCGCTCAGATGTTGTTAGGTGAATTTGCGAACAGTGACGAATATGGTTTTGTTTTTGTCTTTCAAGCCCTTCCCATTATCATCTTCTTTTCTGCCCTGACTTCACTGTTTTATTATTTTGGTATCATCCAAAAAGTGGTCAAAGGGTTGGCGTGGAGCTTACGTAAACTTTTGGGCATATCGGGAGCGGAGAGCTTGGCGGTGGCGGGTAATATTTTCTTGGGACAAACAGAGGCACCTCTGTTGATCAAAGAGTATTTAGGGAAAATGACTCGGTCGCAGATGTTTTTAGTTATGGTGGGTGGTATGGCGACAGTGGCAGGAAGTGTAATGGGTGCCTACATCGGTTTTCTCGGAGGAAATGATCCTGTCCAACGTTTAGAATTTGCCAAGAGCCTATTGGCCGCGTCAGTTATGGCAGCTCCAGGAGCAGTAGTCATCGCCAAAATAATGTTTCCGCAAATGGATAAAATCCCTGAATTTGTATCGATTCCCAAAGATCGTCTGGGAAATAATTTTCTTACCGCTATTTCCAACGGCACCTCCGAAGGCATAAAAATGGCGGTGAATGTTGGAGCCATGTTATTGGTGTTTATATCATTAATTGCTTTGCTCAACGGTGTTTTTTCGGGTATTGGAGAAAGTACAGGACTCAATATATGGATAGCACAACACACGCCCTACACTCAATTTTCGATTGAATTTATGTTGGGATATTTGTTTGCACCTCTTATGTGGCTAATTGGGGTGGCTGCCGAGGACATGGCATTAATGGGTCAGCTGTTGGGCGTTAAAATTGTGGCCAGTGAATTTGTGGGTTATGTCCAATTGGTCGATCTTAAGAACGTTAGCAATGTGATGCATTTTAGCCATCAAAAATCAGTTGTGATGGCCACTTATATGCTTTGTGGTTTTGCGAATTTTGCCTCCATAGGCATCCAGATTGGAGGCATCGGTATTCTCGCACCCAATCAACGAAAAAACCTCAGCGAACTGGGCCTCAAAGCAATGATCGCAGGATCGATTGTCTCCCTAATGTCGGCTACCATTGCCGGTGCCATCATGGGCTAATCTACAAAACCTTGACCCTTACTTTTTTCCAAGTACGCACCAAAAGAACAGCAAAGACAGCAGCAATTAGTGTAATAATACTGGCACGGGTATATTCTCCATAAATCCAATAGCCTGTGGCAAACATGGCTCCATAAATCATTCCGCAACCCAACAACATGGCGGTAATTCCCGAGGGAACACTCCAGCCTTGGCTGTCGTCTGTAATATTGATTTTTTCAGCTGCCGCTTCGTCAACTACTTTTTTCCATCCAGGACCACCGGGTTGAATTTTTTGATAAAAAGAACGCAGTACAGAAGAATCCTCTGCCGGTGTAATATAGGTCACTGTAATCCAAATGGCAGAAGTAACTGCAACTACAAAAAGGTATTCACTCCAAACGGGCATCAATCCAATTTCGGCACCAAATAGGTAATCTCCAATTGGAGTGGTTTTGAGTAAAATTGATAGAATTCCAGAGGCAAACATGGCCGAAATTTCACTCCATGCATTGATGCGCCACCAAAACCATCTCAAAATAAAGATCAATCCTGTTCCTGCCCCAAAGGTTAGGAGTATGTCAAAAATTTGTAAAGCGCTTTGTAATAAGAGAGCCAAAGCCGCACTTAAGATCATCAGGCCAATGGTACATAATCTTCCTACAGCTACCAATCTTTTTTCGGAAGCTTCGGGATTGATTTGATTTTGATAAAAATCATAAACCAAATAGGAAGAGCCCCAGTTCAATTGGGTAGAAATGGTACTCATATAGGCTGCAATCAGCGAGGCCAGAACCAAACCGATCAATCCAGGGGGTAATTTTACAAGCATGGCTGAATAGGCCAAATCATGGCCCAGTTTGTCATCAGCAATGTTGGGAAAAGCTTCTTTGATACTGGCCAGATCGGGAAATACAACCAAGGAGGCCAAAGCAACCAATATCCATGGCCAAGGCCTAAGGGCATAATGCATTATGTTAAAAAAGAAGGTCGCTCCTATGGCATGATTTTCATCCTTAGATGCTAACATCCGTTGGGCAATATATCCTCCGCCACCAGGTTCTGCGCCAGGATACCAAGAGCTCCACCACTGAACGGCCAAGGGAATAATTAGTAATGTAATAAGGGCTTCTGTATTTGTAAAATCGGGAAGTATAGACAACTTATCACTCACATTTTCGTGATTCATAAGTGCAGTCATTCCCCCCACCTCGGGCAGGTTAACCAAATAATAAGCTGCTCCTATAGAACCCACCATTGCCACTACAAAAAGGAGTAAATCAGTGTAAAGTACTCCTCGAAACCCCCCCAATGTACTGAAGGCAACCGTGACCAGCCCAGCACTGATAACCGTTTGCCAAGGCTCTAGGCCCAACATGATCCCACCAATTTTGATGGCTGCCAATGTTACTGAGGACATAGTAATTACATTGAAAAGTACTCCCAAATAGAGGGCTCGGAATTTTCTGAGAAAACCTGCGGGTTTTCCACCATACCTAAATTCGTAAAATTCTATATCTGTTTTGACATTAGACTTTCGCCACAGTTTGGCATATACAAAGACCGTAAGTAATCCCGTTATTAGAAAGGCCCACCAAACCCAGTTTCCCGAGACCCCATTGTTTCGAACAATGTCGGTTACCAAATTGGGTGTATCGGTCGAAAAGGTGGTCGCTACCATCGAAACCCCCAATAACCACCAAGGCATATTACGTCCCGAGAGAAAAAATTCGTTACTGGATGACCCTGCTTTTTTGGAAACCCAAATCCCTATAAAAAGAGAAATGGAAAAAAAACTGATGATGATTGCCCAATCTATTCCTAATAATTCCATTGTTTTTTATTTTAAAAGCCAAAATAACCATTAATATATTAACCTGATAAAATATTGTTAAACAATCCTTCCGTTCTTTATTTTTAAATAGGTTTGTAAATAAAACTTGATCAACGATGTGTCCTAAAAGTCATTGTCATCTGTTTTGCTTCATATCCGTTGATTGGAGTCTGAGATCGAATTCTTTTTTGTTTATATATTTGATGGCATTGGGCCTACAGTTGACTTTTGGACAAATAGAAAACAATAACCCTTCTTTTAGTTTTCCTTCCGATAAAAATAATAATTCCAGTCCCCTTTTCACTCCTCCCGTCGAGGAAAGCCATTATCTGAGGGGTGATTTTCTAAAAAAACCATTGGACATGACTGACCCCTCATTGAACGACAGAGGACCGACGATCAATATGGAGGAGCAGGAAAAGTTTCTGAACCCAGGTGATATTTACTTATCAAAACTGAAAGGAAAAGGAGCAGAAGCTGGAAAAGATCCCAACAAATTCAGAACAAATCAATATATGGGGGATTATAGAATTGGGGGAAATAAGGCTCGGATTATTTTTAGGGATCACGAATATCCAGACGGAGATCGTGTAAGAATTCTACACAACGATCAGGTAATTCAACCCAATGTATTATTAGTGGAACGTTTTGTTGGATTGACCGTAGAACTGATTCCTGGATTTAACAAAATTGATTTTGTTGCCTTGAATCAAGGAAGCTCTGGGCCCAACACGGCCGAGGTAAGGGTCTATGACGAAAACGGGGAAATGACTGCCGCCAACCAGTGGAACTTGGCAACAGGGGTTAAGGCCACTTATATCCTGATTAAGGAATAAAGCTATTTTCTGGAGGGTAGTAAAATTCCTGTCAACAGGAGTAGAATTCCGCCATATAAGTAGGGCGTATCGATAAAAGACAAATTGGAATACATCAAGTAAACCACATAAAAAGACCCCAAAGACAACAATATAAGCAGTAGTTTAATAAGTTTTCTAAAATTCATGACTAGAGAATTTAATGCAAATTAACAGAATTTATGGAGTGGATTAAGTTTTATGGTATTGGAGGGGTGATTTTGGTCATCGCAATTTTCGCTAATTTTTTGGCCGCTCAATGGGGTCTAAAAACATGGTATGCCTTTTTAGAGGGTTTGGGAAATGGAGATTCACTGAGTTTAAAGGATGGCTTGTGGCTTTTTGTAGGCTACCCTTTGACCTTGGGAGGGAGCGCAAAGCTTGGCACCGTGATTTGGAATTGTTTATTTTGAAACATCAGTAGAATCTTCCTTTTGAGGTTTTTTGACCATAAGCAATAGGCCCAAAACTCCAATAAGACCAAATAAAAAACCGATCACAAATCCAAAACGATGGGTTCTTCCTTTTTTTTCAGCAATATAGCTTCCCAAGGCTCCCGTTGCCACTCCTAACGCAAGTGAAAATAGAAAAAAATTAGTGGTCATATCGTTTTATTAAATGGTTTTTTCTGTATTAAAAGGACCAAGGTATAAAGGATAATTCCTACTGGTCCCAACATAAAAGTACAGAGCAAGGGCAAGAACATCCAAGAATGTTTTATTCCTTTTTCCTGACTGTTTTTGAGTATCCAACAACCCACCCAAAAATCGAAAGCCAAATAGTGTAACCAGCCGGCGGCTACACCACGGGAGGTGGCATTTTGAAACATTTCTGTCAAACCATTGAGGGAGTAAAAATCGCCAGAAAAAATACCTGTTGCGGTACTGATGAAATAAACATATCCTAAGGCAACGCCAAGAGGAACCCAAGGATAGGCTATGATTTTCTGGGTAAAGGCTTTTTTAGGGAAGACCAACAGGAATATCCAAAACAATAGGATGCCTGAATTGAAAAAGTTAAAAATAGTTTCGTGTGACATATTCTTAACTCAAAAATAAAACCATTTTTTTAGATGGCTTCCCTATCTTAGGGTTTTATTTATGAGGATATTCAGAGACATTCACGGCCAACGGATAGATCCGATTCAGCACACGCTGAATATACTCAAAACACATCCCAACGTACAAATCCACATTGGTTCCGACTCCCAAAATGTAGGAAAATCTTCCAAATATGCAACCGTGATTGCCTATCGTTTTGGTAGCCGGGGAGTACACTATATTTTGAGTAAAAAAGTGGAAGTTTTGATTACCGATATGTGGACTCGTTTGTGGAAGGAAGCGGAAATGAGTATCGATGTTGCAGAATGGTTAACCCACCAAGTAAGTGTTCGGGTAGAAATTGATATGGACTACAATAGTGATGAAAGTTTTAAATCAAATAAGTTGATCTCTGCTACCAAAGGTTGGGCCAATTCATTAGGTTATAGGGTAAATGTAAAGCCTAATAATCAAATCGCTACCCGAGCAGCAGATTATCATTGTAAATAGTTTAGAGCCAATCCTCTACTATTTTATCAACCCCATAACGGATGACATCGGTAACGGGAATTTTCAATTCACTTTCCAAATGGGTAATGTACTCTCGAGCTTCTTTTTCTGATAATTTTAAGGTATTAAGGGCGATACCGACCACCTTTGGATTCCCGTAGGTTCCGACCACCGAAGCCAAGGACTCATTCAAGGCAATAAAATCCCTAAGGGGAGGAATTTCTATAGCCTCTGGATTTCTCAGATGGGTCTTCTCCGCGCGATGACAAAGAATCATGTGGGTAGGACAACTCCCCCGCATCAAGGGCAAGGTCGCAGTACTGCCAGGATGTAATAACGATCCTTGCCCTTCTATGACAACCAATGTGTGATCTCGCTGGTTCATCACCATGGCTTCTACTGCTCCACAGGCATGATCTACCTTTAGGGCATCGAGGGGAATACCACTCCCCATTAACGTAATCCCGATTTGACCCGTGGCCACAAAACCTACATCGATTTGCTTTTGTTGGGCCCAATGGTAAATTTCCAGACCAGCGGTCATCTTTCCACAGGCCATATCGGTACCAACCATCAACAGCCGTTTGTTGGTTAATTGTGCCGCTCTAGCGGAAGCAATCTTAGGAGTGAATTGTGGTATTCTCACATCCCAAATCCATTGTTTTGAGTTTTGAATAAGGTGGGTATAACGATGGGCAAGGGTATCGTGTAGCCCATTGACAATACTGAGTCCAGAGTGCAAGGCCTGTTCTATTAGCGGTAACCAAGTATCTGGGATTTTTCCTCCTGAAGGAGCAATCCCCAGCAAAAGCACTTCGGCCCCTTGTGCCAAGACTTGATCCAGTTTTTCGTAGATCGGTATGTCCCTGTCAATAATATGCTCTTGGTTGATATTACTTCCCGCATGCTGGGAGTCAATGATCCCTAGGATGGGATTTTCAAGATAACGAGCAATTCCCAGCCCCATTTTACCATAATCGCTGTGCAGGAAACCTTCCATGTAGAGGATCACTTTTTGATCGGGTTTAAGCATGATATTCTGGTTTTAGGAGGCCTCCATGTCCTGGGACAAAATCTGGGAGGGTAATACCATCAATCAATTGGGCTCCAGAGGCAGGATCGGGAGCTAGGTTATAATGAGAGTCTAAATCTATGTGGTCAATCCCTCCTGAGAGTGCAGCGGCGGCGGCAATGGAAACAGAGGACTCACTCATGCAACCGATCATGGTTTTGAGTCCTTGTTTTTTAGCATTTTTGATGATCTGAAGGGCCTCAGTGATCCCTCCGCATTTCATCAGTTTCATATTGACCCCATCAATGTGATTTGCCCATTTGCCAACATCTTCTGCATAGCGACAAGATTCATCAATGTAGATCGGTAATGGACGGTTGGGATAGAGGTATTGGAGTTCAGACTCCTGCCCTTCTTCTAAGGGTTGTTCTATATAGTCAACCCCTCTGTCAGCCAACCATTGCATCATATAGATGGCGTCTTGGGTGGACCAACCTCCATTGGCATCGACTCTGATTTTAAGCTGATATTTTTGAGTGCTTTCTAATACTTGGGCAAACATTTGTTGATCAGCTTCTACACCTTCGGGAGAGCCCAGTTTTATTTTTAATGCCTTTGCGGAATTGTTTTCCAATAAAAGACGTATTCTTTCTTTGACCTGTTCTGGCGGGATGATCCCAAGGGTAAGAGAAGTGGGTATAGAAGGTCGGGGCAATTGGAGTAGTTCATGTAAGGGCAACTGGTCTTTTTTGGCCTTCCAATCCCACAGGGCGATGTCAAAAGCGGCATAGGCACATGGAGCAACTCCCATTTCTTTTGCTCTTTGGTTGAGTTGTTCTGTAGTGCTGGATTCTATTCCTTCTTCGAGAAAAGCATTGAGCTGCTCTTGCATTTCTTCAACGGTGGTAGCTTTTTCATTTTTACCCGGAGCGGCTTCACCCCAACCCGTAAAACCCTCTTTTTCGTAGGACAAAAATAAGTTGTAAGAGTCTCCTCTTACTCCTCTACTGATAGCCAATGGAAATCTTTTTTTGAGTAATACTTTATGGAATTTTAGCTGCATTTTTAGGATTTAGGAGAGGGTCGAAAAGGTTTAGGAAGTTTATTGATTAAGAGGGCCATCAGGAGTGCCCCCAAGCCATTGGCAAAGGCATCCGTCATACTTCCGAAGCGATCGAGTGTGAAAAAATGTTGGCACAGCTCTATCAGGCCTCCAAAGGCAAAAGCTGTTGCAGCTCCTAATTTTATGGGACTTAAAGTAAAAATTTCTTGAGAAAAAGTTTTGATTAGCGAGAAACTCAAAACAGCATAAAAAATAAAATGCCCAAGCTTGTCTTGATGTTCAAACATGACGATACCATCTGCACTTTCAGGGCTCATAAAACTAAAATAAACAATCACCCCTGACCAAACAATGGACAGCACTAGCCAAAAATAATTTTTCAATGGTCTCATGGAAAATCCAAAATGATTATTCCGATTTGTATTTAACAGTGAATAGTGAATGTTTCATTAAAAATTTAAAATTACCTTTTCAAATATATAAAACCTTTTAAAGCAGGTTGTCCATTTCCCAATTCTAAAATGTAAAAATAGGTTCCCTCTGGTACATTTGGTATATTTGAATCAGAATAGGATGCCCTGAGTTCTCCTTGCCAGTCGTTTTGATAGGGAGCCTCTTTTAAAATAACAGACTCCCACCGAGAATAGATGGTCAATTGGTGTTCGGGGAATTGACCCAATCCCTCAATAATCCATGTTTCATTGCGTCCATCATTATCAGGAGAAAAAGCATTGGGAATAGAGAGGGGTTGAAATTGAAGGTCTACTTGTTGAGAAAAAACTAAGGGTTCACATGAGTAGGCATCGGAACTAATTGCCGCTCTGAATTTCCAAGGGATCCACGATTCTTGTGGATTGACCAGAATCAAATTGTCGGTGTTGACTCCTTCAAAAGAGTCGGATGGCTCTATATCCTGCCAAATGGTGCTGGGGGGTTGTAAAATTTGCCATTGAATACTCACCCCTTCAGAGGGAGTTACCTCAACACTCAGACTGATGTCTTGATTGGGAAAGACAATGGCTTGAGTTTGCGGTTGTTGGTTAATCAATGGACTTTCGGGTAATTCTAAATAATCTTTTTCGCCCGAATTGTTCTGATCTACAGGAGTGGAATAGCCACTGGTATGGATCACTCTTCCCTGGGGATCGACCTCTACAGGACTGGTGCCAAGGATTCCATCTTGGTCGGGGTCATCAAACCCTGCTTCAATCACATCAAAACAACCATCGCCGTCACTGTCTAGGTCTAAACTGTTACCCCTACCGTTTTGATCAAAATCTGCCTGTGTCTCTTCGGTATCCAAAATTCCATCATTATCGTCGTCCAAGTCCACATCATCCGTTATTCCATCTCTATCACAGTCAAAAGCTGATGTAATGGGTAAACTGATACTGGGACTTAAAAAATCACAATTATCGAATGGTTCGGTTTGATCCGTAACTTCTTGTTCATTGGTTACTCCGTCACCATCAATATCTGGATCACAGAGGTTGCCTATTCCATCACCATCCAAATCCTCTTGTTCTGGATTGAATTCGTTAGGACAATTATCAAATCTTTCATGAAGGCCATCTCCATCAATATCTATATCATCATCTTCATTGATCAGATTGATGCTGATAAAGTTGGTGCTATTGTAATCGGTATCTGCTGTTGCAGGATCGATTGAAAAAATCAGTTGGGTTGAAATATCACCATCATACAGATAGTCGTCTATGCCATAGAGGGTGACGGTTTGTGGTTGATTCCAATTTTGAGGTGTAAAAGTCAAAAAGCTTTTATTGGTTCCTACTTCAGTAGGATCAACGATCAAAATATTGATGATTACATCGGAAGTAGGCGGGGTATTGAGTTGTAGAAAAACAGTGGCTAAGCCCCCTGCCTCATCCAGAGGAGCGTCAAGACTGTATGAGGAGGTAACTGTTCCCAATTCAGCTGGAACAAGAGGGGTTATGCTTCCCCCCAAAACAATCCCTGCAAAATCATTGTCCAAATTGACCAAAACCAAATCGGCTACCGAAGCAGCATTCAGTTGATCATAGACCGTATCCGAAACTGTTCGGGGACTTCCGGTAACTAAACTTACATTTTGACTGCCGTCCAATAAGAAATCATCCAATCCCGTCAATGAAATTAGATTGGAAGACGGAGAATCCCAGTTCTCATTTTCGATCGTAATTTCTGTCACTAACAAGACCATTTCATCTGCATTATTCTGGAGACTCAGTGGAACAATAATATCTGCATCATTCAATGGTTTTGTGTTGAGTGCAAAAGCAATCTTCAGATTATCACCGTCTTCGTCCGTCTGGTTATCGTCGTCAATCAAATAGAGGTTTACACCTGCAAGATCATTGTCTTGATTGATCATTGCTATCGGCGGAATACTGGCGGGTATGATGTTTCCAAAATTTGGATCCATACTGGAAATACCATTGATGTAGATGTCGTAATTGATTGCACCGTCATTCATTGGGATCAAATCGTCCACTCCACTGACAGTGATAAGCTGGGGTTGATTCCAATTAGTGGAGGAAAAACTAATGGTAGGCGTTACGGTTCCCTCATTGGTATTGCTACTGGCCCAGTTGATTTGGACAGGATGGGTGGGGGGGACACTGAGGCTTACAGAAAAACTTCCTGTTTCTCCATCTTCTCCTGTTAGCTGATCAATAGACGATAAAATGATATTGGCGACATCATTGTCCTGATTGATCACATTGACAATCTGTGGAGCTTCGGATAAAAAACTGGGAGCTGAATTCGAAGCCACAGCAGCAGTAATTTGGGTAAGCTGATCACCATCAATTATCAAATCATCTACCCCACTTACCAATACCGTCTGAGGAATATTCCAATTGGAGGGGGTAAATTGGAGCTGCTGGAAGGCAGAATCCACGGCAACCTCACCACTGTCATTTGAGGTAATGTCAATAAACACGTCGAAATTGGGTTCAATATCCAATACCACAGAAAAATTACCAAGGTTTCCATTTTCACTCAAATTATTTGAAATAGC
>JABGSU010000140.1 GCA_018647605.1 Flavobacteriaceae bacterium | reverse complement strand
CATATATTCTTTTTTTGTGAGTACTAAAGTACACTATTCTTTTATTTTTTGTAAAACTTTCTATGTTTAAACCATGCAAATACTCCCAATATACCAATGAAGCTTACAGAATAAAATACTGAATTAGGTGTAATTACTTGATCGCCACTTGCATAGGAATGCAATCCAGATAAATAGAAATTTACTCCAAAGTAGGTCATCATTATAGCTCCATAAGCTAAAATTGACCAAAGATTAAAAGTATATCTGCTCCTTAAACCAGGTATCAATCTCATGTGTAATACAAACGCATATACCATAATGGACACTAATGCCCAAGTTTCTTTTGGATCCCATCCCCAATAGCGTCCCCAACTTTCATTGGCCCACATACCCCCTAAGAAATTTCCTATGGTAAGCATGATCAACCCAACAGTCAAAGAAAGCTCATTGATGATGGTCAATTCCTTAATATTCAATCCAATTTTTTCACGATTCTTTTTACCCGCAATAGAGATCAGTAGGAGAGATACGACACCGATGATCATGCTAAGTGCAAAGGGGCCATAGCTCCCGACAATGACCGCTACGTGAATCATCAACCAATAGCTATCCAATACCGGCTGTAGGTTGGCTATAGAAGGATCCATCCAATTCCAATGAGCGATCATCAAAATCATAGCAGACACAAAAGCAGTAGCCGCAAGTGTTAGTTCAGATTTTCTTCCAAATACTAAGCCAAAGAACATGGTAGCCCAAGCCACATAAATCATGGATTCGTAGGCATCGCTCCAAGGCGCATGCCCAGAAATAAACCATCGGGCAACCAGACCCGCTGTATGCAATAGAAACAATAAAAGTACACTTCCTTTTAAGATAGTAATACTGTAGTTTAAAAATTTAGCCTCTCTGAAAATCTTAACGATCAAAAGAATGAAAAGCAATAAGCCAGCATAGAGATACCAACTAAAAAGTTTTTTGAAAATATCGTATCTATTATAAAGAATTTCGGCAGCAATTTTATCTGTGGTAGGCATGACAGTGGCCCCAAACTTCTTTTGAAAACCTTCCATACTTTGTAACAGATTCTCAGCCTGAATATAGTCTCCATCTTGTCTGGCTAACCTCAAGGCATTAAAGTATAGAGGGAGTATGTTTTGAACATAAAGAGAGTCCTTGCCTTTAAAAGAAGCTTCATTCAATTCGGGATAGGATACCCATTTATTAGAAGGGTCATTGGGAACAGGGAAAATTCTCAATATTTTCCCTTCCAAGGCAGAGTATAATAAATTAACTCTTTTGTCCACTTCTATAAAGTCTTTTTGAAATTGATTGGGTACGGCAGCTCGGTAAGCTCCTTCCAATTGTGAAGAAATCTTGTAATTTCCTTGACTGTCGAAAAAAGAGACCAAAGAGGTGTATTTCTGTTGGAGGTCTGCCCCTACTATTTTACGAAGACTGTCATTACCTCTTTTGAGATAGATGATGGGGACATTATACCACAAGGCAGGGCTTTCCACAATCGACATTAAGACTTGGTCAGCATTGAGTCCTCCATAATGATCTTTTTTGCTGACTTTTCTCAATAACTCTGAAGAAAAAGTATTGGCGGGTTTCATTCTTCCACCAAGATCTTGAATGACCAAACTCCCAAATTTTAGCGCGTGTTCTTTTGCGATAGTATTGGCCTTAACAACCGAATCAAAATCAAAATTACTTTTGGGAGTGTGATCATGTGATTGGGCGTTGATACCCATATTCCCCAATAATAGCATCATTGAAACAAGGGTCTTCTTTTTTTGTTTTATTTTTTCCAATGCTTTGGAAAGGTCTTTAAATCTTGTTTTTCCTATAAAGAAGATTCCCATCATACTCAAATAAAGTAAAATATACCCTACATAGGTAACCCAAGTACCCCAAAAATCGTGGTTGACAGACAAGACCGTTCCCTTTTCATCGGGGTCAAATGAGGCCTGAAAAAAACGATATCCTTTGTGATCCAGTACATGATTCATATAAATATCATAGTCGAAGGAATGCTCTTCTTCAACGGTTATCCTACTCATAAAAGAGGAATAACTTTTTTCTGTACCCGGATACTTTTCAGCAATAAAATCATTCAATCGAATGGCGAATGGTAAATTTAGTTTTTTAGAGCCGTACTTGAGGTAAAAGTCCAACCCGCCCAAACTGATTTTTTTCATGTTGTTGGCCATGCCTTTTCCTCCCAAAACAGTAATGGACTCCTGGTCTCCATTACTTGCTACTTTTAATTGAAGTGCGTCTTGAACCCCAGAGGTTCCCTCTTCCGACTTTACCCAGTCAAACTTGCCTCTTAATGGCGGTTCGGGAATAACAAACTGAAACCCTTTTAAGTTGTAGAGTGAACGCAACTGTAATTCAGCTTCGGTGTCTTTTTGCACTCTTCCAGACTGCTGATCGGCCATTCTGAGATAAGTTCCATCAAAGGGGGTCGTAATGAAATGTAAACCTCCTTCAGAACGAATATTAACTGCACCCGCAATAGGATTGTTTAAGGTGAATAGTATATTGTGAATATTGGCCACCTCTCCTTCCTTAAGAGCGTGATCGTGACGACTGCCCGATGAAGATTCAACGATCTTGAGATAGCGATCGCCCTCATCGTCCAATACCAGTTGCTCGGTAACATCTTCTTTAAAATCTTGAAAAAGAATGGAGAAAGGCTGTCCGTTGAATTCATTTTCCCATTCAAAGTGATTGTCAACATGCTCTGAAAAAAGAAAATCCT
>JABGSU010000010.1 GCA_018647605.1 Flavobacteriaceae bacterium | reverse complement strand
CTGAGACCAAATTAAAAACTTTACAAAATGAGCAAGAGTGAATGCTTTGATTTTAAATTTTATGAGTGGGAAAAGAAGTTCCACGATCGTCCTTTTTTAAGACAACCTTTTGGTGATCAATGGGAGGAATATACTTGGGCTCAGGCTGGACAAATGGCGAGAAAATTAGCTACTGGGCTCAAGTCTCTTGGCCTAAAAGACAATGCACACATTGGTTTAATTTCAAAAAACTGCAGAGAATGGATCATTACCGATATGGCCATTATGATGGCAGGGTATGTGTCTGTACCTTTTTTCCCTTCTCTAAAAGGAGAGGAATTGGAGTTTTTATTGGACTTTGGAGATGTGGACCTCTTGTTTGTTGGGAAAATCGAGACATGGAGTGATATTAAAAACCATATTCCCAAAGAACTTCCTGTGATTAGTTTTCCACACTATCAGGGGTGTTCTGCTGTAGATAGAGGAGAAGAATGGTTCGGTTTTATCAATCGTCATCAACCTTTAAAAGAGCCAAATGTCCCAAAACTTACAGATCTGTGGACCATTATTTTTACCTCGGGCACTACGGGTAATCCCAAAGGAGTAGAATTGTCTTATTTGACACTGGATTCAACAAAAATTGTTACCCAAGAAGTTAATCCACTAAAAGTGGATTTTTCTGGCAACAATGATTTTATCTCCTATCTTCCACTCAATCATATTGTTGAGCGAGTGGTGGTAGAACACGTATGTATGCGATTTGGTGGATCGCTTTCTTTTGTCGAATCCATAGATAGTTTTACCCAAAACTTAAAAGACATCCAGCCACATGTATTTTTTGCAGCTCCTAGAATATGGACCAAATTCCAATTGGGTATTTTGGCAAAAGTGCCCCAAAAAAAATTAGATCTCCTGCTCAAAATCCCCCTGGTTTCCAGTTTGATCAAAAAGAAGCTAAAAAAGAACCTCGGGTTGACTCGTGCCAGGTCTACTGTTTCTGGATCTGCACCTATACCAGTTACTCAGATTAAATGGTTTAGAAAAATTGGTATATACATTACCAACGGATATGGTATGACTGAAAATTGTGCCATTTGTACCCAAGTAGATGGGCGAGATTTCGAAAAATTACATTCTGTAGGAAAACCCCAGTGTGGAGTTGAAGTAGAAATAGATCCAAAAACCGAGGAGGTTCTTATGCGAGGCCCTTATGTCATGGATGGATATTACAAAAATGAAAAAATGACAAAAGCTACTCTTGTAAATGGATGGCTCCATACAGGAGATAAAGGCTATTTGGATGAAGACAATTATTTGTACATAACTGGAAGGGTAGCAGATAGTTTTAAATCCTCGAAAGGAAAATTCATCGAACCCTTAACTTTAGAGAATTATTTTGGAACCATCAAAGAATTAGAAGAGTTGTGTATCACAGGTTTAGGATTACCCCAGCCCATTGCCTTGGGACAATTATCGGAAATAGGCAAAGCAGTCTCAAAAGACGAACTCATTGGCTTTTTGGAAGAAAAATTAGCAGCAATTAATGCAGACTTGGAAAATTATAAAAAAATCTCTACGCTGGTTTTAGTCAAGGAGCAATGGACGGAGCAAAACAAGATTTTGGGTCCTACCTTAAAGATTAAAAGGGGAAATATAGAGAAAATGTATGCTGTAAAATATAAGGGCTGGCATGAGGACCCTAAATCTGTTTTATTCGAAAATTAGTATATTTGAATACAAAATCAACTCGGGCTTTCCAATACTTTAAAGATATACTTACTATATTAAAACTAAAACAATAATTTAATGAAAACTAAAACGCTATTTAAAAGAGTAATTTTAATGGGTGCTATGCTCTTGTTAAACATTATTCACGCCCAGACAACGATCAATGGTTCTGTTGTCGACGAAGAAAATAATCAGCCGCTTCCCGGAGTAAATATTGTTGTCAAAGGGACTTACACAGGAGTTTCCGCTGACTTTGATGGAAACTTCACCATAACTACCGAAGAAGAACTTCCCATTACCTTAGAAGTAAGTTATTTGGGATTTGCAACCAAATCAATTGAAGTGATTTCGGCTGACGCTGCGACGAACATTTCACTTGCTCCCGGTAGTGACTCACTAGACGAAATCGTTGTAGCTGCATCTAGGTTTGCACAACGAATTTTTGAATCGCCGATTACCGTTGAAAAATTTAGTTCAAAGCAAATTCAGCAGACTCCTTCAGCCGACTTCTTTAATGGCTTAGAAAACATCAAAGGGATTCAACTTCAACAAGGAGGATTGTTTTTAAATCAAGTTGTGACCCGAGGTTTTGCTACGGTTTACAATGAAGGTTTTGTAACCTTAGTCGACATGATGAACAATATGTCTCCATTATTTGGTTTTGCAATGGGGAATTTGATTGGTCTAAATGAACTAGACGTTCAAAGCGTTGAGGTAATTCCAGGTCCTGCTTCTGCATTATATGGAGCTGATGCTTACAAAGGAATCATGTTTTTGAACAGTAAAAACCCCTTTGAACACGAAGGAATTAGTGCATATTATAGGACTGGGGTAACCGATCAAGAAGTAGCAGGTAATAATCCTTTCACTGATGTGGGAGTTAGACTTGCAACAAAACTAGGTGATAAATGGGCGATTAAAGCCTCTTTGAATCACAAAAAAGGAACAGAATGGATGCCTGCCGATTATTCTCATCAGGCGATTCCTGGAGGAGAAGTAGACCCCTCATACTCAAAGTCTGCTCCTGACTATAATGGACTTAATATTTACGGAGAACGATTTTTTCCAAGCGCTAATACTTGGGGCTTAGTCGGCCTATTAGATCCACGTACATCTCCTCTAGCCGCCGCTGCACCCAATTACTTTGATGGTGTGATGAGTACAGGATATCAGGATCGTGATTTGATTTCTAACAATGCCGAAAATTCCAAAGGAATGTTTGCTGTTCATTTTAGACCCAATGAAAAGACTGAAGTTAGTCTAACTTCTCTAATTGGTAAAGGAGACTCCCCCTTGCAAGGTTTCGGTCGCTACTCAATGAGAAATATTCAAATCGAACAACACAAATTGCAAATCGACAGTGGAAGACTAAACTTTAGAGCTTATCACACAAGAGAGCAAGACGGTGATAGTTATCAATTATCAGCAGCTGGAGGTTTATTAGCAAATTCATCCTCTTCAAATATTGCTGATCTTAGTGCATTAAATCTAGGTTCTTTTAGTGGTTACCAAGGGTGGTTTGTAAATTATAACCTAACCTACATGGGTGCTTTGGCCGCCGCATCTGGCTTAACACCTGACTTGGCTGGTGTTGGAGCGTTTGTTTCTACTGTAGTGGCACCACACATCATGACGGGTGGAACATCAATTAATGGTTTGGTTGGTTTGCCAGGAGGTGATACTATGTTTGCTCATAATACTGCTCGTCAAGCTGCAAACCAAGGAATGCTTAAACCTGGAACTGCTGCATTTGAAACAGCTCTTAATTCCTTTACCTCAAAGAATTTGCCCGTTGTTCAAGCGGATCCTGGAGCTGGTATTTTCGATGATACCAAAACCTATAACTATGAGTTGAATTATGATTTATCTGATTTGACTGGAGATGTCAATTTCTTAGTTGGAGGATCAATTAGAAATACTGAATTAAATTCTAAAGGAACAATTTATTCAGATCAAGATGGCCCTATAGAATATACTGAAATGGGTGCTTATGTTCAAGGAGTAACGAACATACTAAACGATAAAGTGAGTCTTACTGGATCAATAAGAATGGATAAACATGAGTTTTTTGATGCTAATTTTACACCCAGATTGGCTGCTTTAATTAATGTGAATGAAAACCAAAATTTCAGAATTTCTTTCCAAACAGGATTTAGAAACCCGACCAACCAAGATCAGTATATTGGTCTTTTTGCGGGTGACGTTACTTTGTTAGGAAGTTCTCCTGACAATATATCTAGATATAATGGAGCAGTAGCTTTAACTAATGGAAATGCTTTT
>JABGSU010000139.1 GCA_018647605.1 Flavobacteriaceae bacterium | reverse complement strand
GATACCATTCTTTATGCTGCTGCTTTTGATGCCAATGGGGGACTTTTCGAACCCTTATTGGGCCCTGAAGATGCCATCATTTCAGATGAATTGAATCATGCATCCCTAATCGACGGCATCCGACTTTGTAAGGCAGAAAGATATCGATACCGCCATAACAACATGAATGATCTTGAATCTAAGTTAATACAAGCCGCTCCTTCAAAAATCAAGATGATTGTAACTGATGGTGTATTTTCTATGGATGGAACGATCGCCCAACTTGATGAAATATGTAGGCTTGCTGAAAAATACAATGCATTGGTGATGACGGATGACTGCCATGCTACAGGCTTTATAGGCAAAACAGGTAGAGGCGTTCATGAACATTGTGCCGTTATGGACAAAGTTGATATCATCACAGGCACCTTAGGTAAAGCATTAGGTGGAGCTTCCGGTGGATTTACTTCGGGTAAAAAAGAAATCATTGAGTTATTAAGGCAGCGATCTAGACCTTACCTTTTCTCCAATACCTTAGCTCCCTCTATTGTTGGCGCCTCCCTTGCCGTCATTTCATTACTTTCCGAATCTACCACACTAAGGGATCAACTGGCCAAAAATACGGCGTATTTTAGATCAAAAATGACCGCTGCGGGGTTTGATATAAAACCGGGTACACACCCTATCGTGCCCATTATGCTATACGACGCTCAACTCTCTCAAACAATGGCTTCTGAATTACTAGAAGTAGGCATTTATGTCATAGGGTTTTATTTTCCTGTAGTCCCAAAAAATCAGGCACGCATCAGGGTACAACTGTCTGCGGTGCACACGCAAGAAAACCTAGATATCGCCATTGATGCATTTATCAAAATTGGTGAAAATCTTAAAGTTATCTGAAGACCTAAGCTTCCTCCTCCACTACCACATTTTCAGCCTTCAAAGTTGAATCTGTATCCAAAAAATATTCTTTGACTGACTGACGCAAAGCTTTGATCGATAAGTTTTCAAAAAGTATTCCATTTTGTGCTGTAGATATTTGGCCCGTCTCTTCTGAAACAATCAATATCAAACTCTCTGTAGCTTCCGACATTCCAACGGCAGCGCGATGACGCAGACCGAAATTTGCTGGGACATCATCCCGCTCTGACACGGGCAAAATACATCTTGCAGCAATGATTTTATCAGAGTAAATGATGACTGCTCCATCATGCATGGGACTTAGTTTATTGAAAATTGCCATGATCAACCTTTTAGAAATCAAAGAATTCATAAGATCCCCACTGTCGGCATAAAATCTCAAGGCAGAATTTCTTGAGATGACCATCAAAGCACCAGTATTTGACGCCGCCAGTAGTTTGATGGCCTCAATCACAGGTATCATGTCTGTTTTCCCTATTTCCTTTTGCGTCCAAGAAGAAAATACTTGACGAAAAAGATTAATGTCATTGATGACCGTCGTCTTCCCCAATAAAAGTAAAAACTTTCGTATCTCTTGTTGAAATAAAATGACAGCAGCAAGTACTCCCACACCCATAAATTGACCTAAAATAGTTGATATGAGGTCCATATTCATGGCTTTGACCAAGAGATAAATTAAATATAAAAACAAAAATCCAACAAAAACCTTAACGGCAATACTCCCCTTCATCAACTTATAAACCTGAAACATCATAAAAGACACCAAAAGAATATCCAATAGGTCTACAAATGAAATTTCTAAAAATCCAATGGTCATAAATCCAGTTAGGTTAATGTTTTTATAGTCAATTTTATGGCTTCTACTGCCGGGCGGACATCATGAACTCTCAAAATGTCTGCCCCTTTTGTCAAAGCTAAGGTATTTAAAACCGTTGTTCCGTTCAACGCTTCTGAAGCATCTGTCTTGAGTGTTTTATATATCATCGATTTTCTAGATAGTCCCACTAATATAATACTTTCTAAATTTTTAAAGAGTTCTAGGTTACTAAGAATTTCAAAATTTTGCTCCGTAGTTTTCGCGAAGCCAAAGCCAGGATCTATAATTAAATCAGTATGTCCTTTATCTTTTAAACGCTCAATTAATTTGGAAAAATAAAATAAGATTTCTGATATGATATGCGTGTATTTGGTCATTTTCTGCATGTTTTTTGGGTTCCCTCGCATATGCATGGCAATGTAAGGCACCTGATTAGCCGTGATGAAATCAACCATTTTAGGGTCTAACGTTCCCCCTGAAATATCATTTACAATCTTAGCTCCAGCCCTCATAGCGGCCTCTGCAACCTCACTTCTAAAGGTATCAATAGAGATTAATGCATGAGGGAAATGCGACTTAATCAACTCAATCGCGTGGGATGTGACACCTATTTCATCTTTGATGGGTACCTTCATAGCTCCCGGCCTTGAGCTGTAGCCTCCAACATCTAAGATATCAGCTCCTTCTTTCAACATTTCACCAGCACGATTCAAAATATCACCCTCATTCACCACGCGACTTTTTGCATAAAACGAATCTTTGGTGACATTCATTACCCCCATTACACGTGGTTGATCAAAAGACAAGAGTCCTCCAGAGACCTTAATTGACTTAGAAAAATTCATAGCTGTAATTTATATTCCGAAATT
>JABGSU010000138.1 GCA_018647605.1 Flavobacteriaceae bacterium | reverse complement strand
TGGGCAGCAAACGTATCAAAAACCGATTCGGGGTTCGCCCCCAAATATTTTCTTATCATATTTTTAACCAGAGGCCACGATAGTGGTGGCACAGAAAACTGCGACAAACTAAACTGATCTACATAAGCTCTAGGCAAAAGATTCTTTTCCATACTCAGCATCTGAGCTACTTTTAGAGCGCTTCCTTTCAATGTTTTGAGAGAGTTGTAAATATCTTTAGCATTTTCTTCATCCAGCCGTTTTCGACTTCCATCCACGTTGAGTGCTTTTTCACCGTAATATTTGAGGTAATTTCCTCCCAACTTGAAACCTGTTGAGACCAGATTACTGGCTCGCGCAATTTTATTTGTAGGTATATAATCTAATGATTTCAAAGGGTAGCAAATTTTTCTTTCCACAAAAACTTACCAAAATCAACCAATGCAGACAACGGCGTATTGTCAAATACATCAAAAGCTGTTTGTACAGATTTCTCGATGGCTTGATCTGTTTTTTCGAAATCAGCAGAGGAGTCTTCCATCCAGAATTTCAACAAAAAGCCCAGCTGCACCCATGCTGCTTCAGAAAATATTTTGGGGGGATGCTGTAAATAAGAAGGTTTGTCCACATTACCCTCTTCAATCAATTCTGCCGCAAAACCCTTAAACAATTTTCTAAAGGAAGACAATTGACTCACCTTGGTCATCATCTTTTCTTCACCCGAAAGAGCAAACAGTACGTAACTTCGATTTAATAACAGTACTTCAAAAAAAGTAAAGTAAAAGGAAAGCAGTTTTTCTTTGGGTTGAGCCGAATCAAAATTTTCATCTTTTCTGAGTAATGACATCACATTATCATAAAAAGTCTCCCAGATCATCTGTCTGACACCCTGAAATGAACCAAAAAACTTATAAAAAGTTTTTTCTTCCATTTTATTATCCTTGCAAAACTTATAAATCGATTTGGGGAAGTGATCCTTTTCCAAAGTATGCTCCATAAATGCAGCTATAATGACTTCTCTTTCTTTTTCTTCCTTTTGGCTCATCAAATAATATTTGTAACAAAATTACAAAATGTTTATCTATTTTTAATAAAACTTAAACAAAAATATTATGTCAATCTGTCATTTATTCCGTTTTGGTATTTTTTTTGACAGTATTTAGGTAAATTAAAAAAAACATAAAAATGGCAAATGGTAAAATTAATGTTGCAGTAGAGAACATCTTTCCCCTAATCAAAAAGTTCCTTTACAGCGACCATGAAATTTTTCTAAGAGAATTGATTTCGAACGCAACCGACGCAATTAATAAACTCAAACACCTCAGCAGCATCGGAGAAGTCAAAGGCGAAATTGGCGACCCCCGTATCGAAGTCATAGTAGACAAAGACAGCAAAAAAATCCACATTATCGACCAAGGAGTTGGAATGACTGAAGAAGAGGTCAACAAATACATTAACGAAGTTGCTTTTTCTGGGGCAGAGGAGTTTTTGGAAAAATACAAGGACGGTGCCAAAGACTCAGGAATAATAGGACACTTTGGTCTCGGTTTTTATTCCGCTTTTATGGTGGCCGAAAAGGTTGAAATTATTACGAAATCTCACCAAAAAGCTCCTGCTGCACATTGGACATGTGATGGATCACCAGAATATCGTCTCGAAAAAGCAGACAAAAAAGATCGAGGTACAGAAATCATACTTCATATATCAAATGATTCTAAGGAGTTTTTGGAAGAGGCTCGCATTAGAGATTTACTCAACAAGTATAATAAATTTATGCCCTTCCCCATCAAGTTTGGCACCAAAGAAGAAACTCTCCCCCTACCCAAAGACGCCAAAGAAGATGCCCAACCTGAGACCCAAACGGTTGACAATATCATTAATAACACCCACCCCGCTTGGACCAAAGCCCCCGCTGAACTCAAAGAAGAGGACTACAAATCTTTTTATCGAGAAATGTATCCAATGCAATTCGAAGAGCCCCTTTTCAACATCCATCTCAATGTCGATTATCCCTTCAATCTTACAGGGATTCTCTATTTTCCTAAAATAAAAAATGACCTCAACCTCCAAAAAGATAAAATCCAACTCTATCAAAATCAAGTTTTTGTTACAGACAATGTTGAGGGAATCGTTCCTGAATTTTTGACAATGCTGAGAGGAGTAATTGATTCACCAGACATTCCACTTAACGTTTCTCGAAGTTATCTACAAGCCGATGGAGCCGTTAAAAAAATCAGCAACTACATCACCCGAAAGGTAGCCGATAAACTGAGTTCCCTCTTTAAAAAAGACCGTAAAGGCTATGAGGAAAAATGGAATGATATCAAAGGGGTCATCGAATACGGAATGCTCACTGAAGATAAGTTTTACGAAAAAGCAGATCAATTTATGCTCTACCCCACCACCGAAGGAGAGTATTTTACCTATGCTGAATTGGAAGCAGCTGTCAAAGACAATCAAACAGACAAAGAAGGTAAACTTATTTTCCTCTATGCTTCCAACGAAGAAGAGCAACACCAATATATTGAAACTGCTAAAGACAAAGGTTTTAAAGTACTTCTACTCGATTCCCCGATTATCGCCCACTTGATCCAAAAATTGGAGGGAGACAAAGACAAAATCGCATTTACCCGTGTGGATGGCGATGCGGTTGAAAACCTCATCAAAAAAGACGAAGCCACTGTTTCCAAACTTTCTGATCAGGAAAAAGAAAAATTAAAACCATTGATCGAATCCGTAGTCCCTAAAGAACAATACACTGTTCAACTGGAGGCAATGGACAGCGGTGGACAGCCTTTTGTGCTCACTCAGCCTGAGTTCATGAGACGAATGAAAGAAATGCAACAATCTGGTGGTGGCATGATGGGTAGTTTCCCAGAAATGTATACCCTGTTGGTTAACACCAATCACGAATTGGTAGGACAAATCCTACAGACTAAAACAGCTAAAAAAAGGGAACGTTTGATCCAACAGGCTTTGGATTTGGCACGTCTTTCTCAGAACCTCCTCAAAGGGGAGGCCCTGACTGCCTTCATAAAACGCTCTGTCGATTTGATAAAATAGGTTAAAAGTAAATTTATCTGCTAATCCCCTCTTTCACTGAAAGTAGGGGATTTTTTATTTTTAGGAATACGATTGCCCCATTTTATTTAATGAGATTCTTTCTGCACGTGATCAGCAAATCTATCTCTAATACTATTCGGGTAATTCAGAAATGGAGTCCAGAAACCATTACAAACGGGGTGAAACCGAAAAACCTTCAAGAGTAGGATCAATTAAATTTAATTAGAGATGAAAATTAAAAACTTTTTAGCCGTTGTGTTAATGCTCGGCTTACTTGCTAGCTGTTCCATTAGACTGGTAGATTTCACAATAATTAGTTCAAAAAATGTGGGGCTAGATATTGATAAATCAGAAGTAAAAAGAGTAAAACCAGAAAAGTCTTACTTTTTGGGTATAGGCTTGAACATCAAAGACGCAATGTATATAGCATTAGAAAAAGCTGGGCCAGATTATGATTTACTTGTAGATGGTGTTGTCAGATACCAAAGCTTCCCCTTTATAACATCAATTGTGGTTGAAGGATTGGCAGTAAGTTCAAGTGCAATGAAAAATAAGCTTGGAGAAGCGGGATTTAACAATTGGTTAAATGGGAAAAGTCTTACTTACGACAAGCAAAATGAGACAGTATCTGTTGAAGAAAAAAAAGCAATAACCCCCCCTAAATCAAAACACCATTGGGCACTGAATTTAAAAGTTAATAAACACCCCTGCTTATTATATTAAGCAAGGACGTGTTTTAAAAGGTAGTGAAATCAAGAAAATGAAAAAAACAAAAAAAATCAATATGTTTTCGTTTGCAAAATTACAAGCCATCATGGAAGGTCTGTTGGGTTTACTATGTGGAATCCTATACTCTTTTGGAGGACTGTTTGTTGACCTTTTGGTTTCTTTGGGCCGGGTGACTTCAACAGAAACATCTGGTCTAGGCCAGGGTACTTTACTGGCATTTGGAGCATTGATCGCAATGCCGGTACTGTTATCAATCACCGGTTTTTTACTAGGTATAATCCAAGGCTTATTGTTTAATTTTTTTGCCCACAGGTTTGGAGGTTTTGGCCTTGATATTAAATAATATAATTTTTAAATTTATATCTTATTGTTTTAAAATCTACTACAATGAAAAAACACTGGATGAGGTATTATGTTGCTCTAAAAGTGGTTAAAATTCTAGTTATACTAGTCTTTTGGGACAATTGGTCGTTTTGAAGTTAAAACAGCTTTAGGGGAATGGCTTAGCTGAAAAACATTTTTTATTTTTGGGGATGTCAACACCTTACCTATCCTCCCCCAGCTGGCAGCCTGAGTTACCTGATGCCCAGCTTCGGTATTATCAAAATTTCTTATCATCACAGGTCGCCGATCACTATTATGAAGCACTCTTAAAAAACATCCCTTGGCAGCAAGATAATGTAAAGGTTTTTGGCAAAGTCTATGCACAACCCCGCCTGACGTCTCTACACAGCAATACATTGGATACCTATACTTACTCTGGCTTGACCCTCAAGCCCTACCCCATGATTCCCGAACTTTTAGAGTTGCTCTATCAAATCCAGAGGATATGTAACCACGACTTTAATTGCGTTTTACTCAACCTCTACCGCGATGGAGCCGACAGCAATGGATGGCATGCAGACAATGAAAAAGAATTGGGAAAACAACCCCAAATCGCCTCCTTTAGTTTGGGAGCTTCACGTTTTTTTCATTTCAAACATCGGCGAATTAAAGAGAAAAAGTATAAAATGGAGCTTCATCACGGTAGCCTTTTGCTTATGGAAGGTGCTATGCAAGAGCACTGGCTCCACCAAATTCCCAAAACAAAAAAACCAATGCAGCCCAGAATCAACCTTACCTTTCGGAAAATTATTTAAATAGCGTATTTAGGGTAGCAGCCAAACGAAGTCCCCCTTTTTGCAATTGCATTTTGACCACAGGCATATAACGATACTGATAGGGATATTCCAATTTGCTATTGGCTGGGGTATTTTCATAAATCATTTTTGTCAAGACTTGGGTTTCTGCGATCCATACCGCTATAGGTTGTTTCTTGATTTGATTCCTTTCTCGGGAACTAAGTTGATCGAGATCATGGGTCAGTTCAACATAGCGCATACCATAACTTTTAATTAAGTTGCTGTCCCACAAGCGATGAAGATTGGTGGATTTACCCAACCATTTCAACCGAATGTTATTACCCCCACGATCTTTTTTCCTTCCCAGATGCATGGGCTGGTGTAAATCACCAATAAAATGCACCAATAGTTTGAGATAAAAAGACTTTTCTTTTTTGGATTCCCTCTGATCTTTGATCTTGTCAATACATATGTTTATGGCCATTACCACATCACCTTTGGAATTCTTTTTGGATGCCGCATAGGTCATACTCAATGGTAAGTTCACGTAATGCCAAGAAGACAATGATCTGTATTTTGGATCTGACTTAATCTCGTCTGCAAAGGTTGACACCGAGGCCAAAGAAGCTCCGTCTAATAAATCATCAATTGCTTTTTGTGCTCTAACCGTAAGGTATTGCTCTGCTACCTCCCCTACAACACGGTGACCTATTTGTCCCCAATCCATTGAGGAAAACAATAATAAATATAGTAAGCTTATAAATGAGGTAAACTGAAACATAAAAACTCAAAGTTAGTATAAAAGCTACATTTTATGGATTTCAGCCTGAGGAATAAGAATCAAAAACATAGTCCAAAGATCAATTTTTATAAAAAGGCAAATTGGACTACCTTTATCGAAATTTTAACCAACTTATGTTTAGCAAAAGTCTTCCATTGATCGTCTTACTCTGCCTTTTATCACTGATGAGTTGTGATACCCCTATCCAACCCTCTGGCAATACTATGCTACTCAAGGGTACTGTTGAAGGCTTGCGAAAAGGGACTCTCTATTTGCAAAAGGTGCAAGACAGCCTATTGGTCAGTATTGACTCCTTGGTAGTGGACGGAAGCCCAGAATTCCAATTTGTAACCGAAGTTGAAAGTCCAGAAATCTATTATCTATATCTCAACAAAGAAGATGGTGACAGCCAGAATGATCGCATATTGTTTTTCGGAGAAAAAGGAGAAATCACCATCAACACTTTGCTCAAAACTTTCGAGAGCAGTGCCAAGGTAACTGGTTCAGAAAATCAGGAATTATTACAAGAATACCGCAAACTGGCCCGACAGTTTGATGGAAAAAACTTAGAGTATATCAAAGCATATTTTGATGTTGCCAAAGAAGGTAATGAAAGTGAAGCATTAGATTCCATTCAAAAAGCAATGGATAATCTGATCAAAAGAAGGTACCTCTATGCACTCAATTTTGCCAGTACTCATGGCGACAATGTTATTGCACCCTTTATTGCTTTAACAGAAGTTTATGACGCCAATATTGTCTTCTTGGATACGGTGGCCTCCAAACTTACTGATCAGGTCAAAGCTTCCAAATACGGTAAAGAATTTCTTGAATTTATCACGGAGCGCAAATCCAAAGAAGTAGGAGAATAACTAGCCTAGTTTTTTCAGTTCTTGTTCCATCCCCTCAATGGCTTTTGCCAGGCTTTCCCTAAGAGATTTAAATCCTGCTTTCCCACCTTTTCTTTTGGCCTCGTGTATTTTCTCGATCAGATCATCAAACAAAACGATGGCCTTATCCACTAATTTTTCGGTAGATTTTAGATCGGCATCGGAATGGCTCAACTCCCATGCGTAAACCTCTTCAATAAAGGCGCCTATACTGTTATTGATTTCTTTTTTGAATAGTTTTATACTTGACATAACGGTTCTTTTTTAAAATTTTGTTAACCACTGTATTTGACAAAGTTACGAGGGGTCTCGTACAAGACAATCTCCAAGGTTTTGTCATCTTCCAAATGGGGTAATATTTTATTATAAATCACTACGGCTATATTTTCCGCAGAGGGGATCAGGTCGGCAAATTCTGGGACCTGTTCGTTGAGGTTTTTGTGATCGAAAGCCTCTTCTACTTCAGATTTGATCAAGTCTTTTAAAACTTTCATATCCATCACATATCCTGTAACGGGATCGATGGTTCCAGTCACATTGACAATCAACTCATAGTTGTGTCCATGAAAAAAAGGATTGGAACATTTTCCAAAAACCTCTTCATTTTTTTGGTCATCCCATGATTTGACATAAAGTCTGTGGGCGGCATTAAAATGCGCTTTTCTGCATACGGTAACCCTCATACTTTCATTTTATTATTTATGTATTGAGAAAAACGATCAAAAATAATGGCAAACCAAACGGTATAGTCATTGGGATTTTTGACCAAATCTTTTTTCAGTGCTTCAAGGGACATCCATTTGAAAGACTCCACTTCATCGATATTGATTTTAGGGTCCTCATCACTAAATCCAACCATAACATGGTCGAGTTCATGTTCGGTCAAACCATTGTCAAAAGAAGCTTTATAAATAAAAGTAAACAATTCCTGAAGCGGAACAGTCAGACCCATTTCTTCCATCATACGACGATTTCCCGCTTCCAAATTGGACTCCCCTTCTCGTTGGTGACTACAGCAAGTGTTGGTCCAGAGTCCAGGGGAATGGTATTTACCAAAAGCACGTTGCTGCAAAAGCAATTCTTGATTGGAATTCAAAATAAAAATGGAAAAAGCACGGTGTAAAACGGCCTTTTCATGGGCTTCCATTTTACCCATGGTACCCAACTGTTGATCTCGCAGATCGACTAAAACAACTTTTTCTTCCTCCATTAGTCCAAAAATACCTAATATATTACACAAAACCTACCAGCAAATTTTAGGGATGGGATTTAATTAAATATTTTTGTCCAAATTGATGGATATGGAATTCCTAGAGGAAATTCAAAGAAGACGGACATTTGGGATCATTTCCCACCCCGATGCGGGAAAAACGACACTTACGGAAAAGTTACTGCTTTATGGAGGGGCTATCCAAGAGGCTGGAGCCGTAAAATCCAATAAAATCAAAAAAGGTGCCACCAGTGATTTTATGGAAATAGAACGTCAAAGAGGGATTTCCGTAGCCACATCTGTTCTGGCTTTTAATTATCAGAACAAAAAGATCAATATACTCGACACCCCAGGTCACAAAGACTTTGCTGAGGATACCTTCCGAACCCTCACCGCAGTTGACAGTGTGATCGTGGTGATTGATGTAGCCAAAGGGGTGGAGGAACAAACCGAAAAACTGGTGGAAGTGTGTAGGATGCGAAAAATACCCATGATCGTATTCATCAATAAACTGGACCGTGAGGGAAAAGATGCTTTTGACCTATTGGATGAGGTAGAGACCAAACTAGGGTTGAGGGTTACCCCCCTCAGTTTTCCCATCGGAATGGGATACAATTTTAAGGGTATTTACAACCTTTGGAAAAAAAATATTCAAATAT
Source organism: Flavobacteriaceae bacterium (assembly GCA_018647605.1). Taxonomy (GTDB): domain Bacteria; phylum Bacteroidota; class Bacteroidia; order Flavobacteriales; family Flavobacteriaceae; genus UBA8316. The sequence goes on along the minus strand of JABGSU010000138.1, from coordinate 14,551 downwards.
TTGAGTCCACCGATAAGCAAAAAATTGCTAAAACCATTGCCTACGACTCCCTAGAGAGCAAGGGTTTAAAAGATTCTATTGGCGATGAGGTTATGTCTGAACTCACAGAATCTCTTGAATTAGTGGGGGGTGTTTACCCTACTTTTGATCAAAAAGAATATTTGGAGGGGAATCTCCAACCTGTATTTTTTGGGTCTGCGTTGAATAATTTTGGTGTACAGGAATTGCTGGACTGTTTTATACAAATCGCCCCCGCCCCCCTTCCTAAGTCCACCGACAAGCGGGTCATTCAACCTGATGAATCAGCATTTTCGGGTTTTGTATTTAAAATCCACGCCAATATGGATCCCAACCACCGCGACCGTTTGGCCTTTATCAAGATTGTCTCTGGAACCTTTAAACGCAATACCCCTTATCTTCACGTCAGACACAAAAAGAAACTTAAATTTTCAAGTCCCAATGCTTTTTTTGCAGAGAAAAAAGAAGTGGTGGAGGAGTCCTTTCCGGGAGATATTGTTGGACTTCATGATACGGGAAATTTTAAAATTGGAGACACCCTTACCTCGGGAGAGGAAATACACTACAAAGGAGTCCCTAGTTTTTCACCCGAACATTTTCGCTTTATCAATAATGCCGATCCGATGAAAGCCAAACAACTGAATAAGGGAATTGACCAACTGATGGATGAAGGGTTAGCCCAATTGTTTACCCTTAACCTTAACGGTAGAAAAGTGATTGGTACGGTGGGAGCACTTCAGTTTGAGGTGATTCAATATCGACTGGAACACGAATATACCGCCAAATGTAGCTTTGAGAAGCTAAATGTTCACAAGGCTTGTTGGATCAGTATCGAAGATGAAGAAAACGACAATTACCGCGATTTTCTTAAAGTCAAGCAAAAGTTTTTGGCCAAAGACAAACAAGGACAATTGGTTTTTTTGGCAGACTCCGCTTTTTCATTGCAAATGACACAACAGAAATACCCTGAGATTACTTTTCACTTTACTTCGGAGTTTGATTAAAATAACCCCCAACTTTCGTTGAGGGTTATTTTTTTAAGCTTCACCAGTCGGTCCAAAATTCAGTGGAATCGGCGGTTGCTCTTTGGAGTCGATCTCACCATGGCTGTCTTCATAGCGAAGGATATTATCGGCCAAAGCACTTTGAAACCTTTTGGCATGCTCTGGGGTCAAGATAATTCTCGACTGAACCTTTGCCTTGGGTGTTCCAGGCATAATGGCAACAAAATCGACCACGAACTCTGAAGGAGAGTGATTGATAATGGCCAAATTGGAGTAAGTACCCTGGGCGGTAGCTTCATCCAATTCGATATTGATCTGTTGTTCCTTTTTCTCTTTAGGATCGCTCATGAACTATAGTTTAACTTCTTGTTCTTCCTCTTCCTTATCGATCAACAAACTGGTGTACTCGTCCTTAGAACCTACAATGATGTTGTCGTATTCTCTTAGACCTGTACCCGCTGGTATTTTATGTCCAACAATTACATTTTCTTTCAAACCTTCTAGTGAGTCAATTTTTCCATTGACCGCTGCTTCGTTCAGTACTTTGGTTGTTTCTTGGAAAGAGGCCGCAGAGATAAACGATTTGGTTTGTAAGGAGGCTCTGGTAATCCCCTGTAATTCGGGGGTAGCAGTTGCAGATGCGGCATCTCGTGCCACGACCAAGGCTTTGTCCTCACGAATCAATAGTGAATTTTCGTCTCTCAATTGACGTGCAGTGACCATTTGACCTGCTTTGAGGTTTTCGGAAGCACCTACTTCCTCAACGATTTTCTTACCGAATAAACTGTCATTTTCGATAATGAAATCCGTTTTGTAAACCAGCTGCCCTTCGAGGAATATAGAATCCCCTGGATCTTGGATTTTTACCTTACGCATCATCTGGCGAACGACTACCTCAAAGTGCTTGTCGTTGATCTTCACCCCTTGTAATCGATAAACCTCTTGTACCTCATTCACCAAGTACTGTTGTACTGCTGAAGGGCCTTTGATTTTAAGGATATCGGTTGGGGTAATGGATCCGTCAGATAGAGGCATTCCTGCTTTGACAAAGTCATTTTCTTGTACCAAAATCTGATTGGACAATTTGACCAAGTATTTTTTGATGTCTCCAAATTTGGATTCCACAATAATCTCACGGTTTCCTCTTTTGATTTTACCAAAAGAGACAACACCATCGACTTCAGATACTACAGCTGGATTTGAAGGATTACGTGCTTCAAACAATGCTGTCACCCTTGGTAAACCTCCAGTAATATCACCCGACTTGGCTGATTTTCTTGGGATTTTTACCAAGATTTTTCCTTCTTTGATCTTGTCTCCATCGTTAACAATCAAATGCGCTCCTACGGGTAAATTGTAGGATCTAAGGGTATTCCCCTTGGTATCGTTAATGTGGAGGGTTGGGATCAATTTTTTGTTTCGAGATTCTGAAATTACCTTTTCTTGGAATCCAGTTTGCTCGTCAATTTCCACCTGATAGGTTATCCCTTGTTCTATATTTTCAAAACTGATTTTTCCAGAAAATTCTGAAACAATCACCCCGTTGAAGGGATCCCACTGACAAAGTACATCTCCTTTTTTGATTTTCGAACCTTTTTTGATGTGGATAGAAGATCCGTAAGGAATATTGTGGGTGTTTAGTACATTTTTAGTTTTACTATCTACCAATTTTAATTCGGTAGTTCTTGAAATAACAATATTGGCTTCGTTACCCTCAGAATCCTCTCCTTTAACGGTTTTAAGGTCTTCGATTTCGGCAACTCCATTGAACTTGGCCACCAACCTGTTTTCTTCTGAAATGTTCCCCGCTACCCCTCCAACGTGGAAGGTTCTTAGCGTCAACTGTGTTCCGGGTTCTCCAATGGACTGTGCAGCGACAACGCCTACTGCTTCTCCTTTTTGAACCATCTTGCCAGTGGATAGGTTTCTACCATAACATTTAGCACAAATCCCTTTTAGTGCCTCACAGGTCAGTGGAGATCGTACCTCAACACTGTTGATGGGTGCACTCTCAATGCGCTTTACAACAGCTTCTGTGATTTGCTCTCCAGCCTCAACTAGTACCTCGTCTGTACTAGGGTCTACAACTGTTTTTAGTGAAACTCGACCAAGGATACGTTCCCCTAGTGATTCAACGATTTCTTCGTTTTTCTTTAAAGGTGATACTTCAATTCCTCTTAGGGTACCACAATCCTCTAGATTGACAATAACATCCTGAGAAACGTCTACCAGTCTTCGGGTTAAATACCCCGCATCGGCTGTTTTCAAAGCAGTATCTGCCAATCCTTTTCGGGCTCCGTGAGTGGAAATAAAATATTCCAAAATGGACAAACCTTCTTTAAAGTTTGAAAGGATGGGGTTTTCGATAATCTCCCCTCCTCCAACATTTGATTTTTTGGGTTTTGCCATCAATCCACGCATACCAGTCAACTGACGGATTTGTTCTTTGGAACCACGGGCTCCGGAATCCAACATCATAAATACTGAGTTGAAACCTTGTTGGTCCTCGCTAATTCTCTTCATTGCCAATTCAGTTAGTTTGGCATTGGTAGAGGTCCAGACATCGATCACCTGATTGTAACGTTCGTTGTTGGTAATCAATCCCATGTTATAATTTCCAGAAATACCATCTACCTGAGTATTGGCATCATCTATCATTTCGATTTTTTCCTTGGGAATAATGATGTCTCCCAAACTGAAGGACAAACCTCCTTTGAAAGCAAATCCATATCCCATGCTCTTGATTTTATCCAAAAACGCAGCGGTTTCAGGTACACTAGTTACTTTAAGAATTTGACCAATAATTTCTCGTAAGTTCTTTTTGGTCAAAACTTCGTTAAAGTAGCCTGCATTTTCGGGAACCACCTCATTGAACAATACACGTCCTACGGTAGACTCAATGATTTGATAGACCAACTCACCTTCTTCGTTAAAATCCTTAGCTCTGATTTTGATCATAGCATTGAGTTCCACACGCTTCTCATTGTATGCAATGTGAACTTCTTCTACCGAATAAAAAGTCAAACCTTCACCCTTCACAGGTACTTTAGAAGTTGATTTTCTGGCTTTAGTCATATAATATAATCCCAATACCATATCCTGTGAAGGTACCGTGATGGGAGAACCATTAGCTGGATTGAGTATGTTGTGAGAAGCCAACATCAAAAGTTGACATTCCAAAATGGCTTCTGGCCCTAATGGTAGGTGAACAGCCATTTGATCTCCGTCAAAATCTGCATTAAAAGCAGTACAGACAAGCGGGTGTAATTGGATTGCTTTCCCTTCAATAAGCTTGGGTTGAAACGCTTGGATTCCCAAACGGTGTAATGTGGGAGCCCTGTTCAATAGTACAGGGTGACCTTTCAATACATTTTCCAAAATATCCCAAACAACAGGCTCTTTACGGTCTATAATTTTCTTTGCAGATTTTACCGTCTTAACAATTCCCCTTTCGATCAGCTTTCTGATGATAAAAGGCTTATAAAGTTCGGCAGCCATTCCTTTTGGCAATCCACATTCAAACAATTTTAATTCAGGCCCAACGACGATCACAGATCGTGCGGAGTAATCCACCCTTTTTCCGAGTAAGTTTTGACGAAAACGTCCTTGCTTACCTTTCAAGGAATCTGATAGAGACTTGAGGGGTCGGTTGGAATCTGTTTTAACAGCCGAAGATTTTCTGGTATTGTCAAACAAGGAATCTACAGACTCCTGAAGCATCCGTTTTTCGTTTCTCAAAATCACCTCGGGGGCTTTGATTTCAACCAAACGCTTCAATCTGTTATTTCTAATAATAACCCTTCTGTACAAATCATTCAAATCGGAAGTGGCAAAACGACCACCATCTAGAGGAACAAGAGGTCTTAATTCGGGTGGAATGACCGGGATTACTTTCAAAATCATCCATTCTGGTAAATTCTCCCTGTTTTCATTAGCGTCTTTAAACGCTTCGACCACTTGAAGTCTTTTGAGAGCCTCCGTTTTTCTTTGTTTAGAGGTTTCGTTATTGGCCTTGTGACGCAATTCATAAGACAATGCTTCCAAGTCAATTCTAGACAATAATTCGATCAAACATTCAGCACCCATTTTGGCGATGAACTTTTCGGGATCACTGTCATCGAGGAATTGATTTTCTGGAGGCAATTGCTCCATAATATTAAGGTATTCTTCCTCCGTCAAAAAGTCCATTTTTTGGACGGGTTCCCCTTCTTCATTTTTGGTATTACCGGGTTGAATGACCACATAACGTTCGTAATAAATGATCATGTCCAATTTCTTGGAAGGCAAGCCCAAAAGATACCCTATTTTGTTAGGCAGTGATCTGAAATACCAGATATGAGCTACTGGTACAACCAAGTTGATATGACCTACTCGATCACGTCTTACCTTTTTCTCAGTAACTTCAACCCCACAACGGTCACAAACAATCCCTTTATAACGGATACGTTTGTATTTTCCACAAGCACATTCAAAGTCTTTTACAGGACCAAAAATACGCTCACAAAACAGACCGTCACGCTCTGGCTTGTGAGTTCTGTAGTTGATGGTTTCGGGCTTGAGCACTTCCCCTCTGGAGTTGCCCAAGATTACCTCTGGTGAGGACAAACCTATGGATATTTTGTTGAATTTTTTTTGGGTAATGATTTCGTTATTTCTAGGCATAACTCAATAGCAATATTTTAATTATTCTTCTAATCTGATGTCTAATCCTAATCCTTTCAGCTCGTGCATCAATACGTTGAAAGATTCTGGTAATCCAGGTTCTGGAAGGGTCTCCCCTTTCACGATAGATTCATAGGTTTTCGCTCGACCAATGACATCGTCTGACTTAACGGTTAATATTTCTTGTAGTGTACTAGAAGCACCATAGGCTTCAAGAGCCCATACTTCCATTTCACCAAATCGCTGACCTCCAAACTGGGCTTTACCTCCCAATGGTTGTTGTGTAATCAAAGAGTAAGGTCCAATAGATCTGGAGTGCATTTTATCATCAACCATATGTCCGAGTTTCAGCATATAGATAACACCCACAGTAGCCGCTTGATCAAAACGTTCTCCTGTCCCTCCATCATAGAGGTAAGTGTGACCATAGCGAGGAATACTGGCACTGTCGGTCAATTCGTTGATCTGCTCAATGGTTGCACCATCAAAGATAGGCGTAGCGTATTTCTCACCCAAGTCAAGTCCTGCCCATCCCAATACGGTCTCATAAATCTGACCAATATTCATACGAGAAGGAACCCCAAGCGGATTCAATACAATATCTACAGGTGTTCCGTCTTCTAAGAAAGGCATTTCTTCCTCCCGAACAATTCGAGCGACAATACCCTTGTTTCCATGACGTCCAGCCATCTTATCTCCTACTTTCAGCTTTCGCTTTTTAGCGATATAAACCTTGGCCAATTTTTTGACACCGGCAGGCAATTCGTCTCCCACACTGATCGTAAACTTTTCTCTTCTCAACGAACCTTGTAGGTCGTTTTCCTTGATCTTGTAATTGTGGATCAAATCTGCTATCAACTTATTGGAAGCATCATTGGTCGTCCAGGTCCCTTTGGTCAAGTGAGTATAGTCCTCCACTGCAGTCAACATCTTAAGGGTATACTTTTTCCCTTTGGGTAAAATTTCCTCACCGAGATCATTTTGAACTCCTTGGCAGGTTTTTCCATTGACGATTGTAAAGAGTTTTTCAATCAAAACACTTTTTAGCTCTTCAAATTTGATTTCAAAATTTTCGTCTAATAATTCGAGTTCTTGTTTGTCTTGATTTCTTTTTCTTTTGTCTTTTACAGATCGGGTAAACAATTTTTTATCGATGACAACACCCCTAAGAGATGGAGGTGCTTTGAGTGATGCATCTTTAACATCACCTGCCTTATCTCCAAAAATGGCCCGTAATAATTTCTCCTCGGGAGAAGGATCGGATTCCCCTTTGGGAGTGATTTTACCTATCAAAATATCACCAGGGTTTACCTCTGCTCCAATACGGATCATTCCATTTTCGTCGAGGTCTTTAGTAGCTTCCTCACTGATGTTTGGAATATCGTCAGTCAACTCCTCTGTTCCCAGTTTGGTATCCCTAACATCGATAGAATATTCGTCAATATGGATAGAGGTAAATATATCTTGTCTGACTACTTTTTCAGAAATCACAATCGCATCCTCAAAGTTATACCCTTTCCAAGGCATAAAGGCTACTTTCATATTTCTTCCCAAAGCCAATTCTCCATTTTGAGTGGCATAGCCTTCAGAGAGTACTTGTCCTTTGGCCACACGATCACCTTTTTTAACAATGGGTTTTAGGTTGATACAAGTACCTTGGTTGGTTTTTCTGAATTTGATGAGATCGTAGGTTTTGGTATCTCCATCGAAAGTAACCAATTGTTGGTCCTCAGACACGTCGTATTTGATGGATACCTTATTGGCATCTACATATTCTACAACACCATCTCCTTCGGCATTGATCAATACTCTCGAGTCAGAAGCCACTTGTCTTTCCAATCCAGTTCCCACAATAGGTGACTCTGGACGTAAAAGTGGAACAGCCTGACGCATCATATTTGATCCCATCAATGCTCTGTTCGCATCATCGTGTTCCAAGAAAGGAATCAAAGAAGCGGAGATGGAAGCGATCTGATTGGGTGCCACATCCGTATAATTAATTTCGTCGGGTGTAACCACAGGAAAATCGGCTTGGTCTCTCGCGATAACTTTTTCGGAAGTAATTTTTCCTCCTTTATCGTAAGGTATATTGGCCTGAGCAATCAATTGATTTTCTTCTTCCTCAGCACTGAGGTATATGGTATTTTCCAAATCAATTTTTCCATCGTTTACCTTGCGGTATGGGGTCTCAATAAATCCTAAGTTATTTACTTTGGCATAGACTCCCAAAGAAGAAATCAATCCAATATTTGGCCCTTCAGGGGTTTCGATGGGACAGAGTCTTCCATAATGAGTATAGTGTACATCACGTACCTCAAACCCTGCTCTTTCTCTAGAGAGACCACCAGGTCCTAGGGCAGATAATCTTCTTTTGTGAGTGATCTCAGCCAATGGATTCGTTTGATCCATAAACTGGGACAACTGATTGGTTCCGAAGAAAGTATTGATGACCGAGGAAAGTGTTTTGGCATTGATCAGATCAATAGGCGTAAACACCTCATTGTCTCTTACATTCATTCGCTCTCGAATGGTTCGCGCCATTCTGGCCAAGCCTACACCAAATTGGGATGAGAGTTGCTCTCCTACTGTTCTTACCCTTCTATTGGAAAGATGATCGATATCATCGATTTCTGCTTTAGAATTGATCAATTCGATCAAATACTTTACAATGGTGATGATGTCGATTTTGGTCAAAACCTGTTTGTCCATCTCAACCTCAAGGTTGAGTTTTTTGTTCATTCGGTAACGCCCTACCTCACCGAGGTTATATCGCTGGTCAGAGAAAAACAACTTGTCTATGATACCACGGGCCGTATCCTCATCAGGGGGTTCGGCGTTTCTCAATTGACGATAGATATGCTCTACCGCTTCTTTTTCGGAATTGGTGGGGTCCTTCTGTAATGTATTGTGAATAATGGCATAATCGGCCATATGGGCATCCTCCTTGTGCAACAGTATGGTTTTCACATCTGCTTCGAGGATCATTTCGATATGCTCTTTTTCTAAAAGGGTATCACGATCAATGATGATTTCATTACGTTCAATGGAAATTACCTCACCAGTATCTTCATCTACAAAATCCTCATGCCAAGTTTTCAAAACACGGGCGGCGAGTTTGCGATCCATTACCTTCTTCAATCCTGTTTTGGAGACTTTCACCTCTTCTGCTAGATCAAATATTTCTAAAATATCTTTATCACTTTCGTATCCAATCGCTCTGAAGAGTGTCGTTACGGGTAATTTTTTCTTACGGTCAATATAGGCGTACATGACACTGTTGATGTCAGTAGCAAATTCAATCCATGAACCTTTAAAAGGAATAACTCTTGCCGAGTAGAGTTTTGTTCCATTGGCATGAAAAGACTGTCCAAAAAAGACACCAGGGGATCGGTGTAGTTGAGAAACTACAATTCGCTCTGCACCATTGATCACAAAAGTACCACTAGGGGTCATATATGGTATAGTTCCCAAAAACACATCTTGAACGATCGTTTCAAAATCTTCGTGTTCTGGATCAGTACAAAACAATTTCAACCTTGCTTTGAGCGGAACAGAATAAGTTAATCCCCTTTCAATACACTCCTGGATGGAGTAGCGAGGTGGATCGACAAAATAGTCTATAAATTCCAGTACAAACTGATTTCGGGTATCGGTAATCGGAAAGTTTTCTTTGAAGGTGTTAAAAAGACCTTCTTCGATTCTTTCGTTCGATTTGGTTTCCAATTGGAAAAAATCTTGGAATGATTTGATTTGAATGTCAAGGAAATCGGGGTAATTGGGTGAATCTTTTGCTCCAGCAAAATTGACTCTAGTGGATTGTGTATTCGGCATCTACAAATTTTTATTAGTATCCAAAATTGGGTTTTAAACCCGAGGGGCGTTATGAAACACAAAATGGTTTAGGCCCATGGACGGTAATCCAAAAGCCTAAACCTTTATTGTTGGTAGGGTAAAACTATTTTAGTTCAACCTCAGCACCTGCTTCTTCAAGCGAGCTTTTAAGTCCTTCAGCTTCGTCTTTAGAAACTGCTTCCTTAACATTGCTTGGTACATTATCTACCAATTCTTTGGCTTCTTTAAGCCCAAGACCGGTAAGTTCTTTTACCAATTTAACTACTGCGAGTTTTGAACCTCCAGCAGCGGTTAGTACCACATCGAATTCTGATTTTTCCTCTGCAGCGGCGTCTCCACCTCCAGCAGCGGCACCGCCAGCAACAGCAACAGCTGCAGCAGCAGGTTCGATACCATACTCCTCTTTTAAAATATCAGCTAATTCATTGACTTCTTTTACAGTCAAATTAACCAGTTGTTCTGCGAATTCTTTTAAATCTGCCATTTTTATGAATTTGAATTTTCTTGTTTTTAATAATTATACTGTTTCTATTTACTCTTTTTGAACGATTATCGCTCGGATAAGGTTTTAAGGATACCCGATAGATTCGATCCACCCGATTGAAGTGCTGAAATAACATTCTTGGCGGGAGATTGAAGCAATGCAATCACATCGCCGATCAACTCCTCTTTTGACTTGATGGATTCTAACACATCAATTTGGTCATCGCCAATATAAATCGACTCTTCAATGTAAGCGCCTTTCAATACCGGTTTTTCAGATTTCTTTCGGAAATTTTTGATCAACTTGGCTGGCGTATTTCCAACCTCAGAATACATCAAAGAAGTATTGCCTTTCAATACATCTTGCAAATCTCCAAAGTCTTTATCAGAGGCCTCCATGGCTTTCGCCAGCAAGGTATTCTTAACAATAGACAATCTGATGTTCGCCTTAAAACATGCCCTTCGCAATGCTGTCGTTTGAACGGCATTGAGACCAGCAATATCGGTCAAATAAAGATTCTTTACCGAAGACAACTCCTCAGTTAAATCTTGAATTTCTTGTGCTTTTTGCTCTTTTGTCATTCCTTAAATTTTAAGGCTAAGCCATATTAGTTTCAATGCCAATGCCGGGACTCATGGTACTGGACATGGAAATACTTTTTATATAAGTTCCTTTGATCGTAGTAGGTTTCAACTTTTGAATCGTCTTAAGTAACTCATTGGCATTCTCTTCGATCTTTTTGGGTTCGAAAGAGACTTTTCCAATGGAAGCATGAATGATTCCGTTTTTATCTACTTTAAAATCAATTTTTCCTCCTTTAACATCAGAGACTGCCTTTTTGATGTCCATGGTCACCGTTCCCGTTTTGGGATTGGGCATTAAACCTCGAGGACCTAAAACCCGTCCTAGGGGGCCCAATTTACCCATTACACTGGGCATGGTAACAATCACATCGACGTCTGTCCAGCCATCTTTTATTTTTTGAAGGTACTCATCCAAGCCTATAAAGTCTGCGCCAGCTTCCTTAGCTTCCGCCTCCTTGTCTGGAGTAACCAATGCCAAAACCCTAAGTGTTTTACCCGTTCCATGAGGAAGGGTAACCACCCCTCTGACCATTTGATTCGCTTTTTTGGGATCAACCCCCAAACGAATCGCTAAGTCAACAGAGGCATCGAATTTTGTCGTGGTCACATCTATGACCAAAGAAGAAGCATCTTTCACAGAGTAAACAGTCTTACTGTCTATCTTTGCTCTGGCTTCTTTTTGTTTTTTTGATAATCTTGCCATAACTATTTTTTATGAGTTAGAAGGGAAATCTCCTTTAACGGTGAATCCCATCGAACGGGCAGTACCGGCTACCATCTTCATCGCTGATTCGATAGTAAATGCATTTAAGTCTTGCATTTTGTCTTCAGCGATGGTTTTGACTTGATCCCAAGTAACCGAGGCTACTTTAGTTCTGTTGGGTTCGCCGGAACCCTTTTTAGCTTTGGCTGCTTCCATCAATTGAACGGCCGCTGGAGGTGTCTTAATTACAAATTCAAACGATTTGTCTTTGTAAACAGAAATTACAACCGGTAAAACCTTACCTGGTTTATCCTGGGTTCGAGCGTTAAACTGCTTACAAAACTCCATGATATTAACTCCTGCGGCACCTAGCGCGGGTCCAACCGGTGGCGATGGATTCGCAGCACCTCCCCGAACTTGAAGTTTAAGAACTTTATCTATTTCTTTTGCCATTATTTAATAATTAACGTTTCAGAAGTTTCAATTGGAAGCTAAAACTTCTTTATCAGTAACATTTATAATTTTTCTACTTGCATATAACTTAACTCTAGAGGAGTCTTTCGACCAAAAATCTTTACCATTACCTCTAGTTTTCTTTTTTCTTCATTGACCTTTTCTATGGTTCCATTGAATCCGTTGAAAGGGCCATCGATTACCTTAACACTCTCTCCTGTAGTGAAAGGAATCGCAATGTGTTCGGTAGTCATCGTCAACTCGTCTACTTTACCCAACATTCTGTTGACCTCAGTAATTCTTAAAGGAATGGGTTCACCTCCTTTGGTTTCGCCCAAAAATCCAATGACGTTGGTTACCGATTTGATAATGTGGGGTATTTCTCCAGTCAAGTTGGCTTTGATCATGATATATCCGGGGAAATACACTTTTTCTTTGTTTATCTTTTTTCCATTTCGGATTTGAACCACTTTTTCCATGGGTACCAAAATATCTTCAACTTGCTCCGCATAACCCAATCGGGTGATTTCGGTCATGATATAGTCTTTAATCTTTGCTTCTTGTCCACTGACGGCTCTGATTACATACCAATTTTTTGTAACGACCTCTGCCATGCTTATCCGTTAATCAGTTGAAAATAAAATTCTACGACTTCGGAAAGCACAGAATCTGCTCCCCAAATGGCCAATGAAAAAAGAACCGAAAATACCAAAACAATAACGACCAAACGTTGAAGCTCAGCACGAGGAGTCCAAGACACATTGTTCCTGAGTTCTTCAAACGAATCTTTTATGTAGTCAATAATGGCTGACATTCTTATTGTTTATTTTTGCACGGGTTGAGAGGCTCGAACTCCCGACACCTGGTTTTGGAGACCAGTGCTCTACCAACTGAGCTAAACCCGTTTTTATTTGACACAAAAGGCATCCGCCAGAGGCGGACACCTTAAGGTCATACTAAAAACTTTATTTATTAGTCTAAGATCTCAGTTACCTGACCGGCTCCTACTGTTCGTCCTCCCTCACGGATCGCAAATCTAAGACCTACGCTCAATGCAATGGGTTGAATCAAATCAACATTAATGGTTAGGTTATCACCTGGCATCACCATCTCAACTCCATCAGGCAAAACGATATTACCTGTTACGTCAGTTGTTCTTACATAGAACTGTGGACGATAGTTGTTGTGAAAAGGTGTATGACGGCCTCCTTCTTCTTTTTTCAAAATATAAACCTCAGCTTTAAACTTAGCATGAGGAGTAACTGATCCTGGCTTACAGATGACCATACCTCTTTTGATGTCAGTTTTTTCAACACCTCTCAAAAGGATACCTACGTTATCACCTGCTTCTCCACGGTCCAATATTTTTCTAAACATCTCTACACCTGTAATGGTAGATTTCATTTTTTCAGCACCCATACCGATAATGTCCACTTCGTCAGCTGTATTGGCAACTCCCGTTTCAATTCGACCAGTAGCAACTGTCCCACGACCCGTAATAGAGAATACATCTTCCACAGGCATCAAGAAATCTTTATCGACATCACGCTTGGGCAATTCGATCCATGCGTCAACATCTTCCATCAACTTGAGGACAGTATCAACCCATTTTTGTTCTCCGTTCAATGCTCCTAGGGCAGAACCTAAAACAACAGGAGTATTATCTCCGTCGTAATCATAGAAAGAAAGCAATTCTCTTACTTCCATTTCTACCAGTTCCAAAAGCTCTTCGTCGTCCACCATATCGGCTTTGTTCAAGAATACTACTATTCTAGGAACACCTACTTGTCTTCCTAGAAGGATGTGCTCACGTGTTTGTGGCATGGGTCCATCAGTGGCAGCAACAACAAGGATTGCTCCGTCCATCTGAGCAGCACCAGTAACCATATTCTTGACATAGTCGGCGTGACCTGGACAATCTACATGTGCATAGTGACGATTTGCCGTCTGATATTCAACGTGTGATGTATTAATGGTAATACCACGTTCTTTTTCTTCAGGTGCATTATCAATTTGATCAAAGCTTCTTGCTTCTGAAAATCCAGCATCTGCAAGCACTTTTGTAATCGCAGCTGTAAGGGTTGTTTTACCGTGATCTACGTGGCCAATGGTTCCTATATTTAAATGGGGTTTCGACCGATCAAAAGTTTCTTTAGCCATAATTTATATTGTATCTTTATTGTTTAAGCGGGTGCAAATTTAAAAATTTTTTATTACTAACATATTTATTTAATTACATTTTTTACTTTTTTTAAGCTTTTTTAATCTTCGCTTAATCTAATCCTTCGCAACATACATCCCCCCTCTAAAACTTTGTTCCATTATTCTACAAATCTACAGGCTGATAAACATTTAGCGTGAGATTATTTAAAATTAAAAAAAAAAGTGGTTCTATTGAACACTATTTAAAAAATCACCATAAAAAATGTGATTCTTTTCTCAAAAAACAAGATGATTACAAAAGCTGCTTTTCGTGATTTTGGATTGACTCTTATTTTGTACTTTTACGCCAATTAATTTAAAATAATATGGCTTTTGACATCGATATGATAAAGCAAAATTATGCGAAACTCGAAGAGCGCATAACAATTGCGAAAAATATTTTAAACAGACCCCTCACCTCCAGTGAAAAAATTCTTTACGCCCATTTGTGGGATAAAAACCCTACACAATCTTTTACCAGAGGTGCGGATTATGTAAACTTCGCACCAGATCGTATTGCTTGTCAAGACGCAACAGCACAGATGGCCCTCCTACAATTCATGCAAGCGGGAAAGTCCAGAGCGGCTGT
>JABGSU010000137.1 GCA_018647605.1 Flavobacteriaceae bacterium | reverse complement strand
TGATATCAGTTCCTCTACCTGCCATATTGGTGGCTATGGTAACGATACCAGGGTTTCCCGCCTCTGCGACTATATCAGCCTCTTTTTTATGAAGTTTAGCGTTCAGTACGTTATGGTGTACTTTACGGATATTGAGCATTTTACTTAACAATTCCGATATTTCGACTGAGGTTGTTCCTATTAATACGGGTCTGCCTGCTTGTGAAAGTGCCGTTACCCCCTCAATTACAGCATTGTATTTTTCCCGTTTGGTTTTATAGATCAGATCATCCATGTCTTTACGTGCAATGGGTCTGTTGGTAGGGATTTCAATGACATCCAGTTTATATATTTCCCAAAACTCACCTGCTTCAGTAATGGCAGTACCGGTCATACCTGCCAGTTTTTCATACATCCTAAAATAGTTTTGGAGTGTGATGGTGGCAAAAGTTTGGGTTGCGGCTTCAATTTTCACATTTTCTTTAGCTTCGATCGCTTGGTGGAGTCCATCGGAATACCTTCTGCCGTCCATGATCCGACCTGTCTGTTCATCTACGATCATCACTTTGTTTTCCATTACCACATATTCTACGTCTTTTTCAAAAAGTGTATAGGCTTTAAAAAGTTGATTCATGGAGTGAATGCGTTCCCCTTTAACACTAAAATCTTTAAAGTGTTGCTCTTTAAGAGCGGCTTCTTCTTTTGGCTCGAGTTCTTGATTTTCGATTTTGGCAATTTCCCCACCAATATCAGGAAGGACGAAGAAATTTTTATCATCACTTTCAGCAGAAAGGGTTTCGATTCCCTTGTCAGTCAATTCAATTTGATTGGTTTTTTCGTCAATGGTGAAATATAATTCAGCATCCACTTTGGGCATTTCTCGGTTGTTGTCTTGCATGTAAAAGTTTTCCGTCTTTTGGAGGAGTTGTTTTATCCCCTCTTGACTCAAAAACTTAATCAAACTTTTATTTTTAGGAAGCCCTCTAAAAACTCGTAGTAACAAAAACCCACCTTCTTTGGTGTCCCCTTCAGCGATTTTCTTTTTGGCCTCTGCCAACACCCCTGTGAGGTAAGATCTTTGTTGTGAGACCAAAGCGGATACCTTTGGTTTGAGTAAATCAAATTCATGTCGGTCTCCTTCGGGAGTAGGCCCAGAAATGATCAGCGGAGTTCGTGCATCGTCAATCAAAACAGAATCGACCTCATCGACTATTGCGTAATGATGTTTGGGTTGAACCAGATCATTTGTGGCGTGCGCCATATTGTCTCTGAGGTAGTCAAAACCGAATTCATTGTTGGTTCCATAGGTAATGTCAGCCAAGTAGGCCTTTCTTCTTTCCGGACTGTTGGGTTTATGATAATCAATGCAATCCACGCTCAACCCATGAAATTCAAACAGGGGCCCCATCCAAGCGCTGTCTCGTTTGGCCAGATAATCGTTTACGGTAACCAAGTGTACCCCTTTTCCCGTAAGGGCATTTAAATAGACGGGTAATGTAGCTACCAATGTTTTTCCTTCTCCCGTATGCATCTCGGCAATTTTACCTTGATGCAATACGACTCCACCTATCAATTGTACATCGTAGTGGATCATATCCCATACGATGGGCTTACCTGCGGCATCCCAAGCGTTGGACCAAATGGCATTGTCTCCTTGTAAGTTAACATAGTTGTTGTCTTGAGACAGTTGACGATCAAATTCACTTGCTGTTACGGTTAAGCTAGTATTTTCGACAAATCTACGTGCAGTTTCTTTGACTACGGCAAATGCTTCGGGTAAAATTTCTTCGAGCGTTTGGGCAATAATTTTTTCACTTTCGGTGGTTAAATCATCGATCTGTTGATAGAGATTTTCTTTTTGATCGAGGTCTTCAATTTCTTCTATTTTAGATTTAAGGGCTTGAATCTGATCTTTCACCCCTTTCAGTTCGTTATTAAGTTTGTTTTTAAAGGACAGGGTTTTGTTCCTTAACTCGTCATTGCTTATTTCTTTGTAGGCATTGAAAAAGCTGTTGATTTGATCAACCAAGGGTAATATTTTTGACAAATCCTTTTTTGTCTTATCCCCAACAAAAACTTTTAAAACGGAATTTAACAGGCTCATTTGTTAGTTTTAAATCTCAATAAAATTAAACAAAAAAAAAGCCTCAGTTGAGACTTTTGGTTTTTGATTTTTTTAAGTTTAGTACTCATCTTCGTTCCAAAGATAATCTTCTTCAGTTGGAAAATCAGGCCAAATTTCTTCAATAGATTCATAAACATCACCTTCATCTTCCATTGACTGAAGGTTTTCCACTACTTCTAGTGGTGCTCCAGTACGGATTGAAAAGTCAATTAATTCGTCTTTGGTAGCCGGCCAAGGGGCGTCGCTAAGGTATGAGGCTAGTTCTAACGTCCAATACATGTTCAATAAATTTTTGCAAAAATAGATTTTTAATAGAATT
>JABGSU010000136.1 GCA_018647605.1 Flavobacteriaceae bacterium | reverse complement strand
CCTCAAAGAAACCTATGGTATTACGGTCTATCAAGAGCAAGTCATGTTGTTATCACAAAAATTAGCAGGCTTCTCCAAAGGTGAAGCCGACTTGCTTCGGAAAGCCATGGGAAAAAAGATTTTTGCATTACTGGAAAAACTCAAACCCAAGTTTATCGAAGGGGGAGAGGCCAATAATCATCCCAAAGAGGTCTTGAACAAAATCTGGAAAGACTGGGAGGCTTTTGCATCCTATGCCTTCAATAAATCCCACTCCACTTGTTATGCATGGATTGGATATCAGACAGCGTTCCTTAAAGCCCATTATCCTGCTGAATATATGGCGGCCGTCCTATCCAATAATATGAATGACATCAAACAAGTAACTTTCTTTATGGAAGAGTGTAGAAGGATGGGTATAAAGGTGTTGGGCCCCGATGTCAATGAGTCTTTTTACAAGTTCAATGTAAACGAAGAAAATGCCATTCGTTTTGGAATGGGTGCTATTAAAGGAGTTGGAAAAGGAGCGGTAGAGACCATCATTGAGCACCGAAAAGACACCCCTTATGAAAGTATTTTTGATGTGGTCAAAAAGGTTGACTTAAGAGCTGCTAATAAAAAAGCCTTTGAGAACCTAGCTTTGGCTGGTGGTTTTGATTCTTTTAAAGGAATCCATAGGGCACAGTATTTTAATCCCGACGGAGATGGGGTTATATTTCTTGAAAAGGTGATCCGTTTTGGGTCTAAATTTCAGGAGAGCCAAAATTCGGCTCAAACCAGCCTCTTTGGAGAAAATACAGATCAAGTCTATCAAGGGTTGGTCATCCCATCTGCTCCCGAATGGGATAATCTGGGTAAACTCAAGAAAGAGAGAGAAGTC
This sequence comes from Flavobacteriaceae bacterium, assembly GCA_018647605.1. Taxonomy (GTDB): domain Bacteria; phylum Bacteroidota; class Bacteroidia; order Flavobacteriales; family Flavobacteriaceae; genus UBA8316. Next base: position 1,955 of record JABGSU010000136.1, on the reverse strand, counting down.
GTTGGAATATACATTTCAGGTCATCCATTGGATGATTTTAAAAAGGAAATGCGATGGTTTACCAACTCCAATTTGTCTCAACTCAAAGACCTAAATCCATTGATCAATAAAAATATTAATATTGCTGGAATTGTCAATGAAATTCAACATTTAGAATCCAGAAACGGAAAAGGCTGGGGCCGATTTACCTTGGAGGACTTTTCAGATCAATTTGAGTTTAGAATTTTTGGAGAGGAGTATCTCAAGTTTAAACACTTTATCAGTGTCAATCAGTTTGTTCGTATTAAGATTAACATCAAAGAGGGTTGGAGAAATCAAGAAACAGGTAGATTGGGAGATCCGCGAATACAGTTTATTAATTTTGAGATGTTGCACGATTCACTATCTAAAAATTCAAAAAAATTGACTTTGCAATTGGACATCCGGCAATTGGAATCCGACAGTATTCAACAGTTGAAAAAAGATCTCAATCGTTTTAAAGGAGACAAACCACTCTTTTTTGATGTCATTGACTCCAAAAAACAACTTAAGTTGACTTTGGCAAGCCGCAAACAAAAGGTAGCCATTTCCCAAGAATTGTTATCTCATTTGGATGAAAAACGTTGGTATTACAAATTGAATTGATTGCATATTACGATATATAATATTTCAATAATTAAATTTGATTGTCTTGAACAATGTTACATTTTTTAAAATGATTAATTTTAAACCTAAATTTTAGATTATGGCTATAGAGATTACCGACGCAAATTTTGAAGAAACGGTTTTAAAATCGGACAAACCGGTCATTGTAGATTTTTGGGCTGCTTGGTGCGGACCTTGCCGCATGGTTGGACCCATCATTGATGAAATCAGTCAGGATTACGAAGGTAAGGCTGTGGTAGGTAAATTGGATGTCGATCTTCATCAAGAATTCGCTGCAAAATACGGGGTGAGAAATATCCCTACTGTTTTGTTGTTTGACAAGGGAGAATTGGTTGGTAGACAAGTAGGTGTAGCCTCCAAAAAGGCCTATGCTGACGCTCTGGATGCGGTATTGTAGTTAGCCTACCTCTTCTGCCTGATTGCATCTTTCGCTTCTTGGGAATACCACACTTCTTTTCTATTGTGTCAATTATGAAATAGAATACTTTACCATCGGGTACAATTTCAGCCCTAGCACCTTTTAATCAATTCGTGATGATATGTCTTTCGGAATTTATTTATAGATTAATAAACTATATTTATCTATAAAATATTAATTAATTATCATTTATGATTGCCATAAACAGCAACCTCAAAGCAGAGGATTTAAGAGAAAAAATAAGTTTACTCTGGAAACTTTCTGGAGAAAAAATCAACCGAATCGCTTCAGAATATGATGAGTCCCAAGGCGCTCCTGTATTTACCGTTGATGGCAAGTATACCACTCGGGGATGGACAGAATGGACCCACGGTTTTCAATTCGGCTCTGCGGTTTTACAATACGATGCTGTTAGGGATGTTCAATTTATTGACTTAGCAAAAAAGCAAATCTTAGATAAAATGGCTACACATATCAGTCATACGGGTGTCCACGATCATGGCTTTAACAATTTGAGTACCTACGGTAATTTGTTGCGATTAATGCATGAAGGTAAGATAGAATACAATGAATGGGAAGCCCACTTTTATGAGTTGGCTATTAAAATTTCTGGAGCGGTTCAAGCTTCGCGCTGGACAGACCTGCCAAATGGTGGATTTATTAATTCTTTTAACGGTCCTCATTCTTTGTTTGTGGATACCATAAGATCCTGTAGAATTTTGATGGCCAGTCATATGTTGGGCCACAGTTATCATGGAGAGGGAGATCGAAAAATATCATTGCTGGATCGGTCCATTCAACACATTGAAGCTACTGCAAATTATTCCATTTATTATGGAGAAGGAAGAGATCAATATGACATTTGGGGAAGAACGGCACACGAGAGTGTCTT
>JABGSU010000135.1 GCA_018647605.1 Flavobacteriaceae bacterium | reverse complement strand
GTACTCGAGGCGGGACTTGAACCCGCACGACCGCAATGGTCATTGGATTTTAAGTCCAACGTGTCTACCAATTCCACCACTCGAGCCGGACTCAGATTAAAAGAGCGAAAGACGGGATTTGAACCCGCGACCCTCACCTTGGCAAGGTGATGCTCTACCCCTGAGCTACTTTCGCATTTATCCAGTTCTCTGGGAGCGTCCTTCATCCGCCTTAGGTGGACGATGCTCTACCCCTGAGCAACCTTTGCTTGTGGTCTGCAAAAATAGTAAAATCCAACACTTCTAGTCAAAAATTGTATTAACTTTCTTCTATAAAACCTAAAATCTTTTACCATAACAGAAAAAGAACTGCGCTCAAAAGCAAAAGACATTGTAAAGTTTAAGCAGCATCTCTTTATGTATTTATTGATTAACGCTGGGCTTTTTGGAATCGACTATTTGGACAACGGCTACCTCAACTGGGCCTATTTTGTAGTACTGGGATGGGGTGTAGGAATTCTCTCTCACTATATCAGCCTTAAATCTGGGGGAATATTTTCCGTTGAAAAAGAAATGGAACGACTTAAAAAATCCCAAGGATAAAAGTCCTATTGTTTTAGCTGTCTTTTAATCTCATTAAGTTTCATCAATGCCTCAATGGGAGTAAGGGTATCTATGTCCAAATCCTTAATTTCTTCTCTTATATTTTCCAGTAAAGGGTCATCCAGATTAAAAAAGCTCAACTGCATTTCATCCTTCCCCACTTTAAGACTTTCGGCATTAGTTTCGACGGTATGTGACTTTTCGAGAACCTTGAGCTTTTGGCTGGCCCTACGAATCACAAATTCGGGCATCCCTGCCATTTTAGCGACATGGATTCCAAAGCTGTGTGCACTGCCTCCAGGCACCAATTTCCGTAAAAACAAGACCTTGTCTTCCAACTCTTTGACCGAGACATTAAAATTTTTGATCCTTGGAAAATCATGGGTCATCTCATTCAACTCATGGTAGTGGGTGGCAAACAATACCTTGGCCTTAGCAGGATGTTCATGTAAAAATTCAGCAATGGCCCAAGCAATAGAGATGCCATCGTAGGTGCTGGTACCCCTACCGATCTCGTCCAGTAACACCAAACTGTTTTCAGTAATATTATTCAGTATAGAAGCCGTTTCGTTCATTTCTACCATAAAGGTTGATTCTCCTATCGAGATATTATCACTGGCCCCTACTCTCGTAAAAATTTTGTCCATCACTCCAGTTTTAAGGGAGGTAGCAGGAACAAAACTACCCATCTGTGCCATCAAAACTAATAGGGCAGTTTGTCTGAGTATTGCCGATTTTCCTGACATATTAGGTCCTGTAATCATGATGATTTGTTGGGTATGGGGATCAAGCAATAAGTCATTGGCAATAAAAGGTGTTCCTGCTGCTAATTGATGTTCAATCACAGGATGCCGACCCTCTTTGACCTCCAATACTGTTTGGTCCGAAAATTCGGGTCGCGTATAGTTGTGCTTAATCGCTAAAGAAGCAAAACACCACAATACATCCAATCGGGCTAGTTGACGAGCGTTGACTTTTAGGGGTTCAATATGGGCTTGCAATTCCGTCAGTAATTCAAGATACAATCGACTTTCAATGATCTTGATCTTTTCCTCTGCACCTAAAATTTTGGTTTCGTATTCCTTTAATTCCTCTGTGATATACCGTTCAGCATTCACCAAGGTTTGCTTTCTGATCCAATCCTCTGGCACTCTATCTTTGTGGGTATTCCTTACCTCTATATAGTAGCCAAACACATTGTTAAAAGCGATTTTCAAGGATGGAATTTGGGTGCGTTCGCTCTCTCTTTCCAACATTTTATCCAAATGCCCTTTACCCGATCGCAGGAGTTCCCTCAATTCATCCAATTCGCTATTGACCCCCTCAGCAATGACACCTCCTTTACTCAGTAAAACAGGTGCTTCAGCATGGAGCGTCGACTGAATCAAGTCAGTAACTTCTTTAGTATCCAAAAAACCTGCAGCTCTTTCTTTAAGCGCCTTGTTTGAATGTTTGGATAAATAGATTTTGATCTGAGCAATTTCTTGGAGCGATTTACCCAATTGCACCAAAGCCCGCGGACTGATTTTTTGGGTGGCAATTTTAGCCACAATTCTTTCGATATCGACCATCTGATTTAGATGATGGGCAATTTGATCGTAGGCCGCTGTATCTTTTACCAAAGCAGCTACGGCATCCAAACGCTGCTCGATAACCTTAAGGTTCCGCTCTGGAAAAGCCAATCCGTGTTTGAGCATTCTCCCCCCCATGGCCGTCAGGGTGTGATCCAAAACATCGATCAAAGCCACCCCATTGGGGCTGGTCGATTGAAACAATTCCAAATTTCGCATCGTAAAGCGATCCATCCAGACATATTCCTCTTCAAATATTCTTCTGATGGCCGTAATATGTGGAATTTGATTGTGGTGGGCTTCCTTGAGATAATGCAATATGGCTCCCGATGCAATCACTCCTGTGTCCATACTTTCTATTCCAAAGCCTTTTAAGCCCAAAGTCTTAAAATGGGCCGTTAGTTGCTCCAAGGCATAACTGCTTTCAAAAATCCAATCTTCAAGGTAAAACACATTGAATTGTCCACCCATTTGCTCTGTGAAAAATTTCTTTAAAGGCTTGGCCACCAAAACCTCCGAAGGGGCAAAATTTTGTAACAACTGTTCAACCTGAACATTAGTTCCCTCCGAAACCCAATAATCTCCTGTAGAAATATCCAAAAAAGAAATCCCTGATTTGGATTTACCAAAATGTACCGCTGCCAAAAAATTATTTTTTTTCTGCTCCAGTACCTCGTCATTGAGAGAAACTCCTGGGGTTACCAATTCAGTTACACCACGCTTGACGATTTTTTTTGTCAGTTTAGGATCTTCCAGTTGATCGCAGATGGCCACCCGACATCCAGCCCTTACCAATTTGGGTAAATAGGTATTCAAAGAATGATGTGGGAATCCAGCTAACTCAGTTTCACTGGTACTCCCCGCCCCTCTTTTGGTTAAAATAATACCTAAAATTTTTGCTGCTCGAACGGCATCAGCACCAAATGTTTCATAGAAATCTCCAACACGAAACAACAACAAAGCATCAGGATACTTTACCTTGATTTGGTTGTATTGTTTCATTAAGGGGGTTTCTTTGCTCGACTTGGCCACTGGGGACAGGGATTTGTACGAATGTAATTATTAAAAAATTCTTTCGGGAATACGATTTTAAAAATTTGTTAACAAGCTTGGCACCACTGATTATTTACTAATTTTATGTCCATGCGAAAATTAAAAAACAGCGAACTGGATCGCAAGTCGGTCGAAGATTTTAAGGTGTCCTCTAAGACTCCTTTAGTATTAATTCTTGATGATGTGCGCAGCCTGAACAATATCGGATCTGTTTTCAGAACCGCTGATGCTTTTTTGATTGAAAAAATTTACCTCTGCGGTATTACTGCAACCCCACCCCACAAAGATATTCACAAAACAGCACTAGGAGCTACAGAATCTGTGGATTGGGAATATCAAAAAGAAGCCTCTGAATTGGTAAAACAACTCCAATCAGAAGGGGTAATAATCCATGCCATTGAACAAGCAGAAGGAGCCCTGTCGCTAGAAAATTTTAAAATCCAACAAAATAAAAAGTATGCTTTTGTTCTGGGCAATGAGGTCAAGGGTGTGTCTCAGTTGACAGTTGACCAATGTGATGATGTTATTGAAATTCCTCAGGAGGGCACCAAACATTCCTTGAATATTTCTGTAGCTGCTGGCATTGTTCTATGGGATTTTTATCAAAAGTTTAAAACGCTTTGATGCGTTGCAGAATTATCTGATAGGCCATTTCTTCATTTACAAAATCCAAATCGGTCAAATCGATACTTTGGAAAGAAAGTCCCCTTTCTGCTTTCATGTGATTTTCATATCCCAGTGCTATCTTTTGTAAATATTTCTCAGAAATATTTTGCTCATAGGGTCTTCCCCTGCTTTTGATATGCTCCATGAGTTTGTCGATCGATTGATGAAGGAAAATCACTTTATTAGGTTCAGCACTTTGCAAAGAGAGTTTAGTATAACTTTTCTTAAAATCCACAAAAGCGGATGGGGAAAGATTGATTTTGGCAAAAATCAATGATTTAAAGAAGGAATGATCCGCCACTGCAACTTTTTTGGAAAGGGGTAATTTGGAAAAATCATAGAACTGACGGAACCGCTCTTCCAAAAAATACTTTTCTAAAGGGAGTGCAAAATGCTCTGGCTGATCATAAAATTTTTCCAAATAAGGATTTTTATTAAATTTTTCTAATAATGCTGTGACTTGATAATCTTCTGCTATTTTTTGCGAAAGTGAGGTTTTTCCAACACCGATATTTCCTTCAAAAACCAATAATTGATTCTCTGAAAATAAATCTGGGGACCACTCCGATAAGGGGATTTTTTGGGGTTGAGAGGTGTCAAGACAAATCTTGGATAATGTTGTCATATTTTTCTCCAAACGAGGGTGTACAAAGTCAGGAGCCAGTTCAAGCATAGGAAACAAAATAAAGTTTCGCAATTCCAATCTTGGGTGGGGCAATATCAGATCTTCACTTTCTATAATTTGGTCTTCATAAAACAGTAAATCCAAATCTATAGTTCGGGAACTGTAGCCAGATTCCGTTGATCTTACCCTCCCCAGTTGCTCTTCAATTTCCAATAATTTGTGAAGTACCTTTATAGGGCTTAAATCTGTTTTTATACCAATACAAGCATTAAGGAAATCGGGACCCTGAAACCCCCATGCAGGCGTTTGGTATAATGAAGACAAATCGGTCAAAATTCCAACGTTTTTTTGAATTTGAACGACCGCCTTTTGGATATTTTTAAGACGTAGACCCTTGTTAGATCCCAGTGAAATGTATATTTTATTCATTTTAATCCTACGCCTAAATTTCGTAAAACAATTCCACAAACCCTATCTTTGAAAAGAAATATGTTTGTCAAAAATTCATAGTTGAGTGAAAACCACAAAATGAATAATAGAGTAATAGATAATAAGCGATTTAACAATAAATACTAACTGATGAAATTCTTTAAAAGTTTTTTAGCTTCCTGTTTAGGAACATTTGCCGCATTAGGATTGGTGAGTATCTTTCTTTTTATGGGCATAGCGACCATTGCCACCTCGGTAAATTTTGAAAAAACTGAAGGCACTTGGATCAGTGAAAATAGCGTTCTTGATTTAAATCTAAATACAAGCATCATTGACAGAAGTCCTGCCTTCAATCCTTTGGGAAATTTTTCAGATTTCGATACTGGTGTAGTAGGAATGGATAAAATTCTGGGCAGTATTCACAAGGCTAAAAAGGAGGATAAAGTAAAAGGTATTAAAATACAATCTGGTTTAATCAATTCGGGTTGGGCGCAAGCACGAGAGATCAGAAGTGCCCTAGAAGATTTTAAAACTTCTGGCAAATTTATTTATGCCTATTCCAACTATATGTCGCAAAAAGGATATTATGTTAGCTCCATAGCCGATAGTATTTTTATGAACCCCATGGGTATGATGGAACTCAAAGGACTCTCTTCGGAAGTTCTTTATTATGGAGATTTTCAGAACCAATATGGCGTCAAGATGGAAGTCATTCGACATGGAAAATACAAAAGTGCTGTAGAACCCTATCTTCAAGATCATATGAGCGTGGAAAATCGTGTGCAAATACGAAATCTCCTAGAATCAGTATGGGGAACCTTGAGAGATGAGGTGGCCCAAAGCCGAGAAATGTTACCCAGTACAATCGATGCTCTAGCCGATGACTTGGTGATTACCGATGCCGAAGAGGCTCTCGCTCAAGGTATAATTGATGGGTTGATTTATGAAGATGATTTTGAAAATAAAATCAAAACTGCTTTAAAAATTGAATTGAAAGAAGAACTCAACACTATTGATTACAGCAAGATGAATGTGCGCATCAAAGAATATGACAAGAATATAAAAGACCGTATTGCCATAATCTATGCCCAAGGTCCCATTTTGTATACAAAAGGAAATGAGGATATTATAGGAAAAGAATCTATAAACAAAGCCTTTCAAGAAGCGTTGGATAATGTAAACATCAAAGCAGTAGTGTTACGCATTGATTCTCCTGGAGGGGATGCTTTGACCTCCGAAATTATTTTGAATGCCTCCAGAATCCTCAAGGGTCAAAAGCCTTTGATCGTTTCCATGGGTAATGTCGCTGCCTCTGGAGGTTATTACATCGCCTGTTTGGCCGATAGAATTTTTGCTGATCCAATGACCATAACGGGTTCAATTGGCGTATTGGCCGCTTTCCCGAACATAAGAGGAATGACCAACAAGATTGGGATCAATGCAGAACAGGTTAGCACCCATGAAAATGCAATGGGATACAGTGTTTTTGAACCCTTAAGTGATGGTTTTGAAAAAAGTACCAGAGCCTCCATTGAAAAAATATACCATACCTTCAAGTCTCGTGTTTCTGAAGGTCGTTCCCTGACCATGGATGTTGTTGAAGAAATCGCACAAGGAAGAGTATGGTCGGGAAAAGACGCCCTTGAAATTGGATTGATTGATGCTCTAGGCGGACTGGAAGATGCCATTGCGTCAGCAGCAGAATTAGCAGAGTTAAAAACCTACAATCTCGTGGATTATCCAAAGTATGAGGATGATCTAGAAAGTATATTGATGGATGCTTTTACCCAACTGAATACAAACGCATTACAGCACCCCTTAGAAAAATACGCCTCAGAATTTATCGAACTTAGCCAGCTGGAAGGGATTCAAACCAGAATTCCTTATTCGATAAAAATGGAATAAATGAAACCACAACAGCGGCAACTTGCAGCCAAGATCTATTTGTATTTGGCGGCATTGTTCATTACCTCATTGGTAGTGTCTAATCTTATTTTTCAAAAATTCTTCTATTGGTATCCTTTTGAAGGAGACATTTTTGGCAGTCGTTTGTTTGAACTATCAGTGGGCATATTACCTTATCCCCTTACCTTTTTGATTACAGATTTGATATCGGAGATTTATGGAAAAAAAGCGGCCAATCAAGTCGTTACAGCGGGAATTTTCGCCTCTTTTTTTTCGATGGGAATATTACTGATAGCCGATTTTGTCCCCGCCATGGAAAGCTCACCCGTAGACGATGCAACCTTTACCAAAGTATTTTCACTTTCCCCACTGGCCGTGTTGGCCTCTATGATCGCCTATCTTCTTGCTCAGTTTGTCGATATTAGAATTTATCATTTTTGGAAAAAATTGACTGGTGGCAGAATGCTATGGTTGCGGAATAACTTTTCTACTTTTGCTTCACAGTTTCTGGACACCTTTTCCGTTGTTCTATTACTAACTCTATTTGGTATTTTGCCATGGGACTTGTTTGCAGGACTGGTATTGTCTGGATTTATTTTTAAAATCATCGTCGCTGCTTTGGACACCCCCCTGCTCTATTTATTCGTTTGGCTGTTCAGAAAAAAATTCGATTTAAAACTGGGGGAAGAAATCAAGTTATAAAATGGAAAAAACAAACCTTACCCGAATCAATAAATACCTAAGTGAAATTGGCTATTGCTCTCGAAGGGAAGCCGATAAACTGATCGACAACGGAAGGGTTTTAGTCAATGGAAAAAAAGCTGAAATGGGCGTTAAGGTAAGTCCCGAAGACAAAATTACGGTAAACGGAGAAATGCTAAATCAACCCAAAAATAAAAATGTTTATCTAGCTTTCAACAAACCTAAAGGAATTGTTTGTACCACCGACACCCATGTCGAAAAAGACAACATCATCGATTTTATTAATTACCCCAAAAGAATCTTCCCTATTGGAAGACTGGACAAACCCAGTGAGGGACTTATTTTTTTGACCAATGACGGGGATATTGTCAATAAAATACTTCGCGCCCGAAACAATCATGAAAAAGAATATATCGTAACGGTCAATAAACCCATTACTAACGATTTTATTCAAAAAATGAGAAATGGAATTCCCATTTTAGATACTGTTACCAAAAAATGTTTTGTAAAACAGACCCATAAGAATCAATTTAGAATCATTCTGACCCAAGGATTAAACCGACAGATCCGCAGGATGTGTGAGTATCTAAATTATAGGGTAACTGACCTTAAAAGGGTGCGAATTATGAATATAAAACTGGATGTAAAAGTGGGCAAATGGCGTTATTTTAAGCCAGAAGAATTGAAAACACTTCAACAACTGTTGGGAGATTCTTCAAAAACACAACATTAATCGATCACCATCTCCACAACCGTTCCTTCATTGGAACGAATATTGTAAACCGTTTGGTCTTCAAAAATTAAGTATTGTCCCTTGATTCCTTTTAGCACTCCAGTATAGCTGTTTTCTTTTTCCAGATTCAAACTTTTGACTTTTTCAGGATATTGTAATACTGGAAATTGCAACTCGGTTACTAGCTGATCTCTAATGATATGAGGTTTTAAATCTTTAGGAAGTGCATCTATGGCTTGATTAATGGCAGTAGTCCACAATATTTCTTCATAATCATTTTGTAACATCTTTCGCCAATTGGTCTTGTCAGAGAAATGTTCTTTGAGACTTACCTCTGCCACTCCTGCCAGGTATCGATTAGGTACATCCAGTATACCTACAGCTTGATGTGCTCCTTGGTCAATCCAACGCGTAGGAATTTGAGTTTTTCTTGTAACGCCAACTTTGAGATGACTACTCAAGGCCAGATAAACGCTATGGGGCTGTAACTGTACTTTTTTTTCGTATTCCAAATCACGATCTTCCTCTCCCAAATGGGCTTTACTCAATTCTGGGCGCATGATCCAATCTCCAGCCGAAGGATTTTCAAAAAAACAATTTTTGCAGAAGCCCTGCCTGAAAATGGGTTTTGAATCATGACAACTCAAACACTGAGTCCCCAGAAAATTAATTTTTACGGTTTGATCTAAAAGTTGATTGATTTCCAAAAAGTCACTTTCCAGATTCAGGTAATAACGAATTGGACTTCCTATTTCTGTAATCATTTTCTTTAAAACTCCTTTGAACATCTTTGAACTAAAGTTTATATTTTTGTCTTAAAGATACATTTTTCTTATGCCAATCCCCCTTTTCAATTCTGTCGCTTCCTGGTTTCTCAAAAAACGAATTCATCAAATGGAATTGTTTATGAAATATCCCAATGAAGTGCAGCAGGAATTATTACACGGCCTCTTGAGCAGTGCCTCAAAAACAGAAGTGGGGAGATCAAACGGTTTTGAATCTATTAAGCATTACGCGGATTTTAGAAATCGCCTACCCATTGTGGGTTATGAGGATATTGTCGATCAAATTGAACGCTGTAGAAAGGGAGAGCAAAATATATTTTGGTCATCCCCCATTAAATGGTTTGCAAAATCCAGCGGAACTACCAATGCCAAAAGCAAATTCATTCCCATCAGCAATGAATCCCTAGAGGATTGTCATTACAAAGCAGGAAAGGACATGCTTTCGATATATTACAACAACAATGAGGATGCGCAGCTGCTGGCTGGTAAATGTTTACGTCTGGGAGGGAGTAGTGAATTATATCAAAATACTGATACCTATTTCGGGGATCTTTCGGCCATTATCATTGACAACCTTCCCTTTTGGGCAGAACTGGGCAGTACCCCCAGTCAGAAGGTATCACTAATGTTTGAATGGGAAACCAAAATGGAAGCCATCATCAACGAAACACTTGAAGAAAAGGTAACCAGTCTTGCAGGAGTGCCTTCATGGATGATGGTTTTACTGCAAAATGTGCTTAAGAAAACACATAAAGCGACCATTACTGAAGTATGGCCGATGGTGGAAGTTTACTTTCACGGAGGTGTAAGTTTCCATCCTTACCGACAACAGTTTAAAAGATTATTCGAAGGGACCGATCTCAATTTCTTTGAAATATACAATGCCTCCGAAGGATTTTTTGGGATGCAAGATCGCAATGATTCTCAAGAACTACTCCTGATGCTTGATTACGGTATTTTTTATGAGTTTATCCCTATGAATCAATCGGATCAGGATGAATCTGAAACCATCATACCCCTCGGCGAAGTCGAACTTCATAAAACCTATGCCATCGTCATTACCACCAATGCGGGATTATGGCGATATAAAATTGGAGATACAGTAAAGTTTACCAGTTTAAGTCCCTACCGAATCTTGATTACTGGGAGAACCAAAAATCACATTAACGTATTCGGTGAGGAATTGATGATTGATAATGCAGAACTAGCCCTGACCAAAGCAGCCAAAATAATGGACTTGGATATTGTGGATTACACCGCCGCTCCGATTTTTATGGAGGCCAACATGAAAGGGGGTCATCAATGGTTAATTGAATTCAAAAATCCACCAAAAGACAGCGCTCAATTTATTTCACTTCTGGATCAATTTTTAAAAGAAGAAAATTCTGACTATGAAGCCAAAAGGTATAAAAATCTGACTCTGGGACTCCCTAAATTGGATATTGCCAAGAAAAATCTATTTTATAATTGGATGGCGCAAAAAAACAAATTGGGAGGACAACACAAGGTTCCCAGATTGTCCAATAAAAGAGATTTTTTGGATGAACTTCTTAAAATAAACAACTAATTTTTCAAGAAACAACTTTCAATGCAGGCAACTCTATCTTAGCCAATCTTTGTTCTGCATAGCCTTTGGTTACTTTCAAAGTTTTGACCTCTGATTCGGGTAATTCAAACATGGCATCGTTGAGAACCGCTTCGCAAAGTGAGCGCAAGCCTCTGGCTCCCAGTTTGTATTCAAATGCTTTCTCAACAATAAAATCTAAGGCACCCTGGGTAAATGACAACGCAATACCATCCATCTCAAAAAGTTCAGTGTATTGTTTTACCAAAGCATTTTTGGGCGTTGTCAAAATGGTACTCAAGGTTTCTTTGTCTAAAGGATTCATATAGGTCAATACTGGCAATCTTCCTATGATTTCTGGAATCAATCCAAAAGACCTGATATCGCGAGGGGTAATGTATTGTAAAATATTTTCCGCATCTACTTTTTCCAATTCTTTATTGGTATTATAACCAATGGCCTGTAGATTTAATCGATTGTTTATGGCGCGTTCAATACCATCAAAAGCTCCTCCTGCAATAAATAGAATATTTGAAGTATCTACCTCAATAAATTTTTGATCAGGGTGTTTTCTACCTCCTTTGGGGGGGACATTAACGGTGGTTCCTTCCAACAACTTGAGAAGAGCTTGTTGTACTCCCTCGCCAGAGACATCTCTGGTAATAGAGGGATTATCACCTTTACGAGCAATCTTATCGATTTCATCAATAAATACAATTCCACACTCTGCTTTGTCCACATCGTAATCGGCAGCTTGAAGCAGTCGAGTCAAAATACTTTCAACATCTTCTCCTACATAGCCCGCTTCAGTCAACACAGTGGCATCGACAATGGCCAAAGGAACTTTGAGCAGTTTGGATATGGTCTGGGCCAAGAGGGTTTTTCCTGTGCCTGTTTGCCCAACCAAAATGACATTACTTTTTTGTATTTCAACCTCGCTTTTGGATTTGGAATGATTGATTCTTTTGTAATGGTTGTAAACGGCAACAGAAAGTATTTTTTTGGCCGACTCTTGACCAATCACATATTCGTCTAAAAAAGCTTTTATTTTTTTTGGAGGGTGTAATTCCACATCGAATTTAGCCTCCTCCTTGTCTTCGGATGTTTCTTCATTGACAATACCATGGGCTTGAAGAATACATTTGTCACAAATATGTGCATCCAAACCCGCAATAAGCAATTGCGTTTGGGGTTTGGCTCTACCACAAAAGGAACAGTTTAATTCTTCTTTACTCATGGAAATTTATTTAACAACTCCCAAAACTTCATCAACCATACCATAGGTTTTGGCCTCCTCAGCTTTCATCCAATAATCTCGATCACTGTCTTGATTAACTTTTTCTACGCTTTGTCCAGATTGTTTGGCAATGATCTGATACAATTCGTCTTTCAGCTTTAGAATTTCCCTTGCGGTAATTTCAATATCAGAAGCTTGACCTTGGGCTCCTCCCAAAGGCTGGTGTATCATCACTCTGGAATGAGGCAACGCAGATCGTTTTCCTTTCTCTCCTGCACAAAGTAACACTGCTCCCATGGAGGCTGCCATTCCTGTGCATATGGTTGCAACGTCGGGAGTAATGAACTGCATAGTATCATAGATACCCAGTCCAGCATATACTCCACCCCCTGGGGAGTTGATGTACATCTGAATATCTCTTTTGGCATCAGTACTCTGTAAAAACAAAAGTTGGGCTTGAATCACATTGGCTACACTGTCATTGATGGCTGTCCCCAAAAACATAATCCTATCCATCATCAATCTTGAAAAAACATCCATTTGAGCCACATTCAACTGGCGCTCCTCAATGATGTAAGGGGTCATACTGCTAACAATTTTGTCATAGTACATGGAGTTGATCCCGTGTTGTTTAGTCGCGAATTCCTTAAACTCTTTTCCGTAGTCCATTTCTAAATTTCTTTATATAAAATTAATCAAAAAAATTAGCTCTGCCCATAAGCCTCTTTTACAAATGCGTCAAAGGATAATTTTTTCTTCTTAAGTGAAAGGTTAGTTTTATAAAATTCCAAGAGTTTTTTGCTCATTAGTTGTTCCGAAAGCTTGCGTGCCTCCTCCTGGTTAGACATTACTCTGGCTACAATTCCTTCCAATTCTTCATCGGGCAATCCCGCCTGACCATATTGAGCCATTTGCATGAGAATCATCTCTTTTGCAAATTGTTTTAACTCTTCAAATTTGATTTGAAGATCGTGTTCATCTATAATTTTTCCTTCAATCAACTGATAGCGAATCCCCTTTTCTGAACGTTCATATTCTTCTGAGGCAGCTTCGGGAGAAAGGGTTTGTTCTCCTGAATTTTGCATCCATTTTTTTAAAAATTCGGCAGGTAAATCAAACTTGGTTTTAGCTACCAAATATTCCGTAACATCATTGAGTAGCTTTTGATCGGACTGCTGTTCGAATTGTTTTTCGAGCCCTTCCGTAATCTTGGCTTTCATTTCATCTTCAGACTTAACGGTGTCTGGGCCATAAATTTTATCAAAAAACTCTTGATTCATATCGGCCATCACACGTTGGTTTATTTCTTTGATGTCGATACTAATTTCTCCTTCAATTTCTTTCAATTTCTCTACCGACACTCCCAACACTCTGGTGGCAGTCGCTTCGTCTTTAAAAAGATTTTTAATCTTTAGAGTAACAACATCTCCAAAAGTGGCTTTTCCAAGAGAAGCAAGATTGGATTTACCCTTAATCTGACCGAGGTCAAAAGTATGGGTTGTCTCGATTTCAGCAGCTTCATTTTTAAGAACTGCGGTGATTTCAAAATCGTCTTTAGCATTTTTTTGGGCCACCAATTTACCGTATTGTTTACGATAGTGTTTTATTTGGTCAATGATCATCTCAGGGCTGGCTGTGATCTGATATTGTTTCAATTTATTCTTTTCGGTAAGTTTTACCTCAAATTCTGGCGACAATCCCAACTCAAAAGCAAATGAAAGCTCGGAGGCTTTCCAATCCAACTCTTCTTGCATCACAGGAAGTGGATTGCCAAGAATATTGAGTTTTTGTTCTTTAAGGTATTTTTCTAAGTTTTCTTGTATCAACTTATTGACCTCATCGGCAGTTACAGCTGATTCATATTGTTTTTTGATCATGCCCAATGGAACATGACCTTTCCTAAAGCCTGGGATATTAGCTTTTTTTCTGTAATCCGAAAGCACTGTATTGACTTTTTTCTCAAAATCATTGCGTTCGATATCGATCGTTATTAAAGTATTTAGGGCATCGTTGTCTTTCCGTGAAATCTTCATATGAATTGGCAAAAATATGGGCGCAAAAGTACGTTTTTTATAATGGTTTGACAAAGGGTTTGGTTGACATACTTGCTCGTTTACCATTAATTCTGGTTTGAAGTTGATATAAATTGGGTTGTAGTTGTTTTGTATTTGAAATATTATACTAAATTTGCAACCCTAGAATTAATAATCAGGAGGTCGGGAACTTCCACAAATTAATATGATATGCCTGTAAGAATAAGACTTCAAAGACACGGAAAAAAAGGAAAACCTTTTTATTGGATCGTAGCGGCTGATGGCCGTGCCAAAAGAGACGGTCGTTATTTAGAAAAATTAGGAACCTACAACCCCAACACCAATCCTGCTACAGTAGAATTGGACATTGACCAGGCTGTTGTTTGGTTAGAAAATGGTGCCCAACCCTCCGATACCGCCAGGACATTATTGTCGTATCGCGGTGCTATGATGAAGCATCATCTCAACGGTGGGGTTAGAAAAGGAGCTTTTTCTCAAGAAGAAGCAGATAAACGTTTTGCCACTTGGTTGGAAGAAAAACAGGCTAAAATTCATTCAAAAATCGATGGTTTGGACCAAGACAAGGTGAAGGATTTAGCCAATCGTTTGGAAGCTGAAAAGGCTGTCAATCAAAAAAGAATTGCCG
>JABGSU010000134.1 GCA_018647605.1 Flavobacteriaceae bacterium | reverse complement strand
GTGATTTTTTCTTTTTGGGCTTGCCCCATGGCTGTGATTGATATCATCAGCCCGGTTGTGCTGCTAGAAGTATCTCCTCCTACCAAATCTACCTTATAATTTTTACAGGCAAAATGAATGCCGGCATACAACTCTTCCAAGGCTTCTAAAGGAAAACGATTTGAGACGGCAATAGAAACCGTTATTTGAGTAGGGTGAGCGTTCATGGCATAGACATCAGAAAGGTTAACCATGACTGCCTTATAACCTAAATGCTTTAGAGGAACATAGCTTAAGTCAAAGTGAATACCTTCAATCAACAAATCGCTGGTGACCAAGGTTTGACCCTCAGTGAAATTCATGACAGCGGCATCGTCTCCTATACCTTTAAGGGTTGAAGCGTGCACAATTGGAAATTTTTTTGTCAAATGGTCAATCAGACCAAATTCGCCCAATTCGGAAAGAAGGGTGTTGTTTTTGTTTTCAAACATTTGTTAAAATTACTAAGATTTCGCACAAACGGTAAAGACTTATTTAATTTAGAATGAAATCTTATTAAAACAACCCCTAAATTTGAGCCATGAATTGCAGATCGATTGCTCTTTTATTAATTTTTACATTCATTATAGTATCCTGTCAAAAGGAATCAGTCTCCAATAATGATGATGTTGATCTTTTGGAGGAATCTATTTCTTCGGGCAACACCATAACATCTGGGGTTTCAGAAGCAGCTCAACCCTGCGTGAATGGTTTTTCAGGAAAATACCCCTGTAAAGGCTATGATCTTTTGGGGCACATAAACATATCTTCTTTTTACGCTAGCGATGGAAATGACTCTTGGGGATGGACCGATTCTACCACCGATAAGGAGTATGTATTAATGGGGTTGGATAATGGCACCGCTTTTGTTGACATTAGCGATCCCAAAAATCCCATTTTGTTGGGAAAATTACCTACTACAACAGATCCAAGTATTTGGAGAGACATTAAGGTTTTTGACAATCACGCCTACATCGTAAGCGAGGCCGATAATCATGGCATTCAAGTTTTTGACTTAACTCGCCTGAGGGGAGTAGAGCAACCCCAAACTTTTACGGAAGACAGAGTTCTTAGTGCTGTCCCAAAGGCCCATAATATGGTTATTAACGAAGAAAGTGGATACGGCTATGTCGTCGGAACCGATCGCAAAGATGAATTTTTGGGAGGGGTACATTTCCTTAATCTGAATGATCCACAAAACTTCCGATTTGAAGGAGGTTATGCTGACGCTGGCTACAGTCACGATGCCCAAGTAGTCTTATACAGGGGGCCAGATAAAGACTACAGTGGAAGAGAAATCTTCTTGGGTTCCAACGAATCCAAACTGGTCATTATTGATGTCACCGACAAAAAAAAACCGATAACTATTTCCGAAGCAACCTATCAAAACACTTTTTATACGCATCAAGGATGGTTTGACAAAACTCAGAGATTTTTTATTTTAGGAGATGAATTGGATGAGTACAAAATTGGCGGTAAGACCCGAACGTTGATTTTTGATTTGAATGATCTAGACAATCCCAAATTACACCAAACCTACAGAGGCCCTACCAATGCCATTGACCATAATGGATACGTCAAAGGAGATTTGTTTTATTTGGCTAATTACACGGCGGGTATTAGGGTAATAGCCATTGATGATTTGGAGAATAAAAACATGACTGAAGTTGGCTTTTTTGATACTTTCCCCAATCATAACAATCCTACCTTCGATGGTGCTTGGAATGTTTATCCTTTTTTCGAAAGTGGAGTCATTGCTATTAGCGATATCAATGGGGGGTTGTTTCTAATAAAAAAATCAGAATAATAGTTTGAAAAAAATCATTTCCCTCAGTTTATTTTTCCTTTTGGTAGGTTGTTTTTCTGAGCCCATTCCCAGTTCAAATTCGTCCATTTCCTTTTCTGGAATATTGACCGATGTTAGGCTACTGGGTGGAAGTGATGAAGAAGTCACCAGAGAGATTATCGAACTCCGTCAAGGAGGATATGCCATGGTGGGGAGCACCAAAAGCACCGATGGAGATTTTAGTGATCGGATGACGGATGACTGGGATTTATTTTTGATAAAACTGGATCAACAAGGGGAGGTAACTTGGATAAAAACCTATGGAGGAAGTGGTGATGATTTTGGTTTTTCTTTGGTAGAAACCCCTGAAGGAGGATTTGTCTTATTGGGCTATAGCAATAGCCAAGACGGAGATGTTCCGTCCACCAAAGGATATCACGATAATTGGATCATCAGAGTCGATGCAACAGGTGAGCTGGTCTGGAAAAAATCATTGGGATATTCTGGTCATGACCATGCCTACAATGTGGTCGTCACTCAAGATGGGGGTTATTTTTTCAATGGCTTTTTGGATGTAACGGCTTCGAATGGATTGGGAAATTCTGATAAATCACTGAAAGCAAATCGTCATGGAGTTGGGGAATTTTGGTGTCATAAGTTGGACGCTAATGGAAATATAGAATGGCAAAGGTATTTTGGAGGAACAAATAACGACCGATCCTATGATGCCATTCAAACCAGAGAGGGCAATTTTTTGGTGGTAGGGACATCAGAAAGCGATGATGTTGATATAAAAAATCCAAAAGGGAGTTATGATATTTGGGTCATTATGATCTCTCGTTCAGGAGATTTGATTTGGGAAAATTCCTTCGGCGGAAGTTTGATCGATGAAGCTTCAAAAGTAATTCAGGATGCCTATGGAAATTTCAGAATCATTGGTAATACTTTTAGTGAAGATCAGGATATAAACAATGCCATGGGCCAATCAGATGCTTGGCAAATCGTTATTGATAAATCAGGGAGATTATTGGGTAGTTATAACTTTGGAGGGAGTGAATTTGACAAAGGAACTGCCATTAGTGAATGGGATGGTGGCGGTATGTTTATTTTAGGCTATTCCAGAAGTTTTGACGGCGATATGAGCATGAATGAAGGGGAAAACGATGTTTTTTTAATGTATTTACCCTCTGATGGTAGCCAAAAAAGAACCTTAACATTGGGAGGAGAGGGGGAAGATTTTGCTTTTGACTTCCTTATTCAAAGAGATGGAACCGTGTATGTGGTGGGTCAATCATACAGTGAGAACATATCCCAGCAAAAAAACATGGGTCAAAGCGATATTTTGATGGCCCGGTGGCGTTAACAATTTACCAATCGGACCATAATCAGAATTGATAGTAAAAGCCCATTCTTAAAAGGAAATACGCTATATTTGTAATGATTTTAAATAATAATTGTTTCACATGATCAAAGTATCGCCAAGTGCACAAAAAAAAGTGTCGCAGCTGATGCAAGAGGAAGGGTTTAACCCAATCCAAGATTTTGTACGTGTTGGCGTAAAAAGTGGGGGTTGTTCTGGTCTTTCGTATGATCTGAGTTTTGACAATGTAAAATCAGACCAGGATCGCCTGTTTCAAGACAATCAGGTAAAAATATTAGTAGACAAAAAGAGTTTACTTTACCTATTGGGAACCACCCTTGAATATTCGGGAGGTTTAAATGGCAAAGGTTTTGTCTTTAACAATCCTAATGCAGAACGCACGTGCGGATGCGGAGAAAGTTTTTCTCTTTAATAAATTGTGACATGGCTTATACAGAAGAAGAATTAAAAAAAGAACTGGAAACCAAAGAATACGAATACGGCTTTTACACCGATATAGATTCTGAAACTTTCCCTGTGGGCTTGAACGAAGAAGTCGTTCGTCGCATTTCTCAAAAGAAGCAAGAACCCCAATGGATGACCGAGTGGCGACTCAAAGCCTATAAAGCATGGAAAAAGATGGAGGAGCCTGAGTGGGCTAATGTTCATTATAACAAACCTGATTATCAGGCCATCTCTTATTACTCTGCACCCAAGAAAAAAGACCAATATAAAAGTTTAGATGAGGTTGACCCCGAGTTACTCAAAACCTTTGAAAAACTAGGTATTTCACTTGATGAGCAGAAAAAACTTGCAGGAGTGGCTGTTGACATTGTAATGGATTCTGTATCGGTGGCTACTACTTTCAAAGAAACCCTAGCCGAGAAGGGGATTATTTTTTGTTCAATTTCAGAAGCGATTCAGGAACACCCAGATCTGGTTCAAAAATATATCGGTACTGTCATTCCCATTCAAGACAATTATTTTGCAGCCTTGAATTCTGCGGTATTTTCAGATGGCTCTTTCTGTTATATTCCCAAAGGAGTTCGTTGTCCGATGGAATTGTCCACCTATTTTAGAATCAATCAAGCAGGAACAGGACAGTTTGAAAGAACACTTGTTATTGCTGACGAATCCAGCTATGTTAGTTATCTCGAAGGCTGTACCGCCCCATCTCGAGACGAAAACCAATTGCATGCTGCGGTGGTTGAACTCATCGCATTGGACGATGCCGAGATCAAATACTCAACTGTTCAGAACTGGTTTCCAGGAGATAAAAACGGAAAAGGAGGTGTTTACAATTTTGTAACCAAAAGAGGTATTTGTCATACAAATGCCAAGATTTCGTGGACACAAGTAGAAACAGGATCAGCGGTAACTTGGAAATATCCCTCCTGTATTTTAAAAGGAGATCATTCCATTGGAGAATTTTACTCCATTGCTTTGACCAATAACCATCAGCAAGCCGATACGGGAACCAAGATGATACACTTGGGAAAAAACACCAAAAGTACCATTATCTCCAAAGGTATTTCTGCGGGAAAATCACAAAACAGCTACCGTGGTTTGGTTCAGGTACACCCCAAATCCACCAATGCTAGAAACTTTTCTCAATGCGACTCCCTGTTAATGGGCAATCAATGTGGCGCGCATACCTTTCCCTACATTGAGGCCAGAAACAATACAGCTCAAATCGAACACGAAGCCACTACCAGCAAAATTGGGGAGGATCAAATATTTTATTGTAACCAAAGGGGAATCGATCCCGAAAAAGCCATTGCATTGGTGGTAAATGGATTCAGTAAAGAAGTCTTGAATAAACTGCCCATGGAATTTGCCGTGGAAGCTCAAAAATTATTAGAAATTTCACTAGAGGGATCAGTAGGATAAAAAAACACTTATGCTAACCATAGAAAATCTTCATGCTCAAGTAGAGGGCAAACAAATTCTCAAAGGTATTGACTTGGATGTCAAAGCTGGGGAGGTACACGCCATCATGGGTCCCAACGGATCGGGAAAAAGCACCCTTTCTTCCGTTATTGCGGGACACCAAGATTACAAAGTCAATCAAGGCACTATGCTTTTGGAAGGAGAGGATTTGGCCGACTTGGCGCCAGAGGAACGTGCACACAAAGGGATTTTTCTTTCTTTCCAATATCCTGTTGAAATTCCTGGCGTAAGTGTCACCAACTTTATCAAAACAGCTATCAATGCCACTCGCAAAGCAAAAGGCTTGGAGGACATGCCTGCCAATGTTATGCTTAAAAAGATCAGAGAAAAATCTGCTCTTTTAGAAATCGACTCTCGTTTTCTCTCCCGATCACTGAACGAAGGCTTCTCTGGTGGAGAAAAAAAACGAAATGAGATATTCCAGTTGGCCATGTTAGAGCCAAAGCTCTCCATACTCGATGAAACCGATTCTGGTTTGGACATCGATGCGCTTAAAATTGTAGCCAATGGCGTCAACAAATTACGTTCTAAAGACAATGCTATGATTGTCATTACACATTACCAAAGATTACTGGAATATATTGTCCCCGATTTTGTTCACGTTCTTTTTGATGGAAAAATTGTTAAATCAGGTACCAAAGACTTGGCGGTAGAGTTGGAAGAAAAAGGATACGACTGGATAAAAGAAATGGTATAAGCTTTATGGAATTTAAAGAAAAATTACTGGCTTCCCATTTGGCATTTGAAGAAGGAATTGACCTTTCCGATCCAGTGCATCAAACCCGGTTGGACTCCCTCAAAGTCTTTGAAAAAAAAGGCTTCCCTACCCGTAAAGACGAAGCTTGGAAATATACCTCTCTGAACGCCATGATGCGTGAGGACTATGCACTGTTTCCTAAAGCTGAAACAACCATTCAACTCAAAAAAGTAAAGAAATATTTTCTTTACGAAATCGACACCTACAAGGTAGTATTTATTGATGGGGTATACAGCCCTTTTTTATCAGACACTACTCATGATGGTTTGGATGTATGTCTGATTTCTGCAGCTTTATCAAAGGCAAAATACAGAGACCTTATCCATACTTATTTCAATAAAACGACCAATAAAGAAGACAGTCTAACGGCGCTCAATACCTCCTATACCCAAGAAGGTGCTTACGTTTACATTCCCAAAAGTGTGGTGGCCGAAAAACCCATTGAGATCATACACTTCTCTACAGGAAAAGAAAAAGCCCTGTGGTTGCAACCCCGAAATTTGATCGTAGTGGATCAGAACGCTCAGGTCCAAATCCTAGAACGTCACCAAAGCCTCAAAGAGCACAATGTGGTTACCAATTCAGTTACAGAAATCTATGCCCACCAAGATGCTTTTGTGGACTATTACAAAATTCAAAACGATCTGAGTACCGCTTCATTGATAGACAACACCTATATATCTCAAGAAAAGAACAGTAACGTAAGTGTTCATACTTTTTCCTTAGGAGGGAAACTGATTCGTAACAATTTGAATTTTTACCTCAAAGGAGAACACTGTCATTCCACCCTCAAAGGGGTTACTCTTTTGGAGGATCAACAGCATGTCGATCATTATACTTTGGTGGATCATATTTCGCCCAATTGCGAAAGTCACCAAGATTACAAGGGTGTTTTTTCCGAAGGATCCAAAGGTGTTTTCAATGGAAAAATTCATGTGGATCAATTGGCGCAAAAAACCAATGCTTTTCAACAAAACAACAATATTTTACTTGACGATAAAGCCACTGTAAATACCAAACCACAATTGGAAATTTTTGCTGATGATGTTAAATGTTCTCACGGCTGTACCGTAGGGCAAATGGATGATGATGCACTTTTCTACCTGATGTCTAGAGGAATTCCCAAAAAAGAAGCTAGGGCACTAATGACCTATGCTTTTGCCAATAATGTACTGGAAAGTGTAGAGTTGCCCGTTCTAAAGAAGCGCATCAACAAATTGATTGCTAAGAAACTGGGCGTTAATCTCGGATTTGATTTATAACGCCATGGACGTTCAAAAAATCCGCAAAGATTTTCCCATTTTACAAAGGGAAGTAAACGGCCAACCCTTGGTCTATTTTGACAATGCTGCCACTTCTCAGACCCCAGTTCAAGTCATCAATACCATTGTAGATTATTACAAAAAGTATAACGCTAACATCCACAGGGGTGTTCACAGTTTAAGCCAAGAGGCCACTGACGCTTATGAGGCGGCAAGGAAGAAAATTCAAAAACATTTCAATGCGGCCCAATCCCATGAAATTATTTTTACTTCTGGAACTACTCATTCCATAAATATAGTAAGTAATGGGTATGCTGAATTATTAAAGAAAGGAGACCAACTGATCGTCTCTGCTTTGGAACATCATTCCAATATAGTACCATGGCAAATGCTATGTGAAAAAACAGGGGCTGAACTTAAAGTGATTCCCATGAATGAAGACGGAGTTTTGATCATGGAGGCATTCGAAAAATTACTTTCAGATAAGACCAAACTGGTGTTTGTCAATCATGTCTCTAATGCCTTAGGGACAGTCAATCCCATAAAGGAAATCATTGATAAAGCCCATGCTGTTGGTGCTCAAGTACTGATTGACGGAGCACAATCCGCTCCGCATATCCAAGCCGATGTTCAAGCCTTGGACGCGGACTATTATGTTACTTCTGCCCACAAATTATGTGGTCCTACTGGAGTAGGGATGCTCTATGGTAAGCAGTCCGCTTTAAAACGTTTGCCTCCCTACCAAGGAGGAGGAGAAATGATTGCCGAAGTGACTTTTGAAAAAACTACTTATGCCGATTTGCCTCATAAGTTTGAAGCAGGCACTCCCAATATTGCAGGAGGGATCGCTTTCGGGGCAGCACTGGATTATATCAACAACATCGGGATGGATCAAATTGCGGCCTATGAGGAGGAGCTTTTAAATTATGCTACTGACCTATTAAAAAAGATTCCTGGCCTGAAGATATATGGAATCGCTCCCCAAAAAACAGCGGTTGTTTCTTTTAATGTTGAAGGCATTCACCCCTATGACATTGGAAGTATTTTGGACAAGTTGGGCATAGCCGTAAGAACGGGTCATCACTGCGCTCAGCCCATTATGGACTATTATCAAATCCCGGGTACAGTCAGGGCTTCTTTCTCCTTTTACAATACCTTTGAAGAGATTGACAGTATGGTGGAAGCCTTAAAAAAGGCAATTCAGATGTTGCAATAAATCACTAATTTTGAATATGGGAACAATTAATGAAGTTCAAGAAGAAATAGTTGAGGAGTTCTCTCTGTTTGACGATTGGATGCAGCGATATGAATATATGATCGAGTTGGGAAAGTCCCTTCCATTGATCGATAAGCAGTTCAAGACAGATGATAATATCATAAAAGGATGCCAAAGTAAAGTTTGGGTACATGCGGACTTGGAAGAGGATAAATTGGTCTTTACGGCCGACAGTGACGCTATCATTACCAAGGGAATCATCGCCATTTTAATAAGGGTTTTTTCTCATCAACATCCCGATGCCATTTTGGAAGCAGATACCTCATTCATTGATAAAATAGGATTAAAGGAGCATTTGTCTCCCACCCGTGCCAATGGTTTGGTTTCCATGATCAAACAGCTAAAAATGTATGCCATTGCCTTTAAAACCCAATTAAATTAATTATGTCAGAACAAATCATAGAAACGGCCGATCTGGGCGACAAAATTGTAGGGGTACTCAAAACAATTTTTGATCCTGAAATT
>JABGSU010000133.1 GCA_018647605.1 Flavobacteriaceae bacterium | reverse complement strand
CTTTTGCTTTTTCAAAGCCTGCTAAAGGGCTGCAGTCGGTGGCCGTGGCGATGGCCATGGCAGCATTGGCGCAAACCACATTGTTTTGGGCCTCAGTACCCATACCCTCCAATACGGCGATGAATATGGCCGCCGAGGAAGGGACATTATCCCCCCCACTGATCTGCGTGGCCTGAAGATGCTCTAGACCGAAGTCTTTTGAAGCGATCAAGCTTTCTCCGCTGTTTCTGATGGCCTTGGCAGGTCCAGTCAGGGAGATTTCGTCATAGCCATCGAGGGCATATAATATGGTGAAGTTTTGATCTGTTTTTTGGAAGAGATAGCCATAAAGCCTGGCAAGCTCTAGGTTAAAAACACCGGTGAGCTGGTGTTTTGGAAAAGCAGGATTGACCAATGGTCCCAACATATTAAAAAAGGTTTTTACCCCCAGTTCTCTTCTGATGGGCGCTACGATTTTCATGGCGGGGTGGAACAGGGGAGCATGGAGGTTGCAGATACCCGCTTGGTCAATGCATCGTTTGAGAAAATCTGTATCGTTGGAAAATTTGATCCCCAAATGTTCTAACACATTACTGGAGCCACAACCCGAGGAAACCCCATAGTTGCCGTGTTTGGCTACCTTGATACCCGCTCCAGCTGTAACAAAGGAGGCCAGGGTGGAAATGTTAAAAGTGTCTTTGCCATCGCCCCCAGTTCCACACAAATCGATGGGAGCAAATTCACTTAGATCAATGGCCAAACAAAGTTTTTGTAGGGCTTTTCTAAAACCTTCGAGTTCTTCCAAAGTGATGCTGCGCATCATGAATACAGTCAAAAAAGAAGCGATTTGACTAGGGTTGTATTGCCCTTCGGCTATGCCCGTAAGTATGCTTTCCGCTTCTTCGCGCTCCAGGGTTTCGTGTTGGGTCAGTCGATTGAGTATGGCTTTCATTGTTCAGCTGTTGATCCAGTTTTCTAATATTTTTTTTCCGTGTGGGGTCAAAATGGACTCGGGGTGAAACTGTACCGCCCGAATGGGGAGGGTTTTGTGTTTTAGCGACATCAGTTGTTGTTGGTCGTCGAATGAAGTGGCGATCAATGCCTCGGGCAATGGGGTTTTGACCACCCAAGAGTGATAGCGCCCCACTTCAAAATTTTGGGGTAGCCCCTCAAATAATACATCGGGTTCCGTGACTTGCACTGGGGTTGCCACCCCATGAAACACGGTGTCCAAATTGACCAAGGAGGCGCCAAAAACTTCTCCTATGGCTTGTTGTCCCAAACAAACGCCGAGTATTTTTTTGGTCGGAGCGAATTTCTCGATGGTGGCCTTGAGCAATCCCGCTTCGTCGGGAATCCCCGGACCTGGAGAAAGCAATAGGTAATCATAGGCCTCGGGTTCTGAAAGGTCGAACTGATCGTTGCGTTTTACCGTGACCTCAGCCCCCAATTCCTCCAGATAATGGACCAAGTTGTAGGTGAAGGAGTCGTAATTATCAATGATAAATATTTTTTTCATCGCTTAACTTTTATAGTTTTTCGGCCAAGGTCAGGGCTTTGTCCAAGGCACCCAGTTTGTTATACACTTCTTGTAATTCATTTTCGGGGACAGATTTGGATACGATGCCCGCCCCAGCTTGATAGTGGAGTTGTTGGTTTTTGCTGGTAAAAGATCGTATGACAATGCAGTGGTTGAAGTTACCATCAAAATCCATGTAACCCAGCGCACCTCCATAGGCATTTCGAGCTGTTTTTTCGTAGCGGTCAATGAGCTGAAGGGCTTTGTGTTTGGGGGCTCCACTGAGGGTTCCCGCGGGAAAGGTATCGGCTACTACCTGATAGGTTTTGGTTTGGGGTTTGAGGTAGCCCGTTACCTTAGATACCAAATGAATGACATGGGAGAAAAATTGAATTTCCCTATTTTTTTCAACCACTACTTCCGTACCATTGCGACTGAGGTCGTTTCTTGCCAAATCCACCAACATAACATGCTCGCTGTTTTCTTTTGGATCGGCAGCCAAACGTTCGGCGGAAATGCGATCTTCGTCGTCGTTTCCTGTTCGCTTAAAGGTCCCTGCAATGGGGTGAATCTCTGCCTTTCCTTGTTCGACAACCAGTTGGGCCTCGGGCGAACTGCCGAAGATCTTGTAGTCACCATAATCGAAAAAGAACAGATAGGGGGAAGGATTGACCGATCGTAGGGTGCGATAAACGTTAAATTCATCGCCCGTAAAGCCTTGTGAGAATCTACGTGAAAGAACCAGTTGGAAAACATCTCCCCGGTAACAGTGTTTTTTCGCTTTGTCAACCAATGTTATGAATTCCTCATCGGAGAGGTTGGAGGTCTTGTCTCCCTTTTTTTGGAAGGTATATGCAGTGGTGTTGTCTTTTTTAAGGATTTTTTCGATCTGTGCCAAGTTGTTGGTACCATCATAGCTGTGGGAAAACAAATGCGCCTCGTGCTTAAAAAGACTGATGGCGATGATATTTTGGTAAACCGCATAATAGATCTCGGGTAGGTCTAAATTACTTTTGTCGGGGTCCAAGGTGAGCTGATCAAAATGAGCGACGGCCTCGTGGGCAATAAAACCAAATAGTCCATTGGTAATGAACTTGAATGGGAATTTTTTGGAGTCGAATTGCTGGGCAAATTCTTGAACCAGTTGGGGTACTTTATCTTCGGCGGTCAAGGTTTTTTCTTTTTGCCTGCCATCGGGAAAGATATATTGTACTTTTCCATTTGCAATGCTCAGGCTGGCAATGGGATGGCAACAGATGTAGGAGAAGTTATTGCCTCGGGAGTCATAGTCACTGCTTTCCAATAAAAGACTGTGGGGAAATTGATCCCTTATTTTAAGGTAAACACTGACGGGGGTAAGGGTGTCGGCCAGTATTTTTTTGTGTTCAGAATGTAGTTTAAACCTTTCACTCATGGTGTTAAATTAAAAAAGGCTTGTCGTGATGACAAGCCTTATATGGGTAAAGTATATCACGAATTGATTAAGCCAATTCGTTCCAATTTGTTGTATTATCTTTTATATTCATATACAAATATAAATGAAAAATATTGTAAAGCAACTCCTTCAGGTTTCTAATTTTGAAGGGACAGTACTACTTCCATCCTGATATCGTCCAGTATGAGTTTGTCGCCGAGGTTTTCAAAAAAGGAACCCGAACGGAAACGAACATCGTAAATAGAACGATCGAAGGTAAGTTGGGCTTTGGCAGTGTTGTTGTCTCCCAATGTTATGGTGAATTCAACAGGATGTTTTTTTCCTTTGATGGTCAGATCACTATACAGGGTTTGTCCGTCTCCCGTGACTTTTCCTTTTTGTGTAATTTTCAAAAGGGCTTCGTTGTGTTTTTCAACACTGAAAAAATCGTCAGATCTGAGGTGTCCTTCTAGTCTTGTTTTACTTACTCCCGAGAGATCTTCAACACTTAGTGAATTCATGTCAACGGTAAAGCTTCCACCAGTAATGATTCCGTCTTGAAGGTCGAGGTTTGCTTTTTTAAACTTTAGGTTCCCAAAATGGGTTTTCCCCGTAAGCTCTTCTCCATACCAACGGATGTTGCTCTCTTCTGTATTTACTGATAGGCTTTGGGCTTGCATCATTCCAAAGGCCATAATCAAGCCAAGGGTAAACGAAAATTGTAATGGTTTTTTCATAATTTAATTATTAAGATTAGTGATTAAGTGTTATTTTATTGAGAAGGCTGCGCAGGGTTTTTTGATCTTCTAGACTCAAGGGTTGGAGAACAGCTGCTTCAGTGTTTTGGATTTCGGTGTCCAATTTTGTCAAGGCTTCCAATCCTTGCTCTGTGATGAAAATTTCTATTTTCCGACGATTGTCATCACATATTTTTCTCCGGACTAGTTTTTTGTCGATTAACTTGTCGATGATACGGGTGGTATTGCTCATCTTGTGTATCATTCTTTTTTGTACGGTTTTTAAATTGGCAGCACTCCCTTTGCGTCCTCTTAAAATTCTCAGTACATTGAACTGTTGCAGGGAAATTCCATGTGGTTTGATGGTATTTCCCAGATACTCTTCTGCTTTGTTACCAGCTTTGAGTATTCCGACAACCGTGTTTTTGGCTAGATCTAAAGCTTCCATATTTGTACATACAACATTTGTTATCACAAATATACGAAATTAAATTAATTAAAATAACAAGAATCGTACCTTAAATAAAGTTATCATTATGACCTGATGATTAGAAGGCTTATTTTTCATGTATAAAAATTTACCCAACAATCAAGGCTGACCCTTTAAGCATCATTTTTTTAATAAAAATATTTTCTCTTAAAAACAAACTCAAGTTGGGAATGGTTTTTTTATTGGAACAAGTCTATTACATTTGAAACAAAAAAGATGGATTTAACACAAGAGGAATGGAGTAGTAAATTAGCATCAGATAACAAGGCTTATCTTTTAGATGTCAGAACTCCAGAAGAATTTGAAGAGGGACATATCCCTAATGCGACTATGTTGGATATTCGACAGCCAGAAAGTTTTATGGAGGGTGTGCAGTCAATGGACAGCTCCAAACACTATTACATATATTGTAGATCGGGAGCAAGAAGTGCCCAAGCTTGCCAGGTAATGAATCAAATGGGTATTGAAAAGACCTATAATTTGTTGGGTGGATTTATGGAATGGGAGGGAGAGACCGCCTAGTTCCCCCTAATTACTTTAAGACCCCAAATCGAAATGAAAAAGGATTTTCTTCACTATCTGTGGTATATCCTAAAATTGGGAATTATAGGTTAACATTTATGAGGGTTAATGTATTCTGATGAATCGCACCAATAATTCCATTCCCATAATTTACAGGTGTAATCTCTGTTTCAGAAGTTGCTAACTGAAACCCATATTTAGAGAAAAAATTAAGAATATCTATCTTATCTACTAACTCAATAGATTTACCATCATCAAACACATTCCACCTTTTTTTCTTACCGGTTAGTATATGAATCGAAGCCTGCCGATAGGTGGCTATGATTTCATATACATTGTTAGAAATTGGCTATTAATTTATATTTCGGTATTCAAATGGCGATAATCCTGTTTTTTGTTTGAAGAGTTTGCTAAAATATTGAGGGTACTCAAAACCTAAATTATAAGCCTGTCAGGTCTGTTGGGCGGAGAAATGAATGCTCCCTACAAGAGCAGTTGCGCAAGGATTTTGACTATTTAAAACACAAGTTTGGTTTTAAGGAAATACCAGGTATAAAAGTCCAATTCAGTCGCTTGCGTCCCCCCAATTTTCCTACCATTCGCCTGTCCCAATTGGCCCAATTTTACGTCCAATATCCCCGCCCTTTTTCTCAATTGATCAAGGCTCAATAATTAAAGGACTTAGCATGGATACGGAAAATAGGAGTCTCAGATTTTTGGAAAACCCATTTTACCTTCGACAAGGAATCGAAACCCAGCCCAAAACGACTCTCACAATCTTTTTTTGAATTATTGTTGATCAATACTTTGATCCCCTTTCGGTTTGCCTATGCCCAAAAGGAAGGTGGAACAGCCGATCAAAATATCATCTCTTGGATTCAATCATTGTCACCAGAGCGCAATAGCACTAGCCGAGGTTTTTCTCAATTGGGCCTTTCGATTGATTCTGCCTTGGATTCTCAGTCCTTGTTGCAACTCAAAAATTTTTATTGTGACAAAAAAAGATGTCTGCGTTGTGCCGTT
>JABGSU010000132.1 GCA_018647605.1 Flavobacteriaceae bacterium | reverse complement strand
CCAGGTAGGGTCTTAACAGCGACATCAGGAGCAACAGGACAAACGGCAAGCAGTCGGTATTTAAGCTCCCCAAGTCGCTTGTCAAAGTACCATGTCCCTTTAATCTTGTATTGTCTAATTTCGGCTGCAGTAATTCGTCTCCGCTCAATAAATTGAGAGTCAACAAAACCATCAGCATTGAATTGTTCGTATCCAGCATCGGTTGTATCGACGGCTACTAATCTTTCTTGGATTTCCTCATAAGTGAGTTTTTCCTGAAAATATGCGGATTTATAAACCTCCTTAATGTTAGTGTTGCTTAGATTCTTTTTGAGAACGTCAAAAAGTGACCGTCTTTCAGGACCTAAATTCAGGGTATCGGTAGGATAGTAGTAAGGAAAGTTTACCCTCTCATCCAAATCAATAACTTCCCAAATGGTCTTTGACCACATCAGATCACGGTCATCAACAAAACCATAAGCCAAAGGTGTTTCATCGTTAGATTCCATCTGTTGATCATTGAGATTACCTACATCTTGAGGCACTCTGGCATTCAATAGATTGGCTTGACCAATGACGGTATTAATTCCACCAATGGTTAAGATGATTAACGAAAACATTTTAAAAACTAGGCTCATTACTTAAAGAATTAGTTAACCAACTGACAAATTACAGGTGAAATTTTCTTGAATTTATAAGATGGATTTTTGGGGTTAACCACTTTGATATCAAAAATTTGAATAGACTGGCCAGCTTTTGCTCTTCTTAGAGCACTTTTCGCTCTGGAATCTAGTCTA
This sequence comes from Flavobacteriaceae bacterium, assembly GCA_018647605.1. Classification (GTDB taxonomy): domain Bacteria; phylum Bacteroidota; class Bacteroidia; order Flavobacteriales; family Flavobacteriaceae; genus UBA8316. Next base: position 2,688 of record JABGSU010000132.1, on the reverse strand, counting down.
CTTCCATTAATACTAATTGTTGGTTGTCCGGGGACTTTGAACTTAAAACTTACCGTTTTTAAGGTAATATCAAAGTCAAAATCCTCCAATACTGCTCCGATACTTGAAATCTCCAAACTGGACTTAGGAATGGTTACCGATCCGGCTTGTTTTCTTACAGTTCCTTGAGGGGCAGGAATATCTTTAATTCTAAACTTAGATGTGGTTGAAACCCTTTGTCCGTCTGGTAAAGTTCCACTGGCAGAAATTTTAATTTCTCTACCTTTTCCTGGAACCATATTATATTTACTTCCTTTAGATTTTCTGAGTCCTGGTGCTGAAGCAGATACTTTGTTATCTGGAATCCCAGGTATGGAAATAGTCATGGGGTTCTCAACTCCTCTGTAAACCACATTCATTTTGTCAGCAGAGATTACTGCAGAGTTGGGTTTTGAAATTACCGCAAATGATTGATTTACAGGAATTTTAGACTCTACACCTTCATTGAGAAATACTAAATCACCTTTGATTTCATGATCTCCAGGACTTCCAGCAGAAATTTTGAGTTTGATTCCACCAGCGATAAGATCATAGTCTTTCTCCGAAAGGACTCTCCCATCGATCTTCAAATCGACATTGTTAGGATTCTGAGCTCCACCCTTTCTTCCCAAAACTATACTTCCATCAAAAGTTTCACCCTGATAGTAGGCGCCTTTTTCGGTTTTCAACAAAGTAATGTAATTGGATTCATTTACGCTGGAAGACATTTTCAATTCCTTACCCATAAGTGTTGCAAATACATCATGCTCGGTTTGGCGAATATCGTTTTGCATCATGGCAAATTTTGCCAAGGATGATACCAAAGGAAAGCCTTGAAAATTGCCATTAAACCAAGGTTCATCTATTCCATCTCTGTTTTGGACATTTCCGTTTTCATCACCCGTAAAAAAACGAGCTTCAACCATTTCAATGTATTCTGGGTATTGACTACCAAACACTTGAATGACGTGCATTTTGTATTCATTAATCATGTCGAGAAACTCTTGGGCTGTTTGATCGGAACCCTCTTTAAAAAAGATAACATCGAGTGCCTCTCCTTTATCCATTTGGGCATACTCTTTTAAGTCAGGGTCTTTTTCTCTTTGTTTCTCAGTAATTTGAGTCATTATTTCAGAAATCCTTTGATAGAATTCATCGGATTCCTTTTTAATTTGGTTTGCAGTTCTCAAATGACCTACCCACTTGCCTCCTTTTTCTTTAGAATTAATTTCGATATTTTCGAAAATTGAATTGTTACTTTCGTCTACCCTAGTGTTGGCATCACTAATTTTTTCATACATCTGGCCAAATCCATCTAAAACTTCCTTGCTTACATTCAAAGCAAGCATGGTGATGAATACCAAATACATCAAACTAATTAGTTTCTGCCTGGGTGTTTCTTTTGCTCCGGCCATATCCTATTTTAGTTTTTGTTCATAGCATTAAGCATACCATTGTATACTTGATTCAAAGCAGCAAGGTTAGAAGATAAAGCTTCCATTTGTTGTTTAAGTTTTGCTGCATTTTCAGCAACTTGGTCATTAAATGCTGCATTGTTTCCTGATGAATTAATTTGTGCAGCATAAACTTGATTGAGTTGCTCCAATTTTTGGGAAGCAACGGACAACTGTTGGCTATAATTTTCTGAAGAAGAAGCTGCCTCAGCTGCAGGCGATAATGCTTGTGCTGATGCTTCTAAATTTTTAATGCTATTTGTAAGATTATTCATCAATGCAACATCAAGCTTGGCCTCTTTGAGCATTTCGTCAATCTTGGAAGAAAGACCTTCTTCACCCCCTTTTGATGCGGCTTTGGAACCACCTCCACTTACCTTCTTTACATAATCGTCATGCTCTTCTTTTATCTCTCCTGTGTTTAAAGCAGCTACGGTAAAAATCAAAGCCTCAGTTCCAAGACCCAAACCAAGCACAAGACCTCCAGTAATGGGTCCTATCTCAAGGTGAAGAATCTTAAAAAGTGCTCCTATAATTACAACCGCACCTCCTAACCCGAATAGCATGTGCATCGCAACTTTTCCTCTCAATCTTTTTTTTAATAATTTGTTATCCATTTTGATATATTTATAGTTATAATTATTTAAAAATATAAATTTATTTGATCTTAACCTTGGATGTTCCAAGATAATCTTGAACAGTCCTGAATCCAATATAGCTACGTGAAGTATCGGAATATTCGTAGTCTCTAGAGCTTACCCTTAAAAAATAAGCTACATCCTTCCATGAACCTCCTCTAACAACTTTTCGTGATTCCGTCTGAAGTGACATATTAGGGTTGAGAGAAGCTACATATTCGTAGGCTCCTGAGTCATAAGACGAACTGGTCCATTCTGCAACATTACCTGCCATATTGAAAAGATTATAATCATTAGGCAAGTATGATTTAGCTTCTACGGTATACACAGCTTGATCTGCTGCATAGTCTCCTCTAAGGGGCTTAAAGTTAGCCAGAAAACACGCTCTATCATTGAGCAAATAAGGTCCTCCCCAGGGGTATGTTCCAGAAGGAATACCTCCTCGAGCAGCATCCTCCCACTCCGCTTCGCTGGGGAGTCTAAAAGTGTTAACCAAAGGCTTTCCCTTCGATTTTTGATAACTGTTTTTGAAATGTGTCCTCCAATTGCAAAAAGCCACTGCTTGCAACCACGAAATT
>JABGSU010000131.1 GCA_018647605.1 Flavobacteriaceae bacterium | reverse complement strand
TCCCTGTTCCTGGCGTTGAAAAGTTGTTTTGAATTTCAAAGAAAAGGCCGGAGTTAACTTCTGCAAATGAGCTTGTCCATTCGTAATTTGAATTGAAATGGTGTGTGTCTAGGTTCAAATGTAAGGAAGCCGTATTATTAAACGCACCTCTTCTAAGATCATATTCTTTTCGATTATTTTTTTGCCAGCTGTATTTGAGACTTAGTTTTTCCTTGTCGTTCAAGTATTTTGAGTAATCAATACTTGTTGTATAGTGCGTGTTTAGCTGTTTAGGGTTATTGATTTGGTACGAAAATGGATTGATTATAATGGGTTTGTCAGACTCAATAGCTCTCAATAAATCACCGACGTTTCCAATGTGAGAGCTTTTTAATATCCCAGTTTCATTATTGAAATAACTAAAGTATATTTTCCAATCACTTTCCGTGTCGTTTTTTCCAAATGCCAGTGACACATTTTTTTGATTGTATCCTGTATTTGAAAGCACGTAATTGGGTGCAGACAAATCGCCACTTTTTTTGATTGTACCCTGCGCTGTAAAGTATGTGCCATTTTGGAATGACCTAGTCCATGAACTGACTAGGCTAGCACCTTTTCCATTACTCATGCCACTCAAAATAGTCTTGCCATACAAGGAATCTATTTTTTTTGGAAAGCTAGATTGGAGAATAACAATACCACCAGGGTTCGAGCCAGTATATTTTAATGCGCTTGCACCTTTGATAACACGAATATTGTCAAAAGCATTTACATCGACATTGGGCGCATGGTCTTGCCCCCATTGTTGATTCTCAAGCATTATACCGTTGTAGATAATACCGATCCGACTGCCAAACATTCCATGTATGACTGGCTTGGCTATGCTATTGCCAGTAGAAAGTGCATGAACCCCGCTTAGCTGTTCCAATACACCAGTTAGCCCATCATGGCTATTGCGATCTTTTTCAGACTCGGAAAGGGAATATATTTTTGCAGTTGTAGATAAGTTGTTGGTTTTTTCTTCAGCAACGACCACTTCATCTAAGGACTCGACATGATGGTCCATATAAAAAGATAGTGACTCCGATTGTCTGAGGTCAATCTCTGTGAAAAGATCTTTGCAGTTAAGATGAGAAATTTTTAGTTTAATTTTTTTAGGGCATTGCTCTGTAAGGGTAAAAAGGCCACCCGCTGTGGAGATGGCATTGGTATTGGTTCCAACGACCTCAATAACTGCCGCCTCAAGCGGAGAATCGCTGTACAAATCAATAATCTTTCCCTCAAGTTTGAGATCACAGTCTTGAGAAAAAATAAAGCCTGTAGCCAATAAACTAATATTGACCACAGCCTTTAAGAAAGTTGAGTAACTATTATTGCTACTCTTTTTGGAATTCGAATTAATATTCAAAATAACATATAAAATGATTTTTTACTCCACATAAGCTTCAAATTCGATCTCCGCATCAGTTGAGCCCCCAAGGTCAGTACGAGTACTAACGCCTGTTTTTGTTATTGGCTCGTGAATTAAGTAAGCAACGATATCAACGATAGCAGCTGAAGTTGTTGTCCACTCGGTTTTTAGATGAATTGGATCTCCAGAAGAGTCAATTGTATCTCCAGCAGCACTTTCAATGGTGATGCTAGAGTCTGTTAGCTCGTAGAAAAAAACGTGCTCATCAGCTTCTTCAATGATCTCTTTAGTCACATCAATGCTATTACTAGGATCTGATTCATTAAAGAAAGTAATCTCGAACAAATACGTTGAGTTGCTTTCAAGCTCAACTTCCATATGCTCGCCTTCATGATCGTCGTTATCGTCACCGTCATCTGCGTGATCATCGTCATGGTCATGGTGATGCCCTTCAACTTCAAAGTTGTAGGTTTCAGAACTGTTATCCGAAGTGTTTGTCACTACGAGCACTGCCTTAGTGATTGTTTCCTCTTCGTTTTCAGGATCTGGAGAATCGTCTTTATCACAGGATACGACGAATAAAATAATAGCAAATACGAATGCTTTTGTAAAAATGTTTTTTAACATGTCTCAATATTTTTAAAAATGGTGTAGATCGGCAATGGATCCTTGAAAAAGGATACATCAAAAAAAGAAAAAAGGGTCTGAAATGGATTAAACAGAAGGTGGCCCTCGTAGGTAGTGACCATTTAAATCATTTCTTTTTAAATGGGAATTGAGATGATATTCTTTTTCTTCATTTGAAAAAATGGCAGTGACAAAAGAAATTTTTGCAACAAAAAAATTGTTTTGTAAAACAAAATCATCGGCGGAACAGGGCTCTTCGGTTTGGTGAAAGTGAATTTTGGTTTCTTCACATTCTATGTGGTCATGATTTGCAAGTTCATGGGCATAGACAAACAAACTTGGTAAAAAAATAGTGAGAGCAAGAAAAAAACGAATAAAGATCAAGCTACTTTTTTTTTGTGGTTTTATCGAGATGGAGTCCCATACGCGACAGCATTTTTTTTTCAAAGTTCCAAAAAAACTGGAATTCACCAAATAATGTGCCACATAAAACCAGTATGACTTGATAAATTGGAAAGATCACAAGTATCCGAAATGGCCAATATAACCAAAGGGAAGTGTTTTCAGGAGTGAGTCCCAACCAATGGGTGAGTGGCTCGGCAAGCATAGCAGACACACTTCCTGTTATCCCAAAGACAACGAAAATGATTATCAAATGAAAATTAGAGCGAATGCCCCAACGCTGCTTAAGCTTTTTCATGGGTTAACGCAAAATGGAATGAATCTGTTGCGCAAGCTCCGTCCCAATGCGGTCTTGTGCTTCTTTGGTTGCTGCTCCGATGTGTGGTGTGAGGGATATCTTTGGATGCATCAGGACTTGCATGGCAGGGACAGGTTCGTTGTCAAACGTGTCCAAACCAGCAAAACTCAACTGACCACTTTCAAGAGCATCAAGCAATGCGACTTCATC
>JABGSU010000130.1 GCA_018647605.1 Flavobacteriaceae bacterium | reverse complement strand
ATTTTTGGTAGAAAAATTTACGGTAGTTTTCAATTGGTGAACGGCCCATGAATTTTTCATGTTTCCAGTTTTAAAATCTGGTAAGGGCATATCTGCTTCTCCAATTACGTGAGCCAATTGAAAGACCAAACTTAGGATTAAGCTGGCGGTGTAATGCATTACAAAAAATCCGATCAGTACTTTCCACCAAACAATATTAAAAACCAGAATGGGTGAAATAATCCAAACAGAAAAATAGATGATTTTGGAAATGATCAATCCGACCCACTGTGCCGAGTGACTTTTGCTATTGGCGTATGACAGATTCTTTTTTTGGTATCGATTCAGTCTAACAAAGTCAGAAATGATGGCCCATTTAAGGGTCAATAAACCGTAGAGTAGGACGGAGTAAAAATGTTGAAATCTATGGTGAGGTTTCCAATCTGCATATTTGGAAAAACGCAAAACGATACCTGCTTCAAGATCTTCGTCATGGTCTTTGATGTTGGTATAAGTATGGTGCAATACATTGTGTTGTACCTTCCAATTGAAAACATTTCCTGCCAGTATATAGATACTGCTGCCCATTATCTTGTTGATCCAATGATATTTGGAAAAGGAACCATGATTGCCGTCGTGCATCACATTCATTCCAACTCCTGCCATTCCGACTCCTACAACTGCTGCCAGTAATAGCTTAAACCAATCACTGATGTTTAACGACAGGATTAGTACAAATGGGGCGATCAATAGGGTGAACATGATCACTGATTTCATGTACAATTTCCAATTGCCAGTTTTGGCCACATTTTTGTCTTTAAAATACTGGTTTACTCTTTTGTTAAGGGTTTGGAAAAACTCTTGCGATTCTTTTCGGGAAAAACGAGGTATTAGTCTTTTTGTCATAAATTATATATTGTTGGCTATGTAAAATTATTGAATTTTAAAGCATTCTCTCTATTTTTAACAAAAAACTAACTTGAATTTTATTTACAACTACTTTCCAAATTTCAATTTTCAACAAAAACAACAGCTGGAGTCAATCTATGAACTTTATAAAAATTGGAATTCTCGTATCAACGTAATTTCCAGAAAAGACATGGATTATTTTTATTTACACCATGTCCTTCATTCCTTATCCCTAGCAAAATTTCTTTCATTCAAATCAGGAAGTAGTGTATTGGATATTGGCACAGGTGGTGGTTTTCCAGGGGTGCCATTGGCCATAATGTTTCCAGAGGTACATTTCCATTTGGTGGACAGCATTGGAAAAAAAATTAAAGTCATAAATGATGTAAAAGAAAAGCTTTCATTGGACAACATTACCACCCACAACGAGCGGGTCGAAAATTTGATTTTTAAGGTTGATTTTGTAGTTTGTAGAGCTGTTGCTCCACTAGAAACATTGATTAATTGGTCGATAGATAAGATCAGCACTCAACAAAATCATAGCATAAGAAATGGTTTTTTATGTCTCAAAGGAGGCGATCTAAAAGAAGAACTTTCTGCCTATGGTAGTGCTACGGTAGTTCCGTTGAATAAATATTATAACGAAGTCTTTTTTGAAACGAAAAAGTTGGTTTATTATCCTGTAGATTAATTGAGGACAAAGGGTGCAGAAAGCTTAAAAGGAGGGACTTCTACGTTGAACTTTTTTGTAGAAGAAAAGTCAATCATGATATAGGCTCCTTTCATGGCACCTATGGCAGAGTAGAGCAAGCATCCAGATCTGTATCTATGGATTTCTCCAGGGTTGATGACAGGTTTTTTGCCCACTACGCCATCGCCATTGACATATTGGGTTCTGTTCAAAGCTTCTTTAATTTTCCAATGACGTGTCAACAACTGAACAGAGCTTTTGCTCTGATTTTCAATTTCAATACGGTAAGTAAAGGCATAGTGAAGAACGTTATCTTTAAGGAAACTTCCCTCATAATCAGTTTCCACAGAGATTTTTATTCCTCTTGTAACCTGTTGAATCATCAAATGAATTTAAAAGTTATTATAGCTAATATAATTAAAATAACTGTGATAATCAACTGTTAAAAAGTTTAACAAGGCTCTACTAATCAATAATTTCAAAAGACGAAGTTTCCCCCAAACCAATCAAAGAATCGTGCTGATTTCCGAAGTACCTGTAGTAGACCAAAATTAAATAACGATTTTCGGTCAGGGCATGAGAACCACAAATCCCATTTAAAAGTTCAGATTGTGGTGTTTTCGCAACGAATTTGTAATTGTATATTCCTTGTTTGAGTAACATCACACCTTCATAAATTTCCAGTGAAGGATTATAATACATTTTATTTTCCTCTTTCAACTCATAATTATTGAATTTTCCATAAATATAAATTTCTTGATCTTTGAGTATGACGGGGGCATATAGACTAAAATGAACCCAACTGTAGTCCGCTTCAATATCCCCATTTTCTGATCCTTGAAGGGTTTGGATGACAAAATCCCCATTAAGATCTTGGTTAAAGCTATAGGGATAACCCCTGCGCAAAAAGTTAGTAGTCAGATAGGATTCATACAAACGATTCAGTTCTACCATGCTGACGTTGGCGCTGGTAACTTGAATGTTCTTGGTACTAAAAAAAAGGTACTCATTGCCCCCCTCAAATCTGCTTTCAGCATCATAGCGGTATTCCAAGCGGCTGCCCATATTGTATTGTGGCTTTAGATGGTTTAGGGAGGTGTTCCATTGCTCATTTTGGAGGATGGTGATATGCAATTGGTTTTCAGGATCACGAAAATATTCTCCTTTTGGGGGGCTGACTGAAAATTGAACACTTTGGTAGGTTTGGTAATATTTAAGATCACGTGTTCTGAAAACACTAGCATTTACTGTGGCTCCATCTTCATAGATTACAAACTTTCTAGAAAAAACCATTTCATTGCCTTCGTTGTAGATTTCCAATAGATAATTCCCAGAGACCAAAAACTCTACTTGTTCATTGGGTAAATCAATTTGGTAATGGGTAAACGGTTGAAGTGTATTGAAGGAAGTTTGATAGTTTTCAATTCTCAAATTATCAAAACCCTTCAAATATTCATTTTGAAATAAAATGGAAGGTGTCCAATCGTGATTGAAATGTTTGATTTTGTAATAGTAATTTCTTTCATCTCCATTCAAATCATCGAAATGTAATTGAAAGCGTTCTCCGAGTTTTACGATGGGGAATTGTATTTTGGAGGATTGATTTTTAAAAACAATAGATTTTATGGATTCTGCGTATGTGGTTTTTTGGGGAGGTTGTGCCAAAACCAATTGCAAACAACTTACTACAAATATAAAACGTTTAAGCTGCTTGTTTTTAAACAT
>JABGSU010000129.1 GCA_018647605.1 Flavobacteriaceae bacterium | reverse complement strand
GATATTGGCTTGGTGCGCCCTTGACGCCAACTCAGGAACCACCCCGCCATAGGATTGGTGTATTTTTTGATTGGCAATACAATTGGAAAGTACCTCATCGTTTCTGAGCACCGCAGCAGCAGTATCGTCGCAAGAAGATTCTATTCCTAGTATGTAGCATGTTTTTTTCATATCAATTGGCCCTAAGGCAACAAAAATAAAGTATTACCATCAAAAAGTTATACAAAACTTTACCGATACTACTGCTGATCATCATTGTTCTTTCATTGGTGAGCCTATTGATTTTGAGTATTCCCGCTGTTCAAAACCGCTTGGCCCGACAATTGACAGAGAAGATCAATCAAAATTTTGAAACAGAAATGAAGGTAGAAGGAGTGTCTGTAGGATTTGACGGTGCTGTCAATTTGGCGTCTTTTTTTATTGCTGATCATCATGCTGATACACTTTTTTATGCCAAAAACTTCAAAACAGACCTCTACAGTTTAAGACAATGGGTCAATGGAAATTTATTTTTTTCAACCACAGAGTTTGAAGATCTTTTAGTAAAAATCGTAAAATATGAAGGGGAGAAAAACAATTCTTTTTTTCAATTTGCCAATAAACTTTTGGCCCATGTACAACCTAAAAAAGATCGTCCTGTTCTTGTAAGGATAGATCAGTTGAATATAATTAATGGCCAGTTTATAATATTGGATTCTAGTGATTCCCAAAAACCTTTTCAATTTCAAAATATAAGACTTAAAGCCAAAGATTTTTTTATTGTAAACCAAGGAGTGGAAGTGGCAATAAGCCATTTGAAAATCGATTCAAAAGATTATGGTAAACTCAATTTTCAGGACACGAACTTGTATTATGATCCTTGTGCGATTAATATCAACTCCCTAAATTTATCCAATGGAGATAGTCAACTTGAGGGAGATTTAAATTTTTTATTACCGGAACCCAATTTTACATCATTTAAGGACAATGCTTTTATTGAATTCGATTTAAACGGTACTGTAGCAAAAGAACAACTGCAAAACTTTATCGCATTACCCGATAGTATTCAACTTGTAAAAATTCAACTTACTGCCCAAGGCAATTTGAATGACATCGACTTTTCCTTATTAGAGATCAATCAAGACATCATACAACTTGTGGCCAAGCTTCGTCTGAAAAATGCTTTTTCACCATCACCCATTATAGCCGATTTAGATCTTCAGTCTTTAAACGTCAATATAGCTCAATTGGCCCATATCCTGCCTAAAAAATATCTCGAACAGATTCCAAAGAATATTTTCAATGAACAACTCATAGAAGGGAATGGCTCCTTGTCTTTCGAAAATGAGGAATTGACAACAAACCTAACTTTATATAGTAGAGGTTCTCGAATTGACAATCAAAGTTTGTTTCATCTGGAACAAAAAAAAGGAAAATATCAACTGAATCGTTTTGAGGTCATTTCAGCGATAGAAAAATTAGACTTGTCTTCGTGGCATCCCAAATTTGGAAGTATTTCATCACAGTTGTCTCTTTCTGGCTACAGAGGAATTGAGGATGTATTTAACCTTGATTTTGATATCAACGTGGATGAAATTCAACTCGCAACCCATATGATCAAGAACATAGGAATTAAGGGTGATTTGAATGATAAACTACTAAAAGCGAAAATGACAGCCGACAATCAGCACATATCTGCTGATGGAGCCTTGGCCTTGTCTTGGGAAAATCCACAAGGTAAATATCAATTTGATATTAACCTAAAAAAGCTGAATCTCCATCACTTTGATGCAGATCTAGGTGGGGGTAAGGCCATCTACTCCGGAGATTTAAATTTATTTATGGTAGGAAATACTTTTGATAATTTACAAGGAAATCTATTGTTCAAAAACATACAATTTCAAAACCAATCCAAACGAGATTCATTTAACGACTTTATTCTCGAAACCAGTTTTACCGATAAAAAAAGAACCATAAGAACGATTAATTCTGAAATTATGGACATCAAAATTGAAGGAGAGTTTCAATTGAGTAAGCTGACCCATCTATTCTCCAATGCCATTGCCGAGGCTTTTCCTTTTGTCCAAAAGAAAAAGATTGACAAAAAACAAGATTTAATTTATGACGTTAGTATTCAAACGGATCATTTGAATGCGATATTCCCAGCCTTGGTCTTTGACAAAAAAGCAGTTTTTAGAGGAATTTTATCGACCGAGGACAAGGTTTCTAAAATGACTTTGAATATCCCTAAAATTGTCTTTAAGGGAATTGATACCGAAAATGTTGAATTATTAATAGACAATCAAAACCCTCTCTTTAACACATTTTTATCGGTTGGTAAAATTGAAGGTAGCTCCTATGAAATATTTAATTTTAACTCATTGGGAATTAAGAAATTGGATACACTGAAATTCAGAACTGAGTTCTCTGGAAAAAATGAACGCTACGAATTCAATTACCAACTTTCGGTAAATGACCAAAAATCTCAGCTATTACTTAATCCCTCTATAATCAAAGTGGAGAATAATTTTTGGACTCTCAATCCAAAAGGAGATAAAAACCATTTGATCTCTTTTGATATGGTTACAAAAGAGGTTGCCCTTGGATTATTAGTCGCTGAGTCTGGAGACGAAAGAATTGAGGTTGAGGGAACTTATCAATCACAAAATAATTTTGGAATGTCTTTGAATATGGACAAAGTATTACTTCAAAACTTGGCAATTTCAGGTAAAAAATTTGATCCCATGGGAGCAATAGATTTAAGTTTGGATATTAAACGTTCTACCACAGATAATACACTAAAATTTAATGGTTCAATTGAAGATTTTATTTTAAATGATTTAGAAATGGGATCACTACGGTTTTTTACTTCTGGAAATACACAATTAAATTCATATAAGGTAAATTTATTACTGTCCCATAAGGAAAAGGAAACCATGTCCGTTAATGGAAGTATCCTAAGTTTTGATCAGATTCCTCGTCTTGATTTAGACTTTAAGTTTGACACATTCGACCTTTCTTTCCTCACCCCATTGGGTGGAGAAGGAATCGGTGATATTAGTGGGAATATTAACGGAAATGTCAACCTGTGGGGACCTATTAACAACACAAACCACATGGGTGAATTAATATTAAATGAAGGAGGACTTGAAGTTTTAAATATCAATACTGATTACAGACTTACTGACGGGACCAAAGTAACCTTGGTTGATCAAGTTTTTAAATTCAACAATACCAGCTTTAAGGATATAAAATATGGAACGCAAGCATTATTAGATGGCGAAATAAGTCACGTGAATTTTTCCGATTGGCGATATGACCTTAATATTACATCTGACAGAATCTTAATGCTTAACATACCAGAGCGAGAAGATGAAGTTTTCTTTGGAGATGGTTTTTTAGAGGGTAAAGTTCATCTTTATGGACCTTCAAAAAACTTAACCATAGATGTAGTAGGATCGACAGGAGAAGGAACCAGTATCAAAATTCCTTGGGCAAAAGATTATGGATTGGCAGATACTTCATTTATAAAATTTATTGATAAAACAAAGAATATAAATACGAAACAACAAAGCATTGTGGATGCTTACAATTTTTCTGGATTGCAGATGAATTTCGAACTGGATGTCAATAACAACGCTGAAATTAAGGTAGTTATTGATAAAGAGTCGGGGAGTTTTTTAAGTGGTCGTGGGGCAGGAAATATTTTGATGGAAATTGATACCAAAGGAAAGTTCAATATGTGGGGAGATTTTATTACCTACGACGGTATTTATAATTTTAAGAATTTGGGAGTTATCGATAAAAAATTCAACCTAAAACAAGGAGGAACTATTGTTTGGGAAGGTGATCCTTTGGGGGCACAAATGAATCTAGAGGCGATATATGATGTGCCTGGAGGAGCCAACCCGGCCTTATTGTTGGACAATCCCAACTTTAATAGAAAAATACCTACCGAAGTATTAATTCGGCTTCAGGGTAATCTACTCAAACCTGACGATCCTATTTTTGAGATTGATTTTCCAAACACCAGTGCTGTTTTTACCTCCGAAATCAACTATCGTTTGGCCGATCCACAGATCAGTCAGTTGCAAGCCATTTCTCTTTTATCACAAGGAATATTCATCAATGAAGTGTCTTTAAGCGTTCAAGGGATTACCAATAATCTATATGAAAAAGCTTCCGATCTTTTCAGTAACCTATTGGGCGATGATCAAGGAAAACTTCAAGTAGGGGTGAATTATTTGCAAGGAGATAGAAATAAGGTTTTGGATGTCAACTCAGAAGATCGCTTGGGACTGACCCTTTCCACTCAGATTACCGATAAGATTTTACTAAATGGAAATATTGGGGTTCCCGTTGGGGGAATTGAGGAAACGCTAATTGTAGGAGATTTACAGATAGACTTTATTTTAAATGAAGAGGGCAGTTTGAAAGCCAAAGTCTTTAATAAAGAAAATGAATTCAGATATATAGGAGACGAGTTGGGCTTCACCCAAGGAGTAGGATTGTCCTACCAAGTTGATTTCGAGACTTTTAGTGAACTACTAAATAAAATCATTAAAGGCAGTCAATCTTCTGAATTATTTCAAGATCGATCCCCTGTTTCTGATCCTAGAGATGTTGGCATTAATTTCATCAATAAAAAATAAACTAAAAAAATACTTCTATCTAATGAGGTTGCTTTGGATTAATAATTAAATTTGCACCTGCTTATTTAGCCTATGCCAAATAAAATTAAAAATATAGGAGTACTTACCTCTGGGGGAGATTCTCCAGGCATGAATGCTGCCGTCAGAGCAGTCGTTAGAACATGCGTCTATCACAATATTGGATGTTTTGGGATTTATCAGGGTTATCAAGGCTTGATTGATAACAATATGGAGCCCATGAATGCCAGAAGTGTAAAAGACATAATCAACAAGGGAGGAACCATACTAAAATCCGCAAGATGTCTTGAGTTCAGAACTACGGAGGGCAGGAAAACTGCATACGAGAATCTCAAAAAAAACAATATAGATGGACTTGTAGTTATAGGAGGTGATGGTTCTTTTACGGGAGCAATGATTTTTCAAAAAGAATTTTCCTTTCCTGTTGTTGGAATTCCAGGAACCATCGATAATGACATACAAGGCACCCGATTCACTTTGGGCTATGATACTGCACTAAATACTGTAGTAGAGGCCATTGACAAAATCAGAGATACAGCAAGTTCTCACAACCGTCTTTTCTTTGTAGAGGTGATGGGTAGAGATGCTGGACATATTGCCCTCAATGCAGGTATAGGAGCAGGAGCCGAGGAAATACTCATTCCTGAAGAAGACATGGGATTGGAACGTTTGTTAGAGTCCCTCAAAAGAAGCGAGAAATCTGGTAAATCTTCTAGCATCGTTGTAATTGCTGAGGGTGACAAGACCGGTAAAAACGTTTTTGAAATAGCATCCTACATTGAAAACAATCTACCTTACTATGAAGTAAGGGTCTCCGTTTTGGGTCATATGCAAAGAGGAGGAACACCCTCTTGCTTTGATAGGGTTTTGGCTTCCCGTATGGGCGTGTTTGCTGTAGAAAGTCTTTTAGAAGAAAATTCAAATAAGATGGTGGGGATCATCGATGAACAAATGACCCTAACACCCTTAGAGGATGCCATAAAAGGAAAATCACAAATAAACAACAATCTGATAAGAGTATCAGATATACTATCTATATAAATACAAATTAAATATAAACAAAATAGAATGGCTTTAAAAATTGGAATCAACGGATTTGGAAGAATTGGAAGACTTGTTTTTCGCGCTGCGATGAAGCAGTCAGATGTAACCATAGTATCGATCAACGATCTACTGGATGTTAAGCATTTGGCATATCTTCTAAAGTATGACTCTGTTCACGGTTCATATGATGGAGAGGTAACCGTAAAAGGCAACAACCTTATGGTAGATGGGCAAGTGATAAAGATTACTGCCGAGCGCAACCCCGCTGATATCGGCTGGGGAACCATGGGTGTAGATATTGTAGCGGAGTGTACAGGGATTTTTACCACTTTAGAAAAGGCTCAAGCTCATATTGATGGGGGGGCTAAAAAAGTAGTAATTTCTGCTCCTTCTGCCGATGCTCCTATGTTTGTAATGGGAGTTAATCACTCTGAAGCTACAGCAGACCAAAACATCGTTTCAAATGCTTCCTGTACCACCAATTGTTTGGCACCCATTTCTAAAGTTCTCAATGACAATTTCGAGATCGTTGAAGGTTTAATGACCACAGTTCACGCCACCACCGCTACTCAATTCACTGTTGATGGCCCCTCCAAAAAAGATTTCAGAGGTGGAAGAAGTGCCCTTCTAAACATTATGCCTGCCTCAACAGGTGCAGCCAAAGCGGTAACCAAAGTAATCCCCTCTCTTGTAGGTAAATTAACTGGAATGGCCTTTAGGGTTCCTACAGCCAACGTTTCCGTAGTAGATTTGACGGTAAAACTTAAGAAAGAAACTTCCTATGAAGAAATAAAGGCTGTGATGAAAGCTGCTTCGGAAAATGAAATGAAAGGAATTTTAGGTTATTCTGAAGATCCATTAGTGTCCCAAGATTTCGTTGGAGACACCAGAACTTCTATTTTCGACGTGGACGCGGGTATGGAACTCAATTCTAGCTTCTACAAAATCATCTCTTGGTATGACAACGAATGTGGTTATTCCAACAAATTGATCGATTTGGCCAAGCACATACATCAAATATAAATACACATTCGAATGATTTTTATTGTTGATAGCGGTTCAACCAAGACCGATTGGATTGCATTGGATGATAATGGAAAAGTACTTTTTTCAACCCAAACTTTGGGTTTAAATCCACAGGTACTCCCCAGTGCCATCCTAAACGAGAGAATCATCAACAACTATGATCTTTACCAAAACAGAGAAAAAGTTGCTCATGTTTATTTTTATGGGGCAGGATGTGGTGTTGAATCACCTGCCAGAAGGATCGAAAAAGTTTTTAAAGATATTTTTACGGAGAGTGAGTTCTCTATACTTGAAGATACCTATGCAGCAGTCTATGCGACAACACAACCCAACTATCCTGCTGTAGTATGTATTTTGGGCACAGGTTCCAATTGCACTTATTTTGACGGTAAAGACATAGAACAGAGGATCGTTTCTTTGGGATATGTTTTGATGGACGAAGCCAGTGGCAATTTTTTTGGTAAACAGCTTATTCGCGCCTACTACTTTAAAACCATGCCTGCCGTTTTGGCCAAAAAGTTCGAGGAACAGCACGAACTCTCTCCAGATGTCATCAAAGAAAACGTTTACAGAAGAGAAAACCCAAACACCTATTTGGCAAAATTTGCACAATTTATAATTGAGCACAAAGAAGTTCCTGAAATGAGGACCATAATCGATGACGGATTACAACGATTTATTTCCCATCAGATCTTACAGTTTAAAGATGCAAATCAAGTTCCCATTCACTTTATCGGCTCTATAGCCCATTACTTGAAAGAGGAAATTGATGAAGCCCTTAAGAAAAATGGATTAAGTCTAGGTAATGTAGTCAAACGACCTATTGATGGACTGGTGGAACATCACCAAAAACTATTGAATAAATAGGATAGGGAGGAATTTATTTTATTGCGATCATAGAAATTTCTACCCTTACCTTTTTGGGGAGGGTTTTGACAGCTACCGTTTCTCTTGCAGGAGCCGTTTCATTGTCAAAATAAGCTCCATAAACTTCATTTACAGCACTAAAGTCATCCATATTTTCTAAAAAAATGGAACTTTTAACAACATGGTTGAAGTTCATTTCGACGGCATCTAATACTGATTTTAAATTTTCCATTACCTGTTCGGTCTCCTTTTTTACATCTCCCTTCACCATTTCCATATTGTGAGGATACAACCCTATTTGTCCTGAGATGTATAGCGTCCCGTTGGCTAATACAGCTTGATTATAGGGGCCAATGGGAGTTGGGGCATTTAGTGTAGTTATTATTTTTTTCATTAGTCAAAATTTATTGTTTTTTATGGCCAGACCATGATCAGATTTGACATAGCATCCAAACAGTTATCTTAATCGACGATCGGGTTCCCTGTTTTTCTCATACTTTATATCACTTAAAAGTCCTGATTTGATTCCAATAAAGAAGTTCCAAGAAGCTCGATTACTAAAAGGAACCCAACTAAAATCCAATCGCCAACTGTCCAAGTCCCTATTGAGCCTTATTTGAGTATAAGTAAACCCGTGATTTTTAAAATCAAAACCAGAAGAACCACCTATTTTCCACTTGGGAGTAATCTCTACATCACCTGAAAACATAAGAGAATTATTTGAAAAATCATTTTGATTTCTGGAATTATTGTAAGTCAATGAATAAGTAAACCTTAGATCCCAGGGTATTTCAGCTCTGTAAGAGGGGTATTTTGCATTTTCTTTCATTTCATCCTCTCGATTCATTTCATTGTTCATGCCGATGGTATCTCCAAACAGATCATCGTCACGTCCACCTCCTGAGGTATTTTCAAAGTATCCAAAAGGGTCGACTTCTTCTTCTTCCTCCTCTTCATCTTCTTTCTTTTTATCCTTTGAAAAAGTTTTATTTGAAAAATTATAACCCGTGTTCAGGTTGGCACTTGTTACTCTGAATAGCCCGCCTCCTTGCTTTATGTTAAATTCATTGATTCTTTTATTTTCTTCGTTCAAAGCGTACATGTCCAAGGTAGCCCCAAGGTTGATGGCTATTTTTTTATTAAACAAATCGATACCACTAGACACCCGAACAGGACTCCATTTGAATTCTTCGGAAATAAAATTATAGCTAGTATTGAAATTTAAGTTCTTGATCAATTGGATTTTCTTCAACTCGGTTTTAGTGCTGTCTGGATCAACAATTTTGGCTTCAAAATTATTACTGACAGAAATCCCCATACTTTTGGATATGCCTCTAGATGGGGTACCAAAAAGCCCACCTTCAAAAGGAGTATATTCTCGCTTATTACCATCGGCATCAATAATATACTCATCGTAGTAATGATCAAAACTAGGGGCAGAGCTATAGGATAAAGACGGACGAACCGTGTGTCTTACGGAACGAATTTTTTTATCCTCTTTGAAATTCACAATTCCATAGATCGTAGTTCCCATACTCATGCCATAGCTGTAGGTTCTATAAGCGCTGAACCCACTCAGGGTATCTTTAACAACCCCATCGATTGTTGGGTCATAATCGTTGTACTTTATGATTTTGGGCTGCCACACTTCTTTATAGCTCATACTGGCGGCCATATTGAAGTGTTTTAAAATTTTAAAATTTGTACTCAGTGGGATGGAGTGTTGTATTCCAGATCGAGCATTCTTAAACATAGCACCAGTAAATAGATTATCTTCTGAAGTGATGATTCGATTTTCAGCCCTTGTAGAGTATTGAAAATTAATGTTTTGAAGGATGCCTTTTTTTGGTCTGTCTTTGGGCTGGAAGGGGTAAATTCGATCAATACTTCCTTGGAAGGTAGGCAGCGTCAAATTAACACTTTTAGTATTTGAATTTTGAGACATATTGGCATTGATAGACATATTGACGCTGGGAGTACCAGGAATTCTTTTAGAATAGGCCACAGAGGAACTCAAAGTGTTGTTTAAAAAATTAGGACTGTTCAGCTGGTTAACAGATTCTCTAAAGTAGTCACTAGTACCAAAGTTGACAGAAGCAGAAAAATTCGAATTGGGGCTGGATTTTGGGTCTTTGCTGTGATTCCAACGTACATTAAAAACAGTAGATTTTGCATAGCCTTGAATTCCTCTTTCGCCCGTGATAAGGTTTTCAAATCGCATGCTCAGACTACCACTAAAATTGTACATCTTGCGATATTTGGAGTCCATTCGAAAACCATAACTCCCATTACTGTAATAATCTCCTGTGAGCCCTAAATCAAAAAATTGTGACATAGCCAAATAGTATCCCCCATTTTGAAGATAATAGCCTCGATTGTTACTTTCTCCAATGGTGGGAAATAAAAATCCTGATTGCTGTTTTTGGGAGGAGGGAAAGTAGGCAAAAGGAAGTGCAAGTGGCGTGGGTACATCGGCAATGTACATATTGGTAAAACCAGTAACGATTTTTCCTTGAGGTACCATTTTTCCTTTTCTGATCCTAAAATAATAATCAGAATTATCCAATTCTCCTCCGGTAGTTACTTTGGCGTCTTTAATATAATACACCGAATCATTTTCTTTTTTGGTGAAGGCGGCATAAACATTCATCCCGTTTTGTGCCGATTTTGAATTCCAAATCAGTGCCTTTTGGGTATCAAAATTAAAGCGTAAAGAATCGGGATAAATCTCATTGTTGATTTGTTTGAAATAAGGATTTTGTTTCAAAACCTTAGAAGAATCTGGTATTCTTCCAGCGGTTACTTCATTGATCGCATAATCCAAAACAATGATACCTGCCTTGAGTTCAATGTCTTGATAATACAATTCCGCTTCGTCATACAGGTACAATTTATTTTCCTTTCGGTTGATCCTGACATATTGTTTTGCTGTGTATTTCACCTTATCCAAAAGGGTGGGTTGCTTCACTGGAATGGAATCAACAGCAGTGCTGTCATTCACCTCAAGGCTTGATGCAACTGCCAGGGAATCGGGTGTGATTTGGGATTGCAAATGGTTCAGCCAAAAAAATATTAACAAACCTACTGTATAAATTGACTTTGTTTGCAAACCGATTAGTCCTAAATTTGTGATTCGTTCAAATATTAAGTCATCAAAATTAAGGATATTTTTATTGTTGATTGCAGATTTAACTTTTTATTCAATGCTATTGAAATCAATACTTAAGCGATTTTCGAAGGCAAATCTGCTTACGATATTGTGCTTTGGGTTAATTTTAAATTCTTTGTACGGTCAATCTTTGGCTAAAAAAAACTTTGTTGTGGTTTTGGATGCGGGTCATGGGGGGCATGACAGTGGAAACCGAGGAAATGGGTATTATGAAAAAAACATTTCTTTGAAAATTGCCTTAGGCATCGGTAAAATCCTTGATAAGCATGATGACATAAAAGTCATTTATACCAGAAAATCAGACAAGTTTGTCAAGCTAGTCGATCGTGCTAAGATTGCCAACAAAGCTGATGCAGATTTATTTATTTCTATTCATTGCGATGCGTTTACTTCCTCCAGAGCCTTTGGTGCAGGTACATTTGTTTTAGGACTTCATGCCAACCAAAGAAATTTTGAGATTGCCAAGAGAGAAAACTCTGTGATTTTCTATGAAGAAGATTATGAAAAAAATTACGACGGTTTTGACCCCAACAATCCAGAGTCAGTTATCAGTTTGACCTTAATGCAAGAAACCTATTCCAATCAAAGCATTGAAGCTGCTGCCACCATACAAAAAAGTTTTGTTGCCAACCTGGGTAGGAAAGACAGAACCGTAAAACAGGCGGGGTTTGTTGTGTTAAAATACACCTACATGCCCAGTGTTTTGGTAGAAACGGGTTTTTTAACCAACAAAAAAGAGGGCTCCTACCTCAATTCCCAAAAAGGTCAAAATGAGATGTCCAAGGCCATTGCTAAGGCCATTCTTAATTATCAAAAAGAATTACAAAAAGGAGTGGTAGGTCAGCAAGTATTTGAAGAAAAAGTAGTTTCGCAAGAAACGTCAAATAGAATTGCTAAAGGGAACAATGATATTTTTTTTAAGGTCCAGCTGGCGGCCAGTAAGAAACCCATCGAGGCTAAATCATACAACTTTAAGGGACTCAAAAACGTAATTCGTCAAAAAGAAGGAGCCTACTACAAATATTATTTTGGCAGTTCCAAGAGTTATAAATCCATCCAAAAAGAACAACGAAAAGCCAAGAGAGCAGGTTTCAAATCTGCCTTTATTGTCTCTTTTAAAGGAAATCAAAAAATCAAATTGTCTGAGGCATTAGATGCACTAAACTGACCCAGATCAGCAAAAAAATATTAAGTTTGTATGTACGACAAAGCAATTCAAATTTGAAAATAACCAGAGAAATAAAAACAGCACTTTTAGTCCTTGGAGGCGTTGCTTTATTCATCTATGGATATAGTTTTTTAAAGGGAAATTCCATTTTCCAGAACAGCAAAACCATTTTTGCGATATACGAAGAGGTGGAAGGACTGATTCCAGGTGCCAAGGTAAGCATCAATGGACTGAGTATTGGAAAAATTTCCAAAATAGATTTCCTCCCCAACACCACTAAAATTTTGGTAACCATGGATGTCCGAAAAGAATTGGATTTCTCAAGTGAAAGTGCCGCCATGCTATACGAAACAGGTCTGATTGGAGGAAAAGCCATTTCCATTATCCCCCTCTTTGACCAGCAAAAGGTGGTGCAAAACGGAGATACGCTGCAAGCGAAGGTCAAGCCTGGGTTAACAGAACTCATCAACCGTCAAATCGAGCCACTCCAGATAAAGATTGAAAGCATGCTTAGTAGTGCAGACTCTTTGTTTGCAGGCGTCAGCAATGTTTTGGACAACAACACCCAAACCAATTTAAAAAACACCTTGAAAAACCTTTCCATTACTACCAAAAACCTCAACAATGCATCGCTCGCAGCGGTAGAAATTTTAAACTACAATCAAGAACAACTTAACGCTACTTTCAGCAATATTAAAGATACTTCTGACAATCTCAAGTCCATCACCGATTCCATATCGAATGCTCAAATTACTTACACCTTAAAACAATTTACCAAAACAGTAAAAGGACTTAATCAAATTGTTTCCACCATTGAATCGGGAGAGGGAACTGCAGGGAAGTTGATCAAAGATGAAACGCTCTATCAAAATCTAACAGAAGCATCCAAAGAATTGGAAAGCCTTCTCAGTGACTTAAAGAACCACCCCAAAAGATACGTCCATTTTTCCCTTTTTGGGAAAAAAGAAAAACCTTACAACAAAGAAGAAAATTAAACCCAAAAATGGCTTTTTTACCCAACATCATTTTTGCAATAATTTTATTCTCTGCGCTCTACTTTTTTAGACGTAATATTTTCTACGTCAAAAGAAACATCCAA
Organism: Flavobacteriaceae bacterium; assembly: GCA_018647605.1. Lineage (GTDB taxonomy): Bacteria > Bacteroidota > Bacteroidia > Flavobacteriales > Flavobacteriaceae > UBA8316. The sequence goes on along the minus strand of JABGSU010000129.1, from coordinate 3,763 downwards.
CTGGGTAAAAGCATTGACCGATCAGATCAATCCTCAAAAAGATGGTCCAATATGTTTAGAATAGCATTAGGGCAATCCAAGATGGTCAACCGACCTATTGCAGGAATCCTTCACATCATCGTTTACATTGGATTTATCGTCATCAACATAGAGTTGATAGAAATCGTATTGGATGGTTTGTTGGGTACCCACCGCATATTCGCTCCTTTTATGGGTAAAGCCTACAATGTACTGATCGCTACTTTTGAAATCCTAGCTGCTTTGGTACTGGTCAGTGTGATCCTGTTTTGGCTACGCCGTAATATACTTAAAATCAAACGATTTTGGAAAGCCGAAATGAAAGGTTGGCCCAAAAATGATGCCAACTACATACTCTATTTTGAGATTGTACTGATGACCCTTTTTCTATCGATGAATGCCACTGATCTGCTATTGCAACAAATAGGTGATCCTGATTATCCCCAAGCAGGTATGTTCCCTGTTTCTCAGTTTTTGGCACCCTTATTTTCTTCCTTTTCAGTTACTTCACTGGTGCTTTTCGAGCGTTCTTTTTGGTGGTTACACATAAGTGGAATTTTGATTTTTCTCAACTACCTATACTACTCAAAACACCTGCATATCCTTTTGGCCTTTCCCAATACTTATTTCCAAAATCTAAACCCCAAAGGTGCCTTTAAAAACAATGAGACAGTAACCAAAGAAGTAAAATTAATGTTGGATCCTGCTGCTGATCCCTATGCAGCACCAGCGGAGGACAGTGTTCCAGAGAAATTTGGTGCCTCGGATGTTACCGATTTAAATTGGGTGCAATTGATGAATGCCTACACTTGCACCGAATGTGGTCGCTGCACAGACGAATGTCCTGCCAACCAAACAGGCAAACTACTTTCTCCACGAAAAATAATGATGGATACCCGCGATCGTTTGGAGGAAGTGGGAAACAACATCAACAACAAAGGAAAACACCAAGCCGACGGAAAACAACTATTGGATGACTATATCACAAAGGAAGAACTTTGGGCCTGTACTTCATGCAATGCTTGTGTTGAAACCTGCCCCATTGGAATTGACCCCCTATCGATTATCATGGACATGCGCCAATATCTGGTAATGGAGCAATCCGCCGCCCCTTCCGATCTTAATAATATGATGACTAATATAGAAAACAACGGTGCACCATGGCCTTTTAACAATCAAGACCGAATGCTTTGGGCCATTGAAAATTAATTAAAACTCAACTATGGAAAAAGAAGAAGCAGAAAGCTACTTACACAAAAAAGTCGAAGATGGTGAAATCGTTAGTCCTGTGCTTCCCGATGGAATCAAGAACTATTTGATTGATATTGACGGAACCATCTGTGATGACATCCCCAATGAAGAACCCGAAAGGATGGCAACTGCTAAAATTTATCCAGATGCGCTAAAAACCTTAAAGAAATGGCATGAAGAAGGTCATTTGATTTGTTTCTTTACTTCGAGGGTAGAAGCCCATAGAGATGTAACCGAACAATGGTTAAAAACCAATGGATTCAAATACCACAGCCTTTTGATGGGTAAACCAAGGGGTGGAAATTATCATTGGATTGACAATCACTTGGTTAAAGCCACACGCTACAGAGGAAAATTTACCGATCTCATCGAGAAGGAAGTAACCATTGAGGTTTTTGATGATGGTATTAACAAATAAATCCTGACCTATGCATGTCCCTACACTTGCAGCATTATCGGCAGAAGGAAAAAAACCCGAGGTTTTATTTTGGGTGGGTTGCGCTGGGAGTTTTGATGAGCGTGCCAAAAAAATAACCAAATCCTTTGTCAAAATTCTTCAAAAAGCAGGAGTTTCCTTTGCTGTTTTGGGAACTGAAGAAAGTTGTACTGGCGATCCTGCCAAAAGATCGGGAAACGAATTTCTTTTTCAAATGCAAGCCATGGCAAACATAGAGGTTATGAATGCCTATGAGGTGACCCGGATTGTAACCACTTGCCCCCACTGCTTCAATACCCTAAAAAATGAGTACCCTGCTTTGGGTGGTCAATATGAGGTAATGCACCACACTACCTTCATCAATACCCTACTCAAAGAAGAACGGTTTTCTATCTCTGGCGCAACTTTCAAAGGAAAACGAATTACCTATCATGATCCCTGTTATTTGGGGCGTGCCAACCAAGTATATGAAGCACCGAGAGCATTGATTCAAAAATTAGATGCCGAACTGGTCGAAATGAAAAACTGCAAATCCAAGGGCTTGTGTTGTGGAGCTGGAGGGGCGCAAATGTTTAAAGAACCTGAAAAAGGTGATAAAGACATCAATATTGAAAGAACAGAGCAAGCCATGGAAACCCAACCAGAAATCATTGCAGCTGCCTGTCCATTTTGTAACACCATGATGTCTGATGGGGTAAAAAACAAAGAAAAAGAAGGCCAGGTTCAAGTACAGGACATTGCCGAACTCATTTCCAAAGCTGAAGACCTATAAACCATGATTGTCCCTTTTGACCAACTTTCCGAACATTCTAGAGTTTGGATTTATCCCTCCAATCGCCCTTTTACAAAAGAAGAACGCCAGACCATTCAAAACAAAGCTGAGATTTTTTTAGCACAATGGACCGCCCACGGAGCTGACCTCCAAGCTGCAATCGATTTGCCCCATAACCGATTTATCGTTTTGGGACTCAATGAAGCCATTCAATCTGCTTCTGGTTGTTCTATAGATGCCTCTGTCCATTTTATCCAATCTTTAGAAAAAGAATTGGGTCTTAGCCTGTTGGATAAAATGAATGTTACTTACAGAAATAAAAATACCATTGACCATATCCCTTTAAAAGAATTTAGAATCAAGGCCAAAAAAAAACAATTGAACCCAGAAGTCATTGTTTTTAATAATCTGGTACTGAATATAATGGAATACAATTCCCTTTGGGAAGGTCCAGCCTCCTCCAGTTGGCATGCCCGATATTTTTAATGGATATGCGAATTACACTTATTTTATTGATCCTTTTAGGGACCCTGTCCTTTGCACAACAGCCTGACCCTTTGTTATCCAACCAGCCCGAGCTACAGCGAAAATGGGTGGACAGTGTTTACCAAACCATGAATTTAGATCAAAAAATAGGACAACTATTTACCCCTATGGTATTCTCTAGAAAAGATGACAAACACTTTGATGAAATCAAAACCTTGGTTGAAAAGTACCATATTGGGGGAATTATTTTTTCATTAGGTGGCCCAGTCAAACAATCCCAATGGTTGAATGAATTTCAATCTCTATCCAAAATTCCACTATTGATCAGTATGGATGCAGAGTGGGGTGTGGCCATGCGATTGGATTCCGTAGTCGCTTTTCCTTGGAACATGACAATGGGGGCGATAAAAGACAATAGCATTGTTCGAAGAATTGGGCATAGGATGGCCGAACAAGAACGTATCTTGGGGGTTCATATGAGCTATGCTCCTGTGTTGGACATCAATACCAATCCACAAAATCCTATTATTGGAAATCGATCTTTTGGAGAAAACCCCCAACGCGTGGCCGAAAAGGGAGTGGCCCTAATGCAAGGTCACCATCAAGTAGGTATCCTGAGCTCGGGCAAGCACTTTCCAGGGCACGGTGATACAGCCAAAGATTCTCACAAAACACTTCCAACTGTTGGTTTTGATCGTTCCCGATTGGAAACGCTTGAACTGTACCCTTTTAAAAAAGCCATCGAATACGGCCTTAGCTCTGTCATGACAGCCCATCTCAATGTCCCTGCTTTGACCCAG
>JABGSU010000128.1 GCA_018647605.1 Flavobacteriaceae bacterium | reverse complement strand
TGGATGGAGTTAGAATGAATAATGCCATCTATCGTTCGGGTCATTTGCAAAATGCGATTACCATCGACCCTCATAATATTGAAAGAGTGGAAGTTACTTTTGGGTCTTCTTCTGTCGGATACGGTTCAGATGCCTTGGGTGGAGTGATTCATTATTACACCAAATCACCTCAATTAAACAACATTAAAACTGTACAGTCAGAATTTTCATCGACTTTCAATCAGGCCAATCTCTCTTTATTAAATAATGTCAATACGACTTTGAGTTATAAAAATTGGGGGAGTCTTACCAGTATAAGTTATTCAAATTTTGGTGACATCAGAATCGGAAAAAATAGAAAACATGGGTTTTCGGAATGGGGGTTAACCCCCTATTTTTCTCTCAACAGTAGAAATCAATACACCGAAACACCAACGCCCAATTCTAATCCCAGTATTCAAAAAAATACAGGATACGATCAATTTGATGTCTTTCAAAAATTCCTTATCCGCCTTCCCCGAGACACGTTTTTAAATATAAACCTTCAATACTCGGAATCCTCTGATATTGACCGATACGACAAATTGGTGGAAGAGCGCAACGGTGTTCTTCGCTTTAGCGAATGGTACTACGGCCCCCAGAAAAGGTTTTTCATTTCTCCCCAACTCAAATTTTTCTTGGGGAAAAATTGGATGAAAAAAGGAACGCTTACCGCTGCCTATCAAAATGTGGAAGAGTCCAGAATCAATCGAAAATTTGGCAGCTTGACCCGTTCTCATCAAATCGAAAATGTAGATGTTTTCAGTTTTAATGCTGACTTCTTCGGGAATATGGCACATGGACATTCCTTCTCTTATGGACTTGAATGGACTTACAACAAAATCCAATCTCAAGGCTTTTCCTTGGATCTCGACCTATATACAGAAAATATAATAGGTTATACCAACCGTAGTTTGATTCCCTCTCGATACCCAAGTGATGGCAGTAGTGCCTCCAGTTTTGCAGGATATCTTAATTGGATTTATAAGGCCAATAAGCATTTGACCCTCAACGGAGGGCTGAGAATAACCCGTTCCAAAATCATGACCAGATGGAATGAAACCGCACTCGTAGATCGGCTCCTTTCGACTGTCGACCTTCAATCAGAGGCCTTGACCTATACTTTGGCCATGACCTACCGACCCAATCAAAAATGGCAAATCAATACTTTAATATCCAGTGGGTTTAGAAACCCCAATATTGATGACATTGGAAAAATTAGAGAAAGTACTGGCTATTTATTGGTTCCTAATTCTTTTTTGAAACCCGAATACGCCTATACTTTTGAATTGGGTATCAAGTTTACAGCTCCCAATAAAATAAATTATATTGACCTCAGATCTTTTACAACATTGGTTTCCCGACATATTGTAAGATCTGATTTTATTGTTTTCTCAGATAAAAGTACCTTAAATGAAAACACCATTTTGTACAACGGAGAAGAAGTGATTACTAAAGCCAACAAAAATTTGGGAGATCGATTTATATATGGAGGTTCTTTAGAAGGGAAATGGATGCTTAGCAACCTCTTGGCTGTTAGAGGAGGAATAACCTACACTACTGCCGATCAAAACTCAGATTATGGTCCTATGCCTTCTATTGCTCCCCTGTTTGGAACCTTTACTCTGTCACATGAAATTAAAAAATTAAAAAACCTTTTGATCTGGAAGTTTAGCAAATCTAAAAAACCGAGTGAATACAGCTGGGGAGGCGAGGACGGACTCAACGAAACTCCCATAGTCAATTCATCGGCTACTGAAAATGTCAACCGATATTTCGGTATGCCATCCTGGAATGTTTGGTCTATTTTGTCTCAATATCAATTTGGAAAGAATATCAGTTTCAATTTGGGACTTAAAAATATTTTTGACTTACACTACAGAACTTTTGCCTCAGGTATATCGAGCGAGGGAAGGAGTTTACAGTTGGGAGTAAAGGTTAAAATCTAAAATCCTTTTTTTTTACCTAAAATCCTTAATTTCGCATCTTTAATTAATGCAAGCTTAAATGGTTTTTAAGGAGTATACAAGACTGGATCTGCCCAAAATTTCTTCAGAAATACTCAATTTTTGGAAAGAACACCAGATTTTTGAAAAAAGTATCTCCGAAAGAGAAGACCACCCTCCCTATATTTTTTATGAAGGACCTCCCTCGGCCAATGGTATGCCAGGGATCCACCATGTGATGGCACGTACCATTAAAGATATTTTTTGCCGTTACAAAACCCAAAAAGGCTATAAAGTAAACCGGAAAGCGGGTTGGGATACTCACGGACTCCCAGTAGAATTGGGCGTTGAAAAAGCATTGGGCATAACCAAAGATGATATTGGTAAATCCATTTCAGTAGAAGAATACAATACCGCCTGTAAGGAAGCGGTGATGAAATATACCGATGTATGGAATCGACTTACTCAAGAAATGGGCTACTGGGTAGACATGGACGATCCCTATGTAACCTACACCTCGAAATACATGGAAACTGTGTGGTGGCTCATCAAACAAATACACGAAAAAGGCCTTTTATACAAAGGATATACTATACAGCCCTACTCCCCGAAGGCGGGTACTGGACTGAGTTCCCACGAATTGAATCAACCCGGAACCTACCAAGACGTTAGTGACACTACTGTGACCGCTCAGTTCAAAACCCAAGAAGACTCACTACCCGATTTCTTGAAAGGCAAAACTCCTTTGTATCTTTTGGCATGGACCACCACACCATGGACATTGCCTTCCAATACCGCATTGACCGTAGGACCCAAAATTGACTATGTAGAAGTGCATACGTATAACCAATATACTTTTAAACCCATTCGTGTCATTCTGGCCAAAGCCTTGGTCGGTAAACAGTTCTCAGGAAAATATGAAGCTTTAACGTCTTTATCAGCTTTAGAAAATTATAGTGAGGAAGACAAAAAAATACCTTTTTTCATTGAAAAAGAAATAAAAGGAAAAGACCTCTTAGACATTCGTTACCAAAAAATATGGCAGGAAGCCCCAGCACCTGTTGATCATCCCGAGAATGCCTATCGTGTTATATTTGGGGATTTTGTAACCACCGAAGATGGAACAGGGATTGTTCATACTGCTCCTACTTTTGGTGCCGACGATGCCAAAGTAGCTAAAGAAGCTTCGCCCGAAGTTCCTCCCCTCTTGATTTTAGACGAAAACAACAACAAAGTTCCATTGGTCGACTTACAGGGAAAGTTTAGATCAGAAATGGGAAGTTTAGCCGGACAGTTTGTCAAAAATGAATATTATGAAGACGGTAAGGCTCCAGACAAATCCATCGATGTGCAAATTGCCATTAGACTCAAAGAGGAGAATGCCGCTTTTAAAGTGGAAAAATATGTTCACTCTTATCCCAACTGTTGGAGAACAGACAAACCCATTCTATACTATCCTCTAGACTCTTGGTTCATCAAAGTCACCGAAGTAAGAGATCGACTGACAACCTTAAATCAAGAGATCAATTGGAAGCCCAAATCAACAGGAGAAGCTCGTTTTGGCAATTGGCTCGCCAACGCGAACGATTGGAATCTTTCAAGGTCTCGTTTTTGGGGCATACCGCTTCCCGTTTGGAGAACCGAAGACGGCCAGCAAACCAAAGTAATCGGTTCGGTTGGTGAGTTATATCAAGAGATTGAAAATTCCATTCGAAAGGGATTAATGAAGACCAACCCACTTGCAGGCTTTGAGGTTGGAAACATGAGCGAAACCAATTATGAAAAAATTGACCTCCACAAACACATAGTAGATGGTATTGTATTGTCTTCAGAAGATGGCATTCCCATGCATCGAGAAAAGGATTTGATTGATGTTTGGTTTGACTCAGGTTCCATGCCCTATGCTCAATGGCACTATCCTTTTGAAAACAAAGACAAAATCGATGGAGGCTCTGCTTTCCCCGCAGACTATATCGCAGAAGGGGTGGATCAAACTCGTGGATGGTTTTACACCCTTCATGCCATAAGCACCCTCGTTTTTGATGCCATCTCCTATAAAAATGTGGTTTCCAATGGATTGGTTTTGGATAAAAATGGACAAAAAATGTCAAAACGTTTGGGCAATGCTGTTGACCCTTTTGAAACCATAAACCACTTTGGAGCAGATGCTACTCGATGGTACATGATTTCTAATGCCAATCCTTGGGACAATCTCAAGTTTGATATAGAAGGCATAGGTGAAGTCCAACGGAAGTTTTTTGGCACCCTCCACAACACCTACTCCTTCTTCAGCCTTTATGCCAATATTGATGGTTTTAAAAATGAAGAGGCTGAAATTCCTCTTGAAGAACGCTCTGAATTAGACCGTTGGATCTTATCGGAATTGAATAGCTTGATCGTTAAAGTAGATGATTTTTACCAGGATTATGAACCAACCAAAGCAACCCGAGCCATTTCTGAATTTGCTCAGGAAAGGCTGAGTAACTGGTATGTAAGGTTGTGCAGAAGAAGATTTTGGAAGGGAGAATATCAAGAGGATAAAATCGCTGCCTACCAAACACTTTGGGAGTGCTTGATCACAGTGACCCAGTTGGCGGCCCCCGTAGCTCCCTTTTACAGCGATCGTTTGTACCAGGATTTGACGGAGAATACAGCCACAACAAAATCATCCTCCGTTCATTTGTCAACTTTTCCCACAGTCAACTCCAATGCCATAGATTCGGATTTGGAAAATCGCATCAATAAAGCCCGAAACATCACTTCATTGGCCCTTTCGCTGCGTAAAAAAGAACAAATTAAAGTACGACAACCGCTACAAACACTGATGATTGCCGTTAACGGACCAGAGGAAAAAAGTGAAATCAAAAAAATTCAAGAGCAAATCCGTTCCGAAATAAATGTCAAAACCATCAAGCTGATTGACGATGACAGTAATATTTTGGTAAAAGAGATCAAACCTAACTTTAAGGTGTTAGGCCCCCGATTCGGGAAGGAAATGGGCGTAGTGGTTGGAAAAATCAATGCTTTTGGAGAAGATGAAATTAAGATCCTCGAGCAAGAGGGAAAAATTAATATCTCCTTTAATGAAAAAAATATTATTTTAGACCTAAGTGAGGTGGAAATTACCTCCAAGGATATTGAAGGGTGGCTTGTCGCTCACGGCAACGGATTGACGGTAGCCCTTGATATTTCTATGACCGAAGAATTGATTGATGAAGGCATTGCCCGAGAGTTGGTCAATCGCATTCAAAATATCAGAAAAGACGCTGGACTGGAAGTAACAGATAAAATTAATATTAGCTTTTTGGCCAGCGATGAATTAAAAGAAAAAATTGACAAGAACAGCGATTATATTTGTTCGGAAACCCAAGGGGGGAAAATTGATTTTCCTCTTGAAATGAACAAAGGAACGGAAGTTGTATTTGACAATATCAAAACACAGATAACCATTAAAAAGATTTAAGATGGCTAAAGAAACAAAAGCCCGATATTCAGACGAGGAATTGGACGATTTCAAAACCCTAATCGAAGATAAGATCAGTAAAGCTCAAGCAGACCTAGAACTGCTCAGAAGTGCCTACATGAATGATGGTAATAATGGTACAGATGATACCTCTCCCACTTTTAAGGCCTTTGAGGAAGGTTCTGAAACTATGTCCAAAGAAGCGAATACACAATTGGCTATCCGTCAAGAAAAGTTTATTCGCGATCTTAAAAATGCCGTGATTCGTATTGAAAACAAGACTTATGGAATTTGTCGTGTGACGGGAAAGTTAATCAACAAGAAAAGGCTTTTACTGGTACCCCACGCCACTTTGAGTATCGAGGCCAAAAACATGCAAAAATAACTCTTGAAGTTTAAGCCCTCTAATATCAACCTGCCAACAGCTGTAGTGATCATCTTATGCTTGCTATTGATGGATCAGGCGTCTAAGTTTTTTATCAAAATGAACTATCCGCTTTCCCTTTACGGCAATAGTGCGATTATCGATTGGGGGTTTTTTAAACTTTTATTTGTCGAAAATAAAGGCATGGCAATGGGAACCAAACTCAATGACATACTCCCGTTTTTATCTGAAAAAACCGCCAAACTTGTCTTGACAGTCTTTCGATTGGTAGCCATCATAGGGATTGGTTATTGGTTGTGGGACAACATCATCCATAAGCAGACCTCCAATCTCTTTCGTTGGGCGCTGTGTTTGATCTTTGCTGGAGCATTGGGCAACATTATCGATTCCGTTTTTTACGGTATGATCTTTTCCCACAGTTATGGGCAGGTGGCCACGCTCTTCCCCGAGGGTGGAGGCTATGCCCCTGTATTTCAGGGCCACGTGGTGGATATGTTACAGTTTCCGCTCGTGAGTTGGAATTGGCCCGATTGGATGCCTTGGGTAGGCGGAGAACGCTATACCTTTTTCCAGTATGTATTTAACATCGCCGATTCGGCCATCAGCATCGGAGTCGGAATTTTGATCTTTTTCAATAAGCAAATTTTTGGACAGAAGAGCTAATTGCTCTATTGGTTTTTAATTCATCGGAGTACAGATTTCAATTAAAAAACTATTGTTATCTCTCAAATATCCGACTTTTTGTCCCCAAGGTTTATTGGTTAAGGGTTCAAATTCAATTGCTCCCATTTCAATCGCTTTTTTAAAATCGGCTTCAATCTTTCCCGTTACAAATACCATTTCAACTCCCAAAGATTTTTGATTCCAGGACAGTGATAGAAAGATGTTATGAAGTAAAACAATCTGGAGCGATCAGAAACAAATGTTTTCATTATGGTAGTAAGATTAAGGGTAAACTAAAAATATGAAAATGTATATACTCCACGGGGAGTAACGGCATGATCCAG
>JABGSU010000127.1 GCA_018647605.1 Flavobacteriaceae bacterium | reverse complement strand
TCTCTGCGCATGGTTTCAATCAATACAGAAAGGTGCATTACTCCTCGCCCAAAGACTAAAAACTTATCGGCAGAATCTGTCGCTTCCAACCGTAACGCAAGATTTCGTTCCAATTCTTTTTCTAAACGCTCTCTAATGTGGCGAGAGGTTACAAATTTTCCATCTTTTCCAAAAAATGGAGAATCGTTAATGGTAAAAAGCATACTCATGGTAGGCTCGTCGATAGCAATGGTGGGAAGTGCCTCGGGCTCCAGAGCATCGGCAATAGTATCTCCTATATTAAAGGATTCCAAACCAATAATAGCACAAATATCTCCAGCTTGAACCTCTTCGACCTTTCGTCTTCCTAAACCATCAAAAACATTCAACTCTTTAATTCTAGCCTTGGTGGTTTCTCCATTTCGATCAACCAAACTGACGTTCATATTACTTTTAAGAACACCTCGATTGAGCCTTCCTATGGCCACACGACCTGTATAGGGAGAATAGTCGAGTGAGGTTATGAGCATTTGGGTATTGCCCTCTTTGATGTCTGGGGTGGGGACATGTTCCAAAACCATATCCAAAAGGGGGGCAATGGAATCTGTTGGATTTTTCCAATCTTCACCCATCCAGTTGTTCTTGGCAGAGCCATATACAGCAGGAAAATCGAGTTGCCATTCCTCTGCTCCCAAATCGAACATTAAATCGAAGACTGATTCATGAACTTCTTCGGGTCGACAATTTTCTTTATCTACTTTATTGATGACCACCAGGGGCTTCAACTTTAAATCCAATGCCTTTTTCAAAACAAATCGGGTTTGGGGCATAGGCCCCTCAAATGCATCCACCAAAAGGATGGCCGCATCTGCCATATTGAGAACGCGCTCAACCTCTCCACCAAAATCGGCGTGACCCGGAGTATCAATAATATTGATTTTAACACCCTTATAATTAACCGATACGTTTTTGGACAAAATGGTGATTCCTCTTTCTCGTTCCAGATCATTGTTGTCCAAAATTAAGTCCCCTTTGTTTTCGTTGTCTCTAAACAATTCACAATGGAACATGATTTTATCTACCAATGTAGTTTTTCCGTGATCTACGTGGGCAATGATGGCAATATTTTTTATATCGGACATGGATTCAAATTAATGAGCGCAAAGATAGTTTTATATCCTCATTAATGGGTTTAATAATTCCACTAATTAAGGCTAGCTCATTGTAATCATTACAAAAAATTAAATAGTATTAACACTCGTATCAATTGAAAAATCAAAAAAAAAATTAAATTTGTTGTGAACCAAAAGCAAGTTCCATCTTGTCATCAAAAATTTTAGTTACAGGAGGACTGGGTTATATCGGATCTCACACCAGTGTAGAATTGATACAGCAAGGATTTGAAGTCGTCATTGTCGATGACCTTTCCAACAGTTCTTCGGACGTCCTCAAAGGCATCAAAAAAATCACAGGGGTATCTCCTGAATTTTTACAATTTGATCTTAGGAACAAAAAAAAGGTCAATCAATTGTTTGAAGCGCATCCCGATATTTCGGGTTTAATACACTTCGCTGCTTCAAAAGCTGTCGGTGAAAGTGTAAATAAACCTTTGGAATACTATGAAAATAATTTAGGTTCTCTGATCTACTTACTGCAGGCAATAGAAGAAAAAGCAAAGGACTTTTCTTTTATATTCAGTTCCTCGTGTACTGTCTACGGTCAGGCAGATCGTCTTCCTATTACCGAAGAAGCTCCCCTAAAAAAAGCAGAATCCCCTTATGGGAATACCAAGCAAATCGGAGAGGATATCCTATTTGACAATAGCCGTTCTAATCCCCTTTTAAAGGTGATTGCGCTGCGGTATTTCAATCCCATTGGAGGTCATGTCAGCATTGAAATTGGAGAACTACCCAAAGGGAGACCCCAAAACCTGGTTCCCTTTATAACTCAAACAGCAGCTGGGATTCATAAAAAACTAAATGTTTTTGGCGATGACTATCCTACTCCAGACGGTACCTGTGTTCGAGACTATATTCATGTGGTAGATTTGGCTAAAGCTCATGTGGTAGGCCTCAAAAGAATGATGTCCAATCAGCAGAGCGAATCTTTTGAAGTTTTCAATTTGGGTACTGGAAAAGGTAACAGTGTTTTGAAGGTTATCAAAACCTTTGAAAAAGTTTCGGGTGTCTCTTTAAATTATGAAATTGTTGCGCGCAGGCAGGGGGATGTTATTGAGGCTTATGCCGATACAACCAAAGCCAATAAAGTTTTGGGTTGGCGAGCTGAAAGTAACCTTAAAGAGGCTCTGGACACGGCTTGGAAATGGGAAAAGAAAATACGTAAATCATAAAATAATATAAATTATGAGTTCTACTTTTGAATTTTTGGACTACCTGATTTTCATCGTTTACGCCTTAGTCATATTAGGTTTGGGCCTATGGGTTTCAAGAAATAAAGAAGGGAAAGAAAAAAGTGCTGAAGATTACTTCTTGGCAGGTAAGTCACTCCCATGGTGGGCCATTGGGGCTTCTCTGATTGCAGCCAATATTTCTGCTGAACAATTCATCGGAATGTCGGGCTCAGGATTTGCTTTGGGTCTGGCTATAGCCTCCTATGAGTGGATGGCGGCAATAACATTAATCATTGTTGGGAAATACTTTTTACCCATTTTTATTGAGAAAAAATTATACACCATTCCTGAGTTTGTCGAAAAACGTTTTTCATCTCAACTTAAAACCATATTGGCCATCTTTTGGATTTCACTCTATGTATTTGTCAATCTCGCTTCGGTAATGTATCTGGGTGGACTAGCATTGGAAACCATCATTGGTATTGACCTTGTTTATGCTGTTATAGGTTTGGCACTTTTTGCTGCAGCCTATTCACTCTATGGAGGTTTGACTGCAGTAGCTTGGACCGATATCATACAAGTTATTTTTCTCGTATTGGGAGGCTTGGTAACCACTTATTTGGCTTTGGATACTGTCTCCCAGGGGCAAGGTGTATTAGAAGGATTAAAATCTATTTACCAAGCAGCACCAGACCGTTTTGAAATGATCTTGGATAAAAGTAATCCTGAATACTTTAATCTCCCAGGTATAGGCGTATTGGTTGGAGGGCTTTGGGTGGCCAACCTCTATTATTGGGGTTTCAATCAATACATCATCCAAAGAACCTTGGCAGCAAAATCTCTTAGAGAATCTCAAAAGGGGATTTTATTTGCTGCAGGACTTAAATTATTCATCCCTTTTATTGTTGTCATCCCAGGAATTGCAGCTTATGTGATTGTAAATGATCCTGAAATTCTTGCTGGATTGGGCGAAAACGGTATGTTGAATTTGCCTGCAGATGGAAAGGCCGATAAAGCTTATCCTTGGTTGATGCAATTTTTGCCTGTTGGTTTTAAGGGAGTTGCATTTGCCGCTTTGGCAGCCGCCATTGTTTCCTCATTGGCCTCCATGCTAAATTCTACTTCGACCATCTTCACAATGGACATCTACAAACAATTGATCAATAAAAATGCTGACAATAAAATGACGGTAAGAGTCGGACGAATCTCAGCTGCCGTAGCTTTGATTATTGGTGCTACTATGGCCCCACTATTGGGAGGGATTGATCAAGCTTTTCAGTTCATTCAAGAATATACTGGCATAGTGAGTCCGGGTATTTTAGCTGTCTTTATTCTTGGATTATTCTGGAAAAAAACAACCAATAAAGCAGCCATATGGGGGGCACTGAGCTCTATTCCCATCGCCATGATTCTCAAAGTTGGATCTAAAGGCTGGGTAGAAGGAACCGCTCTTGAAGCTTTCTTCCCAAACCTCCCCTGGATGGATCAGATGGGCTTAACAGCTCTTTTGACAATGGCTGTGATTGTTATTGTCAGCCTTCAGCAAAATAAGGGGGCGCAAGATGCAAAGGCTATCGATTTGCCTAAAGGAATATTTAACACTTCTCCTTTATTCAATATCAGTGCTTTTGCTACTTTAATTCTATTAACCGTTATTTACTCTCTATTTTGGTAATTAATTAGATTATCGTTGGCCTTTAGTAAAATTCAATAGGATCATAGCTGGAATTCCAATTCTATTAAAAAAAATGCAATACTATGCCCTGTAATAGGATCATGTTTTTTCCATTGTTTTTGGCTTTACAGTGCGCTTTAAACGGTTACTTTTCGTCTAGAGCTATACGTTGAATCAGATTTATAAAGGAACCTTTTGAAGTTATTTACAGGGATTACAAACGCTTTACAGATGAGAATATGGCTTTAAACTTCTATTGTATATGTAGGTTAATAGTCGTCTAATAGAAGACAGAGATATGGGCTGATGGGTTAATGGATTATAAATTCAAGATTATCAAAAGGCAAAAAAAAACTCCCAATAAATTGGGAGTTCTTTTTTATAATTAATCTCAAAGTTTATTCAACTACTTTGATTTCAACTTTTCTATCAAATTCAACTCTTCTATTGGCTGATCTTCCTGCAGCAGTATTATTGTTTGCAGCGGGTTTTGTTTCACCAAAAGCAGCAGTTTCTAGACGTGAAGCGTCAATACCCATTCCAACTAGTGCTTCTTTAACATTATTCGATCTTTTTTCAGAGAGCTTTTGATTGTATTTCATACTTCCATCGCTTGAGGCATGTCCTTCTATAATAATATTTGAATTAGGATAGGCATTTAAAAGATCGTTGAGTTCTTTTAATTTAGCTGCTGACAGCTCAGTGATTACTGCACTGTCAACTACAAACAACAGTGTAGAATTTTCACTATCAAGGAAAGCAACTAGTTTTTCAGGAATTTCTGGACAACCATTATTGGCAGCATCACCTGCTTCATCAGGACAAGTGTCGTCTTTGTCAGCAACACCGTCGCCGTCACGATCATCCCAAGGGCAACCATTGTTAGCAGCGTCACCAGCTTCTTCTGGACACTTATCAACATTATCAGCAATACCGTCGCCGTCAGTATCAGGGCAACCGTTCATTTCAACAGAACCAGCAGCCTCAGGACAAGCATCATCTTTATCAGCTATACCATCTCCGTCAGCGTCAGGACAACCGTTTAATTCGGCAGGGCCTGCATCTTCTGGACAACCATCTTTATTATCAGGGATTCCATCACCATCGGTATCAGGACATCCATCGAATTCTTTCAAACCTGGTACTTCTGGACAAACATCTTTTTTGTCGGAAACACCATCATTGTCAGTATCCTGAGCTCCAAACACGTAACTGAATCCAACAACGTGCTGTAAGTGGTTATAACTTCCTTTTTCACTTGATGATCTGTAAGAAGTACTTACATTGAGCATCCAGTTACTTGACAACTCGTAATTTAAACCAGCACCTCCTATGTAAGTCCTCCCTGCACCAGTAGAAGGAAATAATCCTTCTGCGTCAGTATCTTTACCAAAGTTGGACAATCCATAGCCTGCAAATAAGTATGGAAATAAATTCCCTTCAGAAAGATTATATTTCAAAATGGCTTCTAAGGCAGAATAATCGAGATCAGCATTATCGACTTCAACGGAATTAAGACTATACTGTGCTCCAATTGAGAAACCACCAGCAATATATCTGGAAAGGCTTAAGGAAGGAACTCCAAACCCTAAACTTGAATCAACTGAATCATCCTGAACACTGACTAGGTTAGCACCTAGGCTAACTGCCCATGGACTATCAGAAGTTTGAGCGTTAGCAATAAAAGTGGTTGCTAGGCATATTGACAATATGATGTATATTTTTTTCATAATAGTAATTTAGACAAATTTAATAAATAAATATTTAAATTTTAAATTAAACTTCCTATATATATAGAAATTATACATCACATATTTCTATGGCTTTTTTTAGGGATTGCAATGCCTCCTTATTTTTGGGTATAAACTCCTGAGCTACAAAACCTTTAAAGCCTGTGCTTACAATTGACTTCATAATAGCTGGATAAAATAATTCTTGTGTCTGATCTATCTCATTTCTACCCGGAACCCCTGCCGTGTGATAATGACCTATATATTGGTGACCTTCATTGATGGTCCTGATAACATCTCCTTCATTGATTTGCATATGGTAGATGTCATAAAGTAGTTTAAAATTAGTAGAAGCTAATCTCCTGCACAATTCAAAGCCCCAATCAGAATTATCACACATATAGTCATCATGGTCAATTTTTGAATTTAAAAGTTCCATTTGAAGGATTACCCCTCTTTTTTCAGCATGACCCAAAATTTTCTTTAACCCTTCAACACAATTGTCCATTCCTGCCTCGTCATCAATAGTTCTCCTATTTCCTGAAAAGCAAATCAAGTTTTTGTATCCAGCATCAGCTACCATATCAATATGTTTTATATAACTATCGATCAATATTCTATGATATTGTTTATCATTCCAACCCTCAGTGAGGCTGATCTCTGCACCATTACACATGGACGAAACCAAATTGTGTTTTTTTAATACAGGCCATTCCTTTGGCCCAATGAGATCAATTCCTGTAATTCCCATTAATTTGACAGCTGGGGCAAATTCTTCCAAAGGGATTTGGCTAAAGCACCATTTACACACGGAGTGATTGATATTTCCTTTCATATTCATTAGATTAAATTCATTGGTATTTTCTTGTTCTTGTAGTTTCAATTGATGAATCAGAGGCAAACCCAATGATGTTAGGGTAATTTGTTTTAACACAGTCCTGCGTTTTGAGTGGGATTTTTCTTTCATCTGTTGTTGGTTAGTTTTTTTTGAACGGTAAAAATCTACATTCAAGTTATCATTCATCCGATTCGGTTAAAAATCTTATGCCTATCTGACTTTACTTCTTATTATAATACTGTGCAATACTTTACTGGAAAATCTTTTTAAATATACTCCCAATCTTTCTTTTCCACCAATAGAAACCTCCCAATTTTTGTTGTCTATTGCTTTAACCATTTTTAGGACAAAATCATCAACCTTCATTCCTTTTCTGGTGGCCACATCATCCACACCCAATGAAGAACCATCTCCTTTTAAAGAATTCATTGCTATCGGAGTTCTCACAAAACCGGGGCAAATCATGGTTACGTGTATATTGTCTTTTTGATGTTCCATTCTCATTACGTCAAAAAAACCGTGTAAGGCGTGTTTGGCTGCACTATAACCTGACCTGTATGGTGATCCATATTTTCCCATCACACTGCTCACCACCACATAATGTCCTCCACCTTGTTGTAAGAAAAAGGGTAGAATAGCCCTGCTGAATGCCACTGTTCCCAAATAGTCGATTTCCATCAATTTTTTAAAAACATTAAATTCAGTGTCAATGATTAAAGACCGCTGACTAACACCTGCATTGTTGATTAAAACATCAACCTTTCCAAAAAAATCTACTGCTTTTTGAACAATATCACCAGCAGTATCATAATCATTTAAATCCAAAGGAAGGATTTTAATATAATCTGTATTGGCACATTCTGATTTGACTTTTTCCAATGCCGATGTCCTTCTTGAGGACAAAATAAGCCTTGCCCCTTTCTGAGCATAATGGTGAGCCAGCGCAGCCCCAATACCAGAGGAGGCCCCCGTAATCCAAACTACCTTTTTATCTGTTTTCATCAGATTTTTTTTGATACCAGGCATCAACTCTACTAATAGCGTTTAGTTCAATATCCTTCCAGAATAAATTAATATCGGCAAAATGATAATTACGAATCAAAGACAACAGGAATCTACCTGGAATATCTGGAAGGGAAGTCCATAGAATCCCATCATTAACTTTGACACTAAGGCTTTTGGGATAAATATTCATGTCTTTATTCAATACTCCTTTATGATTATTTAACTGTGAGCTCTTTTGTAAATCCCAACTAATCGGATTGGTGGTTACTCCTCCCTGATACCAATTCTTGTAATCTTTGGGCAGTTTGTTCATTTTGTATGCATTCCAACTGACAAATCCACCCACTGCATTCGGTGTTTCCATGGGCTGAATGGATTCAAACTCATCAGGGAGTATTCGGGTTCCAATTAGATAGGCCGCTACTAATTTGTCTTGCAACGGTTTTTGATCAAAAAATTCTTTGATCAACCTTTTGGCGTGCATACTCCCCTGACTGTGGGAAGCAATTATTATGGGCTTACCCTTGTTATAATGTTTTAGATAATACTGAAAAGCGTTTTTAACATCTCTGTAGGCAATTTCCCATGCCGAAGCACCAGATTCCCCATAATCTTTAACAAAAATTCTATAATGAACCTGTCGATAAAAGGGTACATATAAATCTCCTGCATTGAGCCAAGCAGTCCCTTGATTTTTTACAGCGGTTTGAAGAACATCATTGCGAATGGTTGGGCTCCAAATGTCAGCATTCCAATCTTTGAGTTTTTTGTCTGTTAGTAGCGTTGGATAAATATAAAAAACATCCGCTTTTTTGTTATTTTCTATTTTCTCGAAATTCTGCAATAAGTCTGGGTACTTTCCAGGCAAAACTGCCCAACTTTTAGAGTCTGAATAGTTTGGTTTAACAGGAACTGTTTTTTTATCAAATTTCATAGTCTGGTATGCAGTACTACAACTTACTAGACATAGATAAACCAGTGACAGAAAGGATTTAATTAAAAGAAAAGGTTTCATCAATTTGTATAGTTCTATTTAAGCAATAAACTGCCTAAAGTTAGTATATTTACTAGATATAAATGTTGAAACATCAATAAGTACAATCATGAAAAAAACATATTTCCTATTATTGACACTTATCCTAATTAGCCTTTTGGGATGCCAGGAAATCAAAGTCGAGAAAATTAAAATCAATCTTAACGCCAAAAGCAACAGTAAGACCTCTGGCAAAGTTAGTTTAACAGAGAGGAATGGCGTTGTCACCCTAGAAGCAAATATATATGGTTTAGAACCTGGTACTCATGCCATTCATCTTCATGATAAAGCGGATTGCTCTTCTTCCGATGGTAAATCTACAGGAGGACACTGGAATCCAACTTTTGAGCCACATGGTGCTTGGCAAAACGATACGGGCTTTCACCGTGGAGATATTGGAAATTTTGAAGCCAACAACCAGGGGCATGGAATGATCAAGTTTTCAACAGATCTATGGTGTATCGGTTGTGAAGACCCTGTCAAAAATATTCTAGGAAAAGCCGTTATAGTTCACCAGGGTGCAGATGATTTGACTTCTCAACCTTCTGGGGCCGCTGGAGCTAGGGTGAGCTGTGCTGGAATCATTAATTAGTCTTTACCAGATTACCACTCTCGTTTTTTATTGAGTTGCGCCTCGGTTTCTAGTTCCTCTTTGGGAATGACTTTAAGAAAAGAAGGATGTTGTTCGATGGCATACTCTATTTTTTTTATAATGGATTCAACAGACTCGTTTTCATAATCAATCTTTAAAGGAGTTTTGATTTCCATGGATTGTAATATGCCTCTTTTTTTTATTCTGATGCCCTTCTTGTCAAAAGAACGCCTAAACCCATCAATTACTATGGGGACTACAACAGGTTTGTACCGTCTGATAATATGCGCTGTTCCTTTTCTCAAGGGCCTGAATGGTGTAGTTGTACCCTGTGGAAAAGTAATTACCCAACCATCGTCCAAAGCTGTACCTATATTGGAGATATCGCTCATTTTTACTTTACGATTGATGTCCATTCCTCTCTCTCGCCATGTTCGTTCAATTGATACTGAACCCGCATAAGCCAAAATTCTGGGTAAAAAACCAGCTTTCATCGTTTCTTTCGCTGCTACAAAATAAATATTGAGTTTTGGGTCCCAGAGGTAACCAATGTTTTTGATAGAATCAATGCGACCACTTAAACTGGCATTAAAAACATGAAACATGGCCACTACATCGGCAAAATAGGTTTGGTGATTGGACACAAACAGCACATTGTTTTCAGGCAATTTTCGAATCACCTCTGAGCCCTCAACTTGCAATTGGTTAAACCCTCTATAACGTCTGTGAGAAATACCACCCATAATACGGATCAGCCATTTCTTTAAAAACAAATAATGCCCAAACGGGTTTTTTTTGAACATCTGGTATATCTGATTTAGTTAAGCAAATATATACTATTTGGATAGCCCAGCATTCAATAATATTTTAAATTCAGATAAGATCATGGCTGTGGCTCCCCACACTTGATGACGGTCGAAAACATAGGTAGGAACGTCAATAAAATGGGAATTAGAAGTGCGTTGTTTTGACATGACAGGTTCTTTTTGGATTAAATCTTCTAACAAAATTTCTATAATCCCATCAACCTCTTCGGGTTGAGGTGTAAAGACACATCTTTTTTCTGAGTACCCTAAAAAAGGAGTAATTAAAAAATTACTAGGGGGTACATAAAGATTACTCAAGGAGCAAATATATTTGACCCCATTAGACACCAGGCCTACTTCCTCTTGGGCTTCCCTCAAGGCAGTGGTCCATAGATTTTCATCTTGAGCCTCTGGCTTGCCCCCTGGGAAACTAATCTGACCAGAGTGCGTTCCATTGTAAACATGACGCCGAATCAAAACAAAGTTTACTTTTCCATCGAGGTCGGGAGAAAAGTGCAACAATACGGCAGCTTTTTTAGGCTTTATATTTGAAACATTTAATGATTTAAGTTGCCCCATTCGATAGGAAGGTGCCAAAAGGGAATGAGCGAATTCGCCAGCTAAACTGTTTTGTTTTAACTTTGACAACAGACTCAAAAAAGTGGTGAATTTCATGAAAAATATAAAAATAGTTTTGAGCCTTATGGTTCTTCTTGTGATCAATTGTCAAGAAAAGCCAAAGAAAAAAACAATTAAGGTTAAAGTTCCTGAAAAAAAACAAGTTAAAAAAACAGAGTCAAAAGATCAAAAGGGAATTGTATTAAACGACAATAATGCCATTCCTTTTTTTTATGAATATGCTGCAAAAAACAAAGAAAACAAAGTAAGAATCATCACTCAATATGGAAACATTGACATTCTGTTATATAACAATACCCCCTACCACAGAGCCAATTTCATTTATTTAACTAAAAAAAAATATTTTGACGGCACTATGTTCCACCGTGTGGTCCCAAAATTCATTATTCAAGGGGGGAATTCGGACAACCGAAAAAGCATGTTAAAAAGACGTGAAATTGGACGCTATCTACTTCCTCCCGACACGAATAAAGCACATTCCCACCATCGTGGCGTCATTTCAATGCCCAGTAGCGAAATTGACAACCCACACAAACTAGCCTCTCCCTATGAATTTTTTATTGTACAACAGTCTCCTGGGGCCTATCATCTTGACGGAAATTATACCGCCTTTGGAGAAGTCATCAGCGGGATGGAAGTAGTCGACCAGATTAACCAATTGGAAGTGGACGGCAGAGAAATGCCTATCAAAAATACTTATATAAAAACTGAAATTATTAGATAATATTATTTTAACCTTATTTATATGTATATCAATTGTATTTATTTTAGCTAAAATCTTACATATAATAAAATATTATTATATTTATAATTATAATAAGTTAAAATAATGACTTTAACGCAGCTTCACTACATGACGGCAGTCGCTGAGTACGGGAACTTTACCTTAGCAGCAGATAAGTGTTTTGTAACACAACCTACCCTGAGTATGCAAGTTCAAAAACTTGAGGAAGAATTGGGGGTGAAAATCTTTAATCGATCAACCAAACCGATATTACTTACTGACATTGGAGAAAAAATTTTGGTACAAGCCAAAAAAATTACTGAAGAAGCCACAAGAATGCAGGACATTGTCTCGTCAGAAAAAGGCTTTGTAGGGGGTGAATTCAGACTGGGGATCATTCCAACCGTTATGCCCACACTCCTGCCTATGTTTCTTAATACCTTCATCAAAAAATATCCAAAAGTAGATTTAAAAATCGAAGAATTTACCACCCAAAACATAACGAAATTATTAGAAGAAGGTCATTTGGACGCGGGGATAGCAGCCACTCCTCTCGGAATGGATAAGATACTAGAACTCCCCCTCTACCACGAACCTTTTGTAGGCTATATTCCTGAGGGAAATTCACTACATGCTATAGATAAGATCGAGATCGATGATCTGAATGTATCAAATTTATTGGTTCTGGAAGACGGTCACTGTTTTAGAAATCACGTACTGAACCTCTGTCAAATGAATCGAATAGAAAGCAATACGTTTGATCTAAAAAGCGGTAGTTTTGAAACCTTGATCAACTTGGCGGACGAAGGCTTGGGTATGACATTGTTGCCCTTTTTAAACGGCAATTCTCTCCCCGAGAGTAAGAAGAAAAACCTGCGATTTTTCCCAGAACCCGCACCAGCGAGGGAAGTAAGTTTGATTCATTATAAAAGTCAGTTAAAACTTCCCGTGATCAATGCGCTTAGAACCACCATCAGCAGCATCATCAGAGGGGCAATCAAGTTTGAAAATATTAAAGTTATTACTCCAGAAAAAATCTAGAAAACATATTGCAAATTGGAGTGCAATTCTGGATAGGTCTTGGTAAAAGTCAAAGCCCAGCGATAAAGTCTGACCCCTTCTTTTTTGGTTAAAACAATGAGGGCTTTGTTTAATTCTTTTTCAAAAAGGACAGCATTAAAGCTGACCTTTCGCAATACACTTTTATAAAAAAAGTAGGTTGATGTTGTATTTATCTCTTTCATTATTCACCTAAAATCATAACCAAATATATTTTTTTTCAGCTATCCCCTCTGTTGTAAAAATGTTAAAATTCAGTTTGTTAAAATTAAAATTTAGGTATAAAAAAACCACCACAAATAAAAAAGTGGTGGTTCATTTTTTTTTACTGGTAACAATTAAATTTCAGGCGTATTTAGTTTCGCAATAGAAGCTTTGATTTCAGCTTCTGAAAGTTCATGCTTTACAATGTTTCCTGCAAAATAATCTTCATAGGCTTTCATATCAAAATTCCCATGACCACACAAATTGATCAGAATGGTTTCAGACTTACCTTCTATTTTACAACGTTCTGCTTCAGCAATGGCAGTGG
The DNA here is from genome assembly GCA_018647605.1 of Flavobacteriaceae bacterium. GTDB lineage: Bacteria > Bacteroidota > Bacteroidia > Flavobacteriales > Flavobacteriaceae > UBA8316. The sequence continues at coordinate 1,476 of JABGSU010000127.1, read as the reverse complement.
CTATTCCGTGCGTTGCTTCAGGAGCAGGGATGATGCCTTCGGCTTGCGCAAATTTAACACCAGCGTCGAAGACTTCAAGGTTGTCATGCGATCGGGCTTCAATCAACTGATCTTTAAGTAATTGACTTACAATCACACCCGCACCGTGATACCGCAAACCTCCTGCGTGAATAGGAGCAGGTACAAAATCGTGTCCAAGAGTATACATGGGCAATAAGGGTGTCATTCCTGCTGTGTCTCCAAAATCATATCGGAATACTCCACGCGTCAATTTGGGACAAGAAGAAGGTTCGCTGGCAATACACCTAATAGATCTTCCCTCATCAAAATTCAGTCTTAAAAAGGGAAAAGCTAAACCTGAGAAATTGGAACCTCCTCCAAAAGGAGCAATTACAATATCTGGCATATCACCCGCCTTTTCCATCTGAAGAATGGCCTCTTGGCCAATAATAGTTTGATGTAGCTTCACGTGATTCAAAACACTCCCCAATGCATATTTCGTGTGCTCATCAGAAGCAGCTCTTTCTATGGCCTCTGAAATAGCAATACCAAGGGATCCCGTGGTATTTGGATCTTCAGCTAGGAATTTTTTTCCTATCTCTGTAGCCTCTGAAGGGGAGGGAAAAACCTTTGCCCCCCAAGTATTCATCATTACTTTCCGATAGGGTTTATGAAGAAAAGATAATTTCACCATATATACCTCGCACTCGATATCAAAGTGTTGACATGCAAAACTAAGGGCACTACCCCACTGACCTGCCCCTGTCTCGGTAGTAATTTTTTTAACGCCTTCCTTCTTATTGTAATAAGCTTGAGCTACAGCGGTATTGGGTTTGTGGGAACCCGTAGGGCTTACGCCTTCATATTTATAATATATTTTTGCCGGGGTATCTAATTTTTTCTCCAAGTTATAGGCCCTGTATAAAGGAGTAGGCCGCCACATTGAATAAATATTTCTCACTTCATCAGGAATGTCAATATATTTATCCATACTGACCTCCTGTTTGATCAACTCCATCGGGAACAATGGAGCCAAGGCTTCAGGACCTATAGGTTCCATAGTGCTTGGATTTAGTGGAGGAAGCGGTTTATTAGGCATGTCTGCTACAACATTATACCATTTGTCCGGTATTTCTTTTTCACTGAGGGTTATTTTTCGTTCCATAAATATTAGTTTTCTTCAATGTACAAAATTCCTTCAGAATTGTTTTAAAATAATACCGATAGAGGATTTGCAATCTTTTTATTTAATCCTATCTTTGCGCACCTATTGAAATACTGAATATTGTTTCGGGGTGTAGCGTAGCCCGGTCATCGCGCCTGCTTTGGGAGCAGGAGGTCGCAGGTTCGAATCCTGCCACCCCGACAATTATTTTACCAGTGGTCTTTTGGACCTATTCGGGATGTGGCGCAGCCTGGTAGCGCACACGCATGGGGTGCGTGGGGTCGCAGGTTCAAATCCTGTCATCCCGACTA
>JABGSU010000126.1 GCA_018647605.1 Flavobacteriaceae bacterium | reverse complement strand
ATCCATCGCCATAGTCATTGGAGTACTTTTAGGTGTTTTTATTCAGAAACGAAAAAACACCAAACAAAAGGATGATGCTAAAGCAGAGGTTAAGGAAATTCTCAATCAAGCTCGTAGGGAAGCTGATAGAATCAAAAGCGAAAAAATACTTCAGGCTAAAGAGCGCTTTATCGAGTTGAAGTCAGAGCACGAAAAGTTCATTTTCCATCGTGAAAAGAAAATTTCTGAGGTCGAAAATCGATTGAGAGAGAAGGAAAATAAACTTGGTAAAGAGCTGAACCGCAATAAAAATCTATCACATTCTTTAGATCAAAAAAATGAATCTTTAGAAAAGCGTTTGGAAAAATTGGAGGTTAAGCAAAAAGAACTCGATTCCTCCCATGAAATACAAGTAGAGAAGCTCGAATCTATTTCTGGTTTATCAGCCGATGAAGCCAAAAAAGAGTTGATCAGCTCCCTTCAAAAGAAAGCCGAATCGGAAGCCATGGCTTTCGCACAGCAAAGCTTAGAAGAAGCAAAATTGACAGTAGAGCAAGAGGCGAAAAAAATCATTATCAATACGATTCAACGTATTGGTACAGAAGAGTCTATTGAAAACTGTGTCTCGGTTTTTAATTTAGATTCCGATGATGTTAAGGGAAGAATTATTGGTAGAGAAGGTAGGAATATTCGCGCTATCGAGGCCGTTACTGGTGTAGAGATTATTGTTGACGATACTCCTGAGGCTATCATCCTTTCCTGTTTTGACCCTGTCCGTCGTGAGATCGCCCGTTTGTCACTCCATAGTTTGGTTACTGATGGTAGAATCCACCCTGCCAGAATAGAAGAGGTAGTGAATAAAATAACCAAACAAATTCATAATGAAATTGTTGAGGTAGGAAAAAGAACCGTTATAGACTTGGGTGTCCACGGTCTAAATCCTGAATTGATTAAAATCATTGGGCGAATGAAATACCGTTCTTCCTATGGGCAAAATCTTTTGCAACACTCCCGAGAGGTTGCTAAATTGTGTGGAGTCATGGCTTCAGAATTGGGATTGAACCCAAAATTGGCCAAGCGTGCAGGACTTTTACATGATATCGGTAAAGTACCCGAGGAGGAAACAGAGACCCCTCACGCCATTTTGGGAATGGAATGGGCCGAAAAATATGGTGAGAAAAAAGAAGTCTGTAATGCCATTGGAGCTCACCACGACGAGATCGAAATGACCTCTTTACTTTCCCCTATTGTTCAGGTATGTGATGCTATTTCTGGTGCCCGTCCGGGTGCCCGAAGACAGGTATTAGACAGCTATGTTCAGCGACTGAAAGATTTGGAAAATATCGCTTATGACTTTAGCGGAGTAAATAAGGCCTATGCCATTCAGGCGGGTCGAGAGCTCAGGGTAATTGTTGAAAGCGAAAAGGTTTCTGATGATCAATCGGCTGAACTGTCTTTTCAGATTTCCCAAAAAATACAGACTGATATGACTTATCCTGGTCAAGTCAAGGTCACAGTCATTCGTGAAACCCGGGCAGTCAATGTTGCTAAATAATTATTGAAATAAAATCGCCAAGCCTCCCAGCCCTGTGAGGAAAAGTATCAATTGCCGGTATTTGTCGTTGTTTATTTTTTTGACCAAAAAAACACCAAAACCAAATCCTATCAATACAGCAGGAATCAAACTCAAACTGATTTGAAATGATTCCCAGTTGATCGTTCCCCACGACCAGATATGAAACGGAACCTTAAACAAATTGATGATAAAGAACAGCCAAGCTGCCGTTCCAATAAATTCATTTTTAGGCAACTTGATTGCTAAAAAATAGATATTGGAAAAAGCCCCTGCCAAATTCCCAACCATGGTCGTAAACCCAGCCATCATACCCATAAGGGTTGCAAAACTCCAATGAGTAGGTACCTTTCTTTCTTTATTCCTTTCCCAATAATACATCATGATCACACTGATGAGAATGATAACAGCCATACCGGACTTAAACAAATCCTCAGGCAAATCCTTACCTATAACCACACCTACCAGAACCCCAACAACCATCCATGGCAAGAGCTTTTGCAGATATATCCATTTCACGTGACGTTTGTAATAGATCACCGCTAGTATGTCTCCACAGATCAGTAAGGGCATGAGGATACCTGTTGACTCTCTAGCTCCATAGACTAGTGCTAAGCCTGTGACGATTATTACAGCCAATCCTTTGATGCCTGATTTGCCAATGCCCAATAATAAGGCGCACCCCAGAGCGATTGAAAAAGTAATACTCCAATAGGGAAAAGCGGTTTGTAGTAACAATGAAAGGATGAATTAATTTTGTAGATCGTAAAGCTATTGAATAAATTTCTTATATCCGTAAAGTTGGCCATCTTTGCCAAAATTTTACTTTGAGAAGTTACAAGGCTATTTTCTATATGCTTTTGAGACCTTTGTTTTTTGCCATGATGAATTCCATGGTAAAATAACTTGCAGATTATGGTGCCTTTCAATTGGTTTTTTTTCGATTACTTGGAACGCTTGTTTTTAGTATGAGTTTTCATCTTTACCGTAAGATTCCAATTTTTGGAAATCAGACAAAACTTCTTTTTTTGAGATGATTTACTGGAGCGAGTTCGATGGTTTTGTTTTGGCATTACAGTTAATGACCTTGGGTTCTGCCGTTACTTTACGTTATACCGCTCCCTTGATTGTTGCTCTTTTAACGGTTATGTTTATGGGAGAAAAAATATAATTCATCCAATGGATTTTTTTTGGTATTTCTTTGCAGGAGTGGTCTTGGTCAAAGGCTTTGATGCTACGGTTAATTTCTTTGGATTGACCATCATTATTTTATCATCAATAACCTCTGCTATCACCTATATCTTAATTTCCAAAATAGGTTCTAAAGATCACTACATGGTCATCATTAATTATTTTATGCTGATTGCAACACTTACATGAGCTTTCGGTTGTTTATTCGAGTGGAAAACTCCGCAAGGAATAGCATGGTTTTACTTTATTCTTTTGGGAATTACGGGTTTGATTGCTCAGGTTTTGATGACCAAAGCTTTTCAGATTGGCTCAGCTCATACAATAGCTCCTTTTAAGTTTGTCGAGGTAATCTTTTCCCTCGCTTTGGTGTTTTAGTGTTTCTCGATGTTTATACTTTATATAGCTTACTTGGTATGGGTATAATAATTTTAGGTCTGGTACTCAATGCGAGGTATAAAAAAGTTAAGGGTAGGGACTATTATTCTTTCTAACTTTAGACCCTAGTGGTCCTACATTTTTTGGTTATTCTGGTCGCTTTTTGATAGATCAAGATAGAATGTTCTTTTTTTAATTCCCCAGAATTTATTTTAAACAAGTAGTTGGAAATTACCGCTTTGCTGGAAATATAATTTCGGTTTTTAATTTTGATTCATCGTTGTCTTTAGGGCTGTTGAGGTAAATTTCAATAGGCGGGAATTTTTTGTCGTGTTTAAATTTTCTAGCCTTTTGATGCATGACTATTGCAGCCCATCCATTGGAAATATGTCTATAGGGCCCTGCATGGGCAGTGCTGCCTTGTAAACGACCTCTCCTTTGACCATATCAAACTTATGAAAAACAGCAAATGGAAAACCACCGATTAATTGCTCCCATTTTTGGTGACTCTCGGAGAGTAGGCTTGTAAAATCCTCTTCCATACAATGACCAATTTCTATGATTCTACAGTACCTTTTGATTCCAGTGATTTCAGATCCTTCAAGTGTTCTCATTCCCAAGAATTCTATTTTGGAATTGGTTTTTCCAGTTTCGATTAAATCTTTAAGGAGATTTAACCCACGTCGGTAATCCTCCCCAATATAAACTTCCATCGATTTCTTCAACCAAAAAAGAAAAATGGGAAGCCTTCCTTCCATAGTCCAAGTCACTTCCGTTCCTTCCGATTTTCTTTTAAGAGAAAATGTATTATTGACTTAGATTTCTAAGGTTTGATGAATTCCAATGTTGCACTTAAGTAGTCGTGATTGTCAGATTTTTTTGAAATAGTCATCTTTCCTTCCCCGATAATTTCACCTTTCCAATAATTGAAATCTCCATTCTTTGAGTTGTTGACCAAACAATCAGGCTCTACAAACAACCATGGAGACCATGCTTTCCATCGTTTGAAATTACTGATGATATCATATTTTATTGACTTTTCTTCGATTAAAATAGAATGACTGATTTTTAATTTCGGCATAATAAAAAGATTAAGTAAATAAGATTTTGGTTTATGATACTTATTTGAAGATAATGAATTAATTGGAGTCATTAATAAGACACTTTTTTTAATGTGTTTAGCATTTCCCTTCATTTTTATTACATTTAGAAATTACCTTAATAATTAGATTATGGAACAATCAAATTCAAGACTATTATCTCTCGATATTTTAAGAGGTTTTACCATCATATTGATGATTATTGTGAATGATCCTGGATCATGGAGTCATGTCTATGCCCCACTTTTGCATGCGAAATGGAATGGTTTAACGCCTACTGACTATGTATTTCCTGCCTTCCTATTTATTGTTGGTGTATCTATAGTTCTTTCTTTAACGAAACAAAGAGAAAAAGGATTGCCAAGAAAAGAATTGGTGAAAAAAGTGGTCATTCGTAGCATAAAAATATATGCCGTAGGGCTATTCCTTTGGTTGTGGCCCTCTTTTGATTTTGATCGTATTCGTTGGGTAGGGGTGCTGCCTCGTATTGCTGTGGTCTTTTTGATATGTGGTTTAATTTTTCTTTATACAAAAAGAAAAACCCAACTTATCATTGCCTCTTCAATTCTTGTATTGTATTGGATAATCATTCAGTATCTCCCACTTCCAGGGATAGGAATGCCGGATCTTAGTGTCGCCGATAAAAATTGGGCCAATTACATAGACAGTCAATTACTGCCGGGTTATTTATGGAAAACAACATGGGATCCTGAGGGCATTCTAAGCACTTTCCCAGCGGTGGCAACCGGACTTTTGGGAATGATAGCAGGATTTGTGTTGGTTTCTCAATCCACCCTGAAAGACAAATTATTACAGCTTTTTCTCTTGGCTTCAACCTTACTTATTTTGGGAGATGCTTCCCGTTTTTTGATGCCGATCAATAAAAGTATTTGGAGCAGTTCCTTTGTACTTATGACTGGAGGTATAAGTTGTTTACTTTTGGCTATTTTCGTCTATTGGGTTGACGTCAAAGGTCATACTTCACGTTTTCAATTTGCTCGCGTTTTTGGAGTGAATGCTATCTTTTCTTATACTTTGGCGGGTATACTTTATACTGTTTTTTACAGTAAAAAACTATGGGGGATTTCGCTCAGTACAACATTTGTGGAACAAGCGATTGCCTTTGGAGTAGCCCCAAAATTAGCTTCTTTATCTTATGCATTATTTTATGTAATGGTTATTTGGGTTCCTACTTATCAGCTGTATAAAAGGAAAATTTATATCAAATTATAAGTTTTCTGTAAAAAAAACTCCTAAAAATGTCAGGTCAGTTTTATTTGTATATTAGCCCACTAAACCAAAAAAATGAATAAACAGAACACTTATTGGAAAACTAATTTAAAGTACTTGGTGATTCTATTGTCTATTTGGTTTACCGTTTCCTTCGGCTTCGGTATTCTTTTAGCAGACAGTCTTAATCAAATCCACATGGGCGGGTTTAAACTCGGCTTTTGGTTTGCCCAGCAGGGCGCAATTTATGTTTTTGTAATATTGATCTTCGTCTACATCTACTTGATGAACCGCTTGGATGAAAAATTTAAAAACGAGAAATAATGGATTTACAATATTGGATTTGGATTGCCGTAGGAATTAGTTTTACACTTTATATTGCCATAGCCATTATTACTAGGGCTTCTTCTACAGGAGAGTTTTACATTGCAGGAAAAGGAGTGCCACCTATCGCAAATGGAATGGCTACTGCTGCAGACTGGATGTCTGCTGCTTCTTTTATTTCCATGGCTGGAATCATATCTTTTAATGGTTATGATGGTTCAGTATACTTGATGGGATGGACAGGTGGTTATGTTTTACTGGCACTTTTACTGGCCCCTTATTTGAGAAAATTCGGAAAGTTTACCGTTCCGGATTTTATTGGTGACCGGTATTATTCCAACGTAGCACGAGGGGTGGCCGTATTTTGTGCTCTCATAGTTTCTTTTACCTATATCGCTGGACAAATGCGTGGCGTAGGAGTCGTTTTTTCACGCTATTTGGAAGTAGACATTACCACTGGAGTTCTCATTGGAATGTTAATAGTACTTTTCTATGCGGTATTGGGAGGAATGAAAGGAATTACATACACTCAAGTTGCGCAATACTGCGTATTAATTTTTGCCTTTATGTTGCCCGCTATATTCATTTCCTTAATGGTAACGGGAAATGCTATTCCACAAATAGGTTTTGGATCATCCGGTAGTGACGGAGTCTATTTATTGGACAAGTTGGATGGTTTGCACCGTGAATTAGGTTTTCACGAATATACTTCTGGTAAAAAATCTACTTTAGATGTATTCTTTATCACTGCCGCTTTGATGGTAGGAACGGCGGGATTACCCCATGTGAT
>JABGSU010000125.1 GCA_018647605.1 Flavobacteriaceae bacterium | reverse complement strand
CAAGCATTCAAGAAAATTGGTGCTAGTGACATCGCCAGTGCCTTAAAAAATGTACCCGGTGTATCGGTTCAAGGAGGGAAATATGTCTATGTCCGAGGCTTGGGAGATCGTTATACCAAATCTATCTTGAATGGGGTTGACATCCCAGGTTTAGACCCTGATCGAAACACCATTCAAATGGATCTTTTTCCAACCAATATGCTTTCCAATGTCTTGGTCATCAAATCTGCAAGGGCCGATTTGCCCGCCGATTTTACGGGAGGCGTAATAGACATTATCACAAAAGATTTTCCAAGCAAAGAGGAGTTTTCTGTCTCTTTGACCATGGGATATAACCCAGACATGCATTTCAATGACAATTATTTGACATACGCGGGGGGAAGTACAGATTTTTTAGGTTTTGATGATGGCTCAAGAAAGAATAAAATTGCCAATAGTTTTTTGGGCAATGCATTTGATCCTAGATTAAATCCAACCGAATCAACCCTAAATGTGGTCAATCGAATCAGTAATCAGTTTGACCCTCAAATGGCGCCAAAAGTATCCAATAGTGGAATGAATTTTGGTTTTGGAATTTCTTATGGAAACCAGTTCAATTTTGAAAACGGTCATGCTTTGGGAGTGCTGGCTTCTTTGTCTTACAAGAGTGAACAAACCGTTTATGAAAACACCCAGGATAATCTTTACAATTTTAGCCCAGAAAAAAGCGTATTTACTTTTGAGGAAAATCGAATTCAGTCCGGAACCATAGGTGGGCAAAATATTATTTCCAGTGGTCTTTTTGGTTTGACTTATAAGACGGAATCATCAAAGTATAAATTCAATGGATTGCAAATTCAAAACGGGGAAAGTACTTCAGGAAGTTTTAGACAGCTGACACGCTTTTCCGACTTTATAGACTTCAACAAGTTCAATCTTGAATACAACGAAAGAAGCATATCCAATGCCATGTTTTCTGGTTTGCATAATTTTGATCAATCAAATTTAAAATTCGAGTGGACCCTTTCCGGAACCCTGGCTAAGGTTCATGACAAGGATGTTAGAAATACAACTTTTCAGGATGAAGAGGGAATCTTTAGTTTCCAAGAAAATACAGAGCCTAAAAGAATCTGGAGAACACTAGACGAAAATAATCTTGTATCTAAAGTTGATTTTACCAAACGATTTAAATTTCTTGGTTCAGATGCTATTCTAAAGTTTGGTATATACGGATCCTTTAAAGAAAGAGATTTTTCAATTGCCCAGTATTCTGTGAGTTCGAATTATACCTCCAAAAGTGATTGGGATAACTATGGAGGAGATCCCAACCAGCTTTTCAATCCCAATAACCTCATTGGGATTAACAACGACAAGGGAACCTATATCAATCCACAAACAACAATACGTCAAGAGGCCAATATTTTCAATGCCAAACAACAAAACCTTGCGGGCTATGTTTCAAACGAATTTAATTTCTCTGAAGAATTAAAATCCATTATTGGTTTGCGTTTCGAAAATTATCAGGTATTCTACACTGGTGAAAATAGTCAGTTGGGAGAAGTTTACAACAATGAGAATATCATCAGTAAGAATAATTTGTTCCCTTCGGTTAATTTTATTTATAGTTTAAAGGAAAATAAAAACCTGAGATTGGCATATTCGCTTACCACGGCCCGCCCCAGTTTTAAGGAGGCTTCCATTGCCGAGATATACGATCCAATATCCAATTTGTTTTTTATCGGAAATATCAATATCCGTCCTACCTATATCGACAACTTTGATATTCGCTATGAAGCTTTTGGAGAAAACGCTCAATTGTTTGCCATTAGTGCATTTTATAAAAACCTCACCGACCCTATTGAAATTGGTTTTGTGGCCGCTTCTTTCTCAAATTACAAGCCGTTGAATTTAGAAACGGCAAATGTTTTTGGTTTGGAACTGGAACTAAGAAAAAACCTTAGTACTTGGCTTTCTGGTTTTGAAAATTGGAAATTAAACTTCAATGGATCTTATATTATTTCTGACGAAAAGTACAGTGAGGATGAGTTAAAACTGAGAAGGCTGGGTCTGAGAGAAGGGCAAAACCTAGGAAGCTCCAGACCGCTTCAAGGTCAATCCCCTTTTTTGATCAATGCAGGGATTGAATATAACAATCAAGACAAAGGATTCCAAGGAGGACTGTTTTACAACGTCCAAGGGAAAACATTACAGGTGGTAGGAAACGGTTTTTATCCAGATGTATATACCATGCCATTTAATAGCCTTAACTTTAACGTGATTAAACAATTAAAAAAGAACAGAACGCTGACTTTGAAAGTAACCAACCTTTTGGATGATAATCCTGAGAGTGACTTTATTGGATTTAATGAAGAGCGTGCGTATTTTAGTTTTAGAAATATAGGAAGAACCTTTTCTTTTAGTTATGCAGTTCGATTTTAATACATAAAGGTCTTTTGGAAAACATCTACTTATACATCGTCGTTATATTGAGCCTACTGGCCATAGGTGACTTGATTGTCGGGGTCAGTAATGATGCAGTAAATTTCCTAAACTCTGCCATTGGTTCAAAAGCCATTTCTTTTAAAAACATAATGATATTTGCGAGTTTGGGAATTGCTTTGGGAGCATTGTTTTCAAGCGGTATGATGGAGGTCGCCCGTAAGGGTATTTTCAATCCTGGAGCCTTTAATTTTGAGGAAATCATCTACAT